>JAFSDX010000271.1 GCA_017436025.1 Thermoguttaceae bacterium
ACGTAAACGCCTTTACCTTCGACGGTTAAGTAATTCCAGTCGCGCGTTCCGTTCCCGGCGACCGTCTCGATTTCGCGTTCTTGCCGCCAATCGGCGCGGAAGTACATCGAATCTTCCGTCCAAGGCCGCTTCTTGTAATAAACGGCGTACTCGACGTCGACGTCCTGCTCGCCCCAATTAACAAACGAAACGCGCGCCTCTTTTTGGAACGGCATATTCCAATACGCCTTCATCGTTCCGTCTTCGCAAACTTCGGTATACCAAGACTTATACGGGTTGACGCCGACGCCGGAGCCGAAGAATTCGCCGACCGGAACCCAAACGGTTTCCTCGCCGTCGAACGAAATCGCCAAAATAACGCTCCGCGTCGCGGCGACGATATCCTCGGCGTGAAGTTTGACGTCGATCTCGGTCAAGGCGCCCGGCCCGCGAACGCGGTGCATTCCGAAGAGTCCTTCCATCTCCTCCGACTTCATATAGCGCTTGAAACCGCGCGTCTCGGCGTTCATTTCGAACGTCGTTTTCCCCGGATTCAAGAGCAGGTCGCTCGTCGCGGCGATCTTATCCTTTTGCGCGTCAAGCGCTTGCGTCGAGAACGACTCGACCGTCGTCCCCGCCGGATACGTCCGATAGTTGATTTGATAATAAAGGTTCCCCTGCTCCTTCATATTGTCGCAGGTGATTTTAACGCTTTTCGCGTAAGGAATCGGGAGGTAGAGGTTGCGCCCGCGAGCCCGTTCCGCCGAAAGAGGCGCGCCGACGAGCGTTTCGCCGCCGATAATTTCGTCGATTTTCCCGACGACCGCCGGTTCCGCGGCGCCGTCGATATAAACGCGAAGCGTCGTCTTGTAACGCGGCGCGGTGATCCACCAGCGGACGACGGCGCCGGGCCCTTCCGCTTCCATCAAGACGGCTTCTTCGCGGTCGCCGTTCTTTTCAACGCGAATAAACTGCGCCGTGTCGGCGTTTGCGAACCAATTTTCCTCCGGACTCTTCGCGGCGCGGTCGTAACTGCTCGCTTGTTTGCAAGTATAGTTCGGAAAACGAGTTAACGCGTCGCGGTCGACCATTTCGTCGAGAAGCGTCGCGAGCGAAACGGCGAAAGCGTTCGTTTTCGCGTCGGCGTTCGTTTCCGCCGCCTTAACAACTAAACTATTGTTAAGTAAGAAGATAAAGAGAGCGAGAGCGCAAACGGAAACGCAAGCGCGCGCCGCCGTCCGAATCGAACGCGAATGAAGCGTCGTCATATCCTCAACCTTTCGTTACTAAATTCAAGTTTTCAAAAACCGTTTGATTTTCCGCAGTCGACGCCGGCTTCTCGACGCGGCGACCGTCGTTGGCTCCAAACCGGTTTTCGCCAAAATTCGTCCCTTTAATGATACCCGTTCGCGACGCAAAAATAAAGGGGGCCTCCGCGTTTTCGCCGAAATTTTACGCAAAAAAAAGCGAAAAAATCACCGCGCTCGCCTTTCGCCGCCTAGACGGGCCGACGTTGCCTCCGACGACGCGAAAAATCGCCCCAACGCCTCAAGAAGTCGACATAACGTCGTTCAGACGAAATCGTCGTATCGACGCCGCCGACGGGCCAAGAATCAAAAAACCGCTTAAACGTCTTTCGTTAACGTTTAAGCGTTTTTGGCCTCCAACCGAGCGCTTAACTAAGCGTCGCGATCGCAACCGTTAGAGCTGTTCGCGGTAAGCGCCGAGGAACTCGAAGCCGCCTTCGCTTTCGAGTTGCGCCAACATTTTCAACGTCGGTTCCGAACGGAGCGTCCCTTCGACGTCGAAGTAAAAGCGGAACTCGAAGTCTTTGCCGAGAATCGGACGGCTCTCGATTTTGCAGACGTTCAGCCCCAGCGACGCAAAACGCGAAATCAGGTTGTAAAGCGCGCCGGGACGGTGAGATAGCGTCGTCGTGAACGTGATCTTATCGCCGTCGGGATAGATTTCGAGATTCTTCGAAATGCAGATGAAGCGCGTGTAGTTGTGGTCGCTGTTTTGAATGCGTTCGCTCAACGACGAGAGCCCGTAAATTTCGGCGCAGGAACCGCTTGCGATCGCCGCGATATCGTTGCGCTCCGAGTTCGCGACAATTCGCGCCGCGACGGCGGTGTTCTCGCAGACGGTCGCTTTGATTTCCGGATGTTTTTTCAAGAATTCGCCGCATTGCAAGAGCGCTTGTTCGTGCGACACGATTTCGCGAATATCGCTCAATTTGACGCCCGATTTCGCGAGGAGGTTGTGCTCGACCTTCAGCTTTAAACACCGAACAATATGGAAGTTATATTTGCGCGTCAGGTCGTAAACGGCGTTGACCGAACCGGCGGAGCTGTTTTCGATCGGCAGAATCCCATAACGGCACATTCCAGAGTCGACCGCTTGACAAACGCCTTCGAAGTTCTTGAAATAGAAGATTTTCGGAATCGAGAACAACTTGTCGCAAGCCTGTTGCGAGTACGCGCCCTCGACGCCTTGGCAAGCGACGGTCGCCTTATGCGGGAAGAAACCGGGCGTTTCTTCGAGCGCTTTTCGAACCGAATCGACGAACGGCGACGGAATGTCGATTTTTTCCCGTTGGTAATCGCGACTCAAGTCCAAAAGCACGTTATAAAACGACTTAACATATTCTTCGAGTTCCTCGCCAACCGCGTCCGCAGCGTGGTACACGACGTCGCGTTCACGCTCTTGCGACAACACCTTGACGCCGTGTTCCTTCTTGTAACGGGCGACCTCCGCCGCGGCGTCCATCCGTTCGCGGAAAAGTTTCACAATCTGTTCGTCGATCGCGTCGATGCGGTTTCTTTGTTCCTCGAGATTCGTCATTTCCTTAATTCCTTCTATTAACGTCGGTTGCGACGCGTTCTCTACGTCGGAGTAAAAACGCGCCGACCGTCTTTGATTCTTTTGATAATCGCGCCGTTTTTCAAGCAATTCAAACGGCGCATATTTTATTCTTTCCTCAACCGCGATAAACGAACGGGCGAATCGCTTCGACGTCTTTCATCATCGTCGCAAAGGCGTTCGGCGTAAGGGATTGCGCGCCGTCGCAAAGCGCTTTCGGCGGATTGTTGTGAACTTCGACGATGAGGCCGTCGGCGCCGACGGCGGTCGCGGCGAGCGAAGTCGGGTGAACGAGTTTCGCGTCCCCGGTGGCGTGGCTCGGGTCGACGACGATCGGCAGGTGCGTCAAGCGGCGCAACACCGGAATCGCGGCCAAGTCGAGCGTGTTGCGAGTGTACGTCTCGAAGGTGCGAATCCCGCGTTCGCAGAGGATGACGTCCTCGTTTCCGCCGGCCATAATGTACTCGGCGCTCATCAGCAACTCTTGGAGCGTGCTGGACATACCGCGTTTGAGCAAGACCGGTTTGCGCATTTTGCCGACCTGTTTGAGCAACTCGAAATTCTGCATATTGCGAGCGCCGATTTGAATAATGTCAACGTTTTCGAAAAGCGGCAGTTGCGACGCGTCCATCGCTTCGGTGATGATCGGTAAACCCGTAACTTCCTTAGCTTTAACGAGGAGGCGCAACCCCTCGGCGCCGAGTCCCTGGAAGGCGTAGGGCGAGGTGCGCGGTTTGAAAGCGCCGCCGCGAAGAATCGTCGCGCCCGCTTCTTTTACCGCCTTCGCAATCTCGATAATCTGCTCTTCCGACTCGATCGAACACGGCCCCGCCATCGTTTGAAAATGCCCGCCGCCAATTTTGACGCCGTTCGCAAGTTCAACAACGGTATCCTCTTCGTGAAAACGACGGTTCGCCTGCTTGAACGGCTCCTGAACGCGCTGCACCGATTCGACGATTTCAAGCGCCTTCAACATATCGACGTCGACGCTCTTCGTGTCGCCGACCAGCCCGACGACCGTATGCGCGTCGCCGACGCTGAGGTGCGACTCGAGCCCCATTTCTTTGAGTTGCTCGGTTAAATTCGCGATCTGGTCTTCGCGAGCGTCTTTTTTCAGCAAAATAATCATCGCTACATCCTTCCCAGGGGCGCTTTGCTCAAAAAAAAACCCTGCAACGCGTCGTCGCAGGGCCTTCGTTACTTCGGAATATCGTCAAAACCAACGTTCAACGACGGTTCCCAACCTGTGCGGCAACGCGAGCCCCAACTAAGCCCGTAAAGAGGAAGGCGTAGTTAAAGCCGTAGGATTTCGCGTTGTAATAATAGGTAAAGGAAGCCATTGAAAAATCGAGGTTTAATATGCTCTTTAACAGGTTGAATTCGCGCGCGCCAATTACGTTTGCAACAAATTGGCGCGCGTCGAAATCTCAACGCAAACTGACAAGCAATTTTTATTTCTGCTCGCCAACTTGCGCTCGACATTTATTAATATATGACGCTTAAAAAAACTGTCAAGGGGCTTTTTTCAAAAATTTTTTTGTTTATAACTAAAGAGGCCGAGCGCAACCTTGCGCCGGAACAAACGCCGCTTTTTTCTCGCTCGCCGACGTTTTTTCGATCGCCGCGAACTCCGCCTTTGAAAAGCGCAAATCCACAACAATATTCATTAAATCAAAAGCGTCCGCGCGCGACGTGTCTGCGACGCCCTCGCCTTCCTAACTTTAAGGAGTACTAACCAATGCTATTTCAACACTTACCGCCAAGACGTCGCCGTTGGAAACGCGCCGCGTCGTTCCTTTCGTTCGGCGCCGCGTCGCTCGCCTGCCTCGCCGGTTCCCCCGTCGCGACTTTTTCTCTCGCTTCGGCGCAAGAATCGGTCGCAAGTTCCGAAACGTCGGACTTTGCCCCCAACCTAATCACCGACCGCGCTCTCGAACGCACGACGTACCAACAAGCCGGCGGTTACGACCCGCGATTCGACCTAAAAACCGACGCCGTGATGGTTTACGGCGTTTCCGACGAAGCGATCGCGACACTCGAAAAGTGGCGCGCCGAAAGCGGTTCCAAAGTCGCCGTGATGACCGGCGTCGCTTGGGGAAGCTACAACGATTACCTCGACGGAAAGTACGACGGCGCAACGCATTGGGACGACGCGCAAGTCCGAGCCGACGGCGAGCGCATTATGCACGACCCGGCGACGCCCTACCTCGCGCCGAGTATCGCGTTCTGCGATTACCTCGAAAGCCGCCTGAAAAAAGTCGTCGACGCCGGGGTCGAAACGCTCTTCCTCGAAGAACCGGAACTCTGGGCGTTCGCTGGATTTAGCGACACGTTCAAACGCGAATGGCAAATGTATTACAACGAGTCGTGGATTCGTCCCGATTCGTCGTGCGACGCCCAGTACCGCTCGGCGAAGTTGATGCAGTACCTTTACCGCCGCCTGCTCGATCGCGTCTGCGCGTCGCTAAAAGAATACTCGCTAAGAACTTACAACCGACCGCTGAAAGTTTACGTCGCGACGCATAGCCTGCTGAGTTACTCGCAAATCCGGATGGTCAGCCCGGAATCGGCCCTCCTCGACCTGCCGGGAATCGACGGAATTATCGCGCAAGTTTGGACCGGAACCTCCCGTCATTCCAACATTTACAACGGCGTTCAAGCGGAGCGCACCTTCGAGTCGGCGTTCCTCGAATACAACGTAACGCAAGAGATGGTTCGCGGAACCGGCAAGCGCGTTTATTACCTGAACGACCCGGTCGAAGACAATCCGCGTTACGATTGGAACGACTATAAAACGAATTATCTCAGTACTTTAGTCGCGTCGCTAATGCAATCGGAAACGCACTATTACGAAGTCGCGCCTTGGCCGAGTCGGGTTTTCCTCGGTTCTTTCCCCGCCGGCTCTCCCGACGCGACGACGATTCCCAAAGATTACGCGTCGACGTTAACCCTTACGTTTCAACAGCTTCGCGATATGAAGCAACCGAACGCGGAATACGACGGCGCGACCGAAGGCGTCGGCGTTCTCTTGGCCGACTCCGCGATGTTCCAGCGCGCCGAGCCGACCGTTCGCGAGTGCGCCGCGCCCGACGCTTCCGATCCGACGCGTCCTAACACCTTGGAAATTCAAACTTTCGGCGATTTCTTCGGTCTCGCGACGCCGCTGATCAAACGCGGAATCCCGGTCGGCGTCCCGGTTCTCGACCACGCGCTCCGCTACCCGGGCTATCTCGACAAATATAAGGTGTTAGCGCTGAGTTACGAATACCAAAAGCCGTCAAGCCCGGGCCTGCACGCCGTTCTCGCCGATTGGGTAAATCGAGGCGGCGTATTGATTTACGTCGGCGCGGAAACGGACGTCTATCACGCGGCGAAAGACTGGTGGAACAGCGGTTCGCTTTCTTACGCGACTCCCGGCGAACACCTCTTCGAGTCGCTCGGTTTGAACAAGCGTCCGGAAAGCGGCAAGTACCGATTTGGCAAGGGTTGGATTTACGTCGACCGCGTTCGTCCGGCGCATTACAACCGTTCGCAAGACAACGCCGACGCTTACCGAAGTCTTGTCGCGGAAGCGGTTGCGGCGACCGGAGGAAAATACGTCGAACGCAACTATTTCCTTAAACGCCGCGGCCCTTACGTTTTGGCGGCGACGTTGACCGAATCGCTGTCCGACGAACCGCTAAAACTCGCGGGTCGCTTGGTCAACCTCTTCGACCCAAAACTGCAACCGCTTGACGGCGTTGAAGTTGCGCCGGGAGAACGCGCTTGGCTTCTCGACCTCGACAAAGTAACCGCGCCGACGCCCGCCGTCCTTGCGTCAAGTTGTCGCGTCGAATCGATAAAAAACGAAAACGGCGTTCTAACGTTAGAAACAACCGCGACTTCCGGCGTCGACGCGATTTCGCTCTTGAAGTTGGACGCGAAACCGACGAGCGTTTCGGTCGACGGAACGGCGCTCGAAAATTGGCGTTGGGACGCCGAGTCGCAAACGCTCTTCTTCGCCTTCCCGACGACCGGCAAAGCGACGATTGAAATTCTCTAAACGTTGATCTCAACTAATCTTACGCGTTCTTCGCTCGTTTTCGGCGAAGCGAAGAACGCTCGCCGCGTCAAACGTATAATTCGTTTTTCGCATTTTCAGACTTTTGGGGCGACGCCTCGTTTTTTCCAGGATTCCCTTGACATTTATCCGATTCAACTATATAATTTTAATAAATTTGCCAATTATTCCCGTTTCTTCCTTTTTATCTGTTACGGAAAGGCTTGCGATGTGCTACGTTACAGTACAAACTTGTATTATAATCGCCATCATATCTCTTCTTATGCTTATCCTTAGGTTAATTTCCTGTAAGTTAATATCTAGCCTTTCTAGGTTTCATAATAATCTTACCCCAGACAACGGCGCGTCCCTCCATATGCCGAACATTCCCAACGTAAACGTCGAGACGTCCCGGACGTTAGTTCAAAAGTCGGCGCCCAACCCGCCCGAGTCGAGCCCTACCTCGTCCCCAACGTCTCCGTTTATCAATATATTTATTGGCGGTAACGTAAACGAACATACCGAACAAAAATACATTCTCAATCTGCAAATCGTTTTCAAGGGTTTTTTAATCTGTGTGTGCGTTGGCGGCGTCTTTATGCTTGGCTCGCTTGGATACAACTTCTGGCTTTTAAAAAATAATAAAGCGCCTACTTTTCCTACGGTTTGGTTAGCTCAATTTATCGCTAAACACATACCGGAACTTCAACCTACGCAAGAAGGTCTAGAAATTAACCAGGAAGAAATCATCAAAAAACTCATAGACATAGAATCGACCCAAAAAAAGCCGTCCGATGAAGAATCGCTCAAAGACGTGTTTGACTCCGCCATATAACCCAAAAACTAAGTCTTTTTTACCAAAGATGTTACCGATCGCGTTAAGTTTTCAGACGTTTCGACGCGACTTTTGGTCGTAGGACTTGCGTTTCGCCGTCTCCGACATAACGTCGCCCTTCGGGGCGAAAATTGCGTCGTTTAGCGTTGCGTTTGTTAAAATTGCGGCGCCATCTACACGATGTCGCCGCTCCCACCTTCTTTCCTTACTCCTTAAACGACGCGGTTTCCGAAAGGAACGCGCCGATTTCTCGCCGCATACGTTCCCATTCCTCCGACGAAAAATCCGGGTAATCTTGCGTTCCGGCGTCTTCCGCGTAACGAAACGTCGAGCGCGCCTCCAACGACAAACGCTTGCGCAACGCCTGCGCGACGTCCCAGCGCGGCCGCCCGGTTGCGTTACAAAGCGCCGTCAAGTACTCGACGTCCTGCTGTCCGCGTCGATATGCCTTGAGTCGCAACGACGCGACGACTTTTCCGCCGCCCTCTTCCGTCGCCGGATAAAACAACGACAACTCGTCGCCGTTCTTCCAAGATTCGTCGTTGCCGATCGTTTGCCAAGGCACGATTCCGTCCGCCCCGAGCGACCAAGCGTCGAGCGACCAAGCGACCGGTTGCCAACCGTTTAGCTCCGGAGCGGCGGTCGTTCCATAAGCGTAAACGAGTTCGCCAAACCGATCGCGACGCTCCAAAACGCGGCGATTGTAACGCCTAAAAACATCCCCGGCGACAACGTTGACGTCGAGTAACCCGTCAAGCGAATCGCGACTCCACTGCGGTCGCGAAATATCGGCGCGGAAAAGAATCGGACGCGACGCGGCGCCGCTCTCGCCTTCCTTCTCCGCCAATTTATTACCCTTCGTCGCAAAACCGGCGTCCGTCAAGGCGGAATCGAGTTGTTTCGCGAAGAAGCGCAACGCCGTAAAGTCTTGAAAACTCGCGGGTTCATCGAGCAACCAAGGCGAACTGGCGCGCGACCAACCGTTGCGTTTGTAATCCATCTTGTTGTTCAGATAGAAAAGAAAGCGCGAATCGTTCCACCCCGATTCGGCAAAATGTTGCGCGGCGTCCTTCAAAGCGCCGTGAAGCGACTTCTTGTAATCGTCCGAAAAAGCCGCGTCGACCGGACGAACGGTTTCGTCGTATTCCTCGAAAATATTCGCCGGAAAGTTCTCAAAAAACGGGAGATAGAACGCCTCAATCGGCGTTGCGCCTCGCGGCGAATCGGCGAACGCGCTCCCGTCGAACAACGAATCAAAGCGACGATCCCAATCGCGCCAATCAAAGGAACGCGTCGCGGCGTCGTATTTCGGCGCCAACCCGTCCCCGACCGTCCCGCGATGCGAATAAGGAACGCGGTTGATATACGTCCGATGCAATTGCGCCAACTTGTAATACTCGAGTTCGTTTGCCGGAAGCGAATAACAGTTCATCTCCGGAAGGAAACTTAACTCGTTGGGAATGTTAAAGTTCCAAACGTCCAAATTAATTTTTAAGTCGAGCGTTTCGCCGTCCGACGTCAAGCGAAGCGTTCCGCTCCACTCTCCGGCGGGCGCGTCTTGCGGAACATAAAGTTCGCAGTAAAACGCGTCGCAACCGCCGTTTACGTTCATTTCCGACGTCGCGAGCGGAATTGCGGGATCGCCGATTTTACCGCGCGCCGTTTCGACCCGCGCCAAACGATAAAAAGTCGTTCGCGGCGTCGATTTCGCGGCGTTTTTCCCCTTACCGTCCTTAACATAAATTCTTTCTTTACCGACATTTAAGTTGCTATTCCAACGTATTGCGGCGCGAACTTTGCGGGCGTCGCCGTCGAACGCAATTTGAAAACCGACGAACTCGCCGCGCGCCGCCGCCAAATCGATTCGACGTTCGCGCGCGTTCCAAATCGCGTTCGACGCCTTGTAATTTTCCGGACGCCGCGGAATCAATTCGCCGGTCTCGGTCGCCTTATCAAACTCGTTCAATACGGCCACTTTAGAGCCGGCCAACATCGGAAGTTGCGCGTTTAAATCCGAAGTTCTTTTAACTTTCGACGCCGTTTTTCCCTCCGCCGTTTCGCTTTTTTTAACGGCGACTAACTCGTTCCAAAAGCTCGGTTTATCGTCGGAAACGTCGAAGCGCAACGACGCCGGCGCGCTCCGTTCGCCCAATTCGTCGACGGCGACCAATTCCCATTTTTTCGGTTTCCCCGGTTTCAATCCTAAATTCGACAATCGCGCGACATAGCGTTCTTGCGACGTCAAATAACCGTTTATTTTCGGCGCCGGAATTAACGATTGCGGAACGTCGACGCCGTCGATTCGCGCCTGAAATCCGATAAGACGACGCGACGTCGTTTTCGGAACCGTCCAAGAAATCTCGACTTCACCCCAAGGCAAACCGTCGGTTCGAGCGGCAAGCCCGGTTGGCGCGGCGACCTTTTCTCGCTTATCTTTTGCGCTAACCTCTTCCTCCACAACGACTTCCAAATAAGGCGCCGACGCGGCATTTTGGTCGCGCGAATAAAAAAATCGGTTTGGAAAGAGCCGAATTTCCACCTCCTCGCCGTCGGCTCCGCGCCGAATCAACTCGGTTCCGACGTCGTCGAAAAAGACAAATCCGGTCGAAATACCGGCGGCGCGAGCGGCGACAAGACGCGGATCAATCGGAATCGTTTGCCAACCGTCAAGCGGTTCGGACGCTTCGCCGCTCGCCCAAAACGAACCGCCTTCGCCAAACGTAACCGACGTTATATCAGAATATACGTCTGCATCTGTCGCGTCCGACCAAGGAACGTTCGGATTCGCTCGCCAACGGAAAGAAGACGCTTCCGAAACTTTTGCGTAACTCGTTCCGTCGCCCTCGCTCCAAGGGACGACGATCGAACCGACCGTTACTTGATGTAAACGTTCTTCCGAAGCCAACTTGACCCCGATTTTCGCCTTCTTAATTTTCCGTCCGCGCAACTTAGCGACGTCAAAATCAAGCAAGCTAAACTCTTGATATCCCTTCACTTTCAATCGCGGAGAAGCGCCGTTGTTCCCTTCCTCTTCGCCGGACGCCGACGAAACATAGAGATCGCGAATCGCGGGAAAACGAAGGGTCTCCGCTTCAACGCGCCGAACCGCCGCCCACGTTGCCAATACCGCCGTCGCCATCAATGCGACATTCCGAAACCTTAAAATGCGCCGACTCATAATCTCTTCATAACCCCATTTATTACTTAGGATAACACTCCAAAAAACTTTTATTACCACACAAAGTAGCGCTTTATCGAGCGACCTTCTCATTATTCGCGATAATAACGGACGCACCCGAATTTCAAATCAATTTTAAGAAACAAATATACGTCTGCAATATATTCGTTATCTCTTGTCAAGATAGCGTTTACCCACCAACCGTTTAGCGAAATCGCTTTGTCTCGATATGTTAGCGAAACCGCCTAACCGTTGACATTAGACGAGTTAAACCGTCCGCTCACATAACCGTTCAACTTTTCCAACTGAAACTACGGTCGCCAAACGCCGCCCGCGTTTGACTTTTAGCGCTTTACCTAAGATATTCTAATTACTTACGCGTCCTTTGCGACGTCTCGACGCTCCAAAACGCGCCGTTTTTTAAACTTAATCGTCGCCCCCAAAAGCGCTTAGAACGCGTTTACGCAATTTTCCAAATCGATCTTGCGCCGCCTTCCGGTAAAAACGGTATAACGCGCGCCTAAAACTCGCCTCCCCCAAAAATCGAGACTCTTTCACCGAAACCGCGCCGCGACAAACTTAACGTTATCTTTTTGACGTTTTAAAGTATGTAACACTCGTAGCTTTGCCTAATCATTAATGTCAACGCGCTATTTTTGCTTTGACGACGGCGACAACGCGACGCTCTTTCAAACGCCGGTTGCGCCGCCGTTAACATACTATATTACGCAAGTTAACGCAAAAACATCCGAAGAAGCGACGCGTATAGTTTACTCTTATACGGTCGATAACGCATCGGCAAATCGAGCCACGTCGCCTTATCGACGACCGATTTCAGGTGCGAAAACGCGTCGAACCCCGTCTTGCCGTGGTACGCGCCCATCCCGCTTTCGCCGACGCCGCCAAACCCCATCTCCGTCGTCGCCAAATGAATCACCACGTCGTTCACGCAACCGCCGCCATACACAAGTTCCGTCGTTACGCGTTTTACACGTTTCCTGTCGGACGAAAAAAGGTAAAGCGCAAGCGGTTTGGCCTTCTTTTTAAGTTCGTCGACGACGGAATCAAAATCGTCGAACGTCAAAATCGGCATAATCGGGCCGAAAATCTCCTCGCCCATTACCGCGTCCGTCTCCGTTACGCCGTCCATCACCGTCGGCGCAATCCGTTGCGACATCGCGTCCCAATCGCCGCCCAACACGACTTTATCGCGGTCGATCAAAGCGCAAAGACGGTCGAAATGCTTCGCGTTGACAATCTTCCCGTAATCTTTATTTTTCAACGGGTTATCGCCATATTGTCGCCGAACCTCCTTAACGACCTCCGCGACAAAAGCGTCCTTAATCGAGCGTTCGCAAAGGATATAGTCCGGCGCGACGCACGTTTGTCCGCAATTCAAGTATTTACCAAACACAATCCTTTTGGCGGCAACCTTTAGGTTCGCCGTCGAATCGACGATGCAAGGACTTTTCCCGCCAAGTTCCAAAACAACCGGCGTCAACCGTTCGGCGGCGCGACGTAACACTTCTCGCCCTACCGTTTGTCCTCCGGTGAAGAAAACGAAGTCGAACTCCAAGTCGAGCAACGCGGCGTTTTCCGCTCGACCGCCCGTTACCGCGGCGACGTATTCCGGCGCAAACGTCGCCGCGATTAACTTTGCGACAACGGCGCTCGTCGCGGGCGAATATGCGCTCGGCTTGACCATTGCGACGTTTCCGGCGGCGATCGCGTCGATCAACGGGCCTAAAGTCAATAAAAACGGATAGTTCCAAGGGCTCATAATCAAAACGTTTCCGCGCGGAACCGCCTGTCGATAACTGCGCGACGGAAACTGCGCAAGCGGCGTCCAAACGCGACGCGGCGCCGACCATTTTTTCACGTTCCGAATCATATGCGAAATTTCGGAAAGCGCGAGACCGACTTCGCACATATACGCTTCATAAGCGCTTTTGCCAAGGTCGTTTAGGAGCGCGTCGCAAATTTCCGCTTCAAAATTTTGAATCGCGCGACGCAATTTTTTCAGTTGTTCAATTCGAAAATCAACGGAAATCGTCGCGCCGCCGCGATAAAATTCCCGCTGCTTTTCAAACGTTTTTTTCATTTCTTGCGCGGTCATCGTTCGCTCGTCTCCTTGTTAACGTTCGTCGCACCAATCGGCGACGCAATAATAAAACCGTTCCAACTCTTTTGCGTCAAATAACTTAGGCACCGGATACAGCGGATTCGCCTCTTTCGACGCAAGACGCGCCATCGCCGGAACGTCCTCCTTTTTTATCCCGGCGAGCTTTTCCGGTATCCCAAGTTTCGCGTTCAGATTGCGAATCGCGGCGACGAATTTTTCGGCGGCGTCCTTCGCGTCGTCTTGTAACGAAGCAACTCCGGCGGCAAGAGCGAGCGAACGTAACTTCCGATAAACACCGGCTCCGTAAGCGTCTAATACATAAGGAGTTATCACGGCGTTAGCGAGACCGTGCGGCGTTCCGTAATAACCGCCGAGCGTATGAGCGACCGCGTGTACGTATCCGACGTAAGACTTCGAAAACGCCAACCCGGCCATATGCGCGGCTCGGAGCATTTTTTCGCGAGCGTCGCGATTTTTACCGTCGTTAAAGGCGGTTTCAAGGTTTTCGAAAATAAGTTTCGTCGCTTCTAAAGCCAAGCGGCGCGTCTCTTTAGTCGTCGAGCGCCCGATATACGCTTCGACGGCGTGTACGAGCGCGTCGATTCCGGTCGTCGCGGTCAAACTCGGCGGCAAGGAAAAAGTCAATTCCGGATCGAGAACGGCGTAAGTCGGTATCAACGGGAAACTTAGAATCGTATACTTATGTCGTTTTTCGGCGTCGACGATCACGGCGGCCACGGTCGTTTCGCTCCCGGTGCCGGCGGTCGTCGGAACGGCGATCAGCGGAGGCAAACGTCGCCAAACGCGCAACAACCCCTTAAGCTTGCCAACGCTCTTTTTAGGATAGACGACGCGAGCGCCGACGGCTTTTGCGCAGTCGATCGGAGAGCCGCCGCCGACGGCCATCAACGCGTTACAACCGTTTTTAAGATAAAGACTTAACGCTTCCTCGACATTTTCGACCGTCGGGTTTGGGCGCGTTTCGTCGTACACGACGCTTCCAACGCCGCATTTCGCTAAAACCGCCTCGATCGGGTCGAGAATTCCGGCGTTTCTAACCCCTTTATCCGCAACAATTAAAACCTTTTCAACGTTTTCCTTAAGAAAAACGCGGTCGAGTTCGGCGCACGTCGGCACAATTTCCGGCTCGCGATACGGAAGAATTGGAAGCGCCGCGCGAAACGACGCCTGAAACACGCGACACCACGCCGCTTTGAAAAAGATCATTTTCGTTCCCTAAAACAATAAAACGTTAGTTCGCACAAGATAAGAGCGCCTCATTCGTCCGTCGAATTCTCGCGAACGCCTATTCGCGTCGTTACGCCCAGCCGCTTGCATATTTTTCAAAAAATCAAAGACGTCTTATTCGTCGTCCAACCTAAAATCCGACTCGTAATCCCAATCGACATAAACGTCAAAAAAACCTTCCAATCGCAAATCCTCTTCTTCGACGCAGTCCCAACACTCGCTAACCTCCTGATTTTCAAGATGTTTCAACTCGCTTTGCTTCGATTCGAACGTTTTTTTATAAGCGCGCGTCCCCTTCTCTTTTCCTTTGTTCGTTCCTAATTTTTCGTCCGCCGCCGGTTTGCTCGACGCGTTTTCTTCCGTTTTAAGCGACGGCGTCTCCGCGTTTACCGCCGTTAACGGCAACGCTTCCGGCAAAGTTAAACGCTTGTCTCTCCCGACGTATACTCGAACCAACGATTCCGTCGTCTTCGACGCGGCTTCAAAGATCGTTTCTTGAAAACCTTCGACGCGGTAACGTCCCGTTAATTGGCGAATTAGCGTCGATTTCGTTTCTGTCGACAAGTTGTCGCTCAGCCGTTTTTCGTCTCGTAAACGGGCGACGCAAACGTCGACGACCGGTCGAAACGGCTCGATCAAATCGTCGACCAACGCGAACGCGTCGTATTTGTTCCGGTGAAAAATCCCGAACGCCGGGCAAAGTCCGGACGCGACGACGGCTCGCGCGACGATCGCTCGCAAGACGCCGTACCCGTAATTCAGCGCCGCGTTCGTCGGATCGCCGCCGTCAAGGTCGCGCTTAAACCGGCTCCCTTTAAAGAGTTGCGACCAATACTTTTTCGCCGCGACGCCCTCGCGATTATCCGAGTCGCCGGAAAGAGTCGTCGCCGCCAACGCGCGCAAGCCGCCGTCGTCGCCGCGAAGCGTTTCCAAAACGGCCGCCTGCCCCTCGATTTTGCTTCTGACAATTTGTCGCCAAAGACGCTTTTGCAGAGGGCGCGAAACCGACGCTTGAAGTCGCGTCCGACGCGCGCTTAAATGATGCCCGACCAACGGCAAGCAAAGTCCGCAAGGAAGCGACTTTGCGTCGCAAACAACGATCGACGCGCCCGCCGTCGTCAACCCTTGCAACGTCGCTAAAGAAAGCGATAATTGAGGATGCGCCAATAAAACGACCGCGACGTCGTCGAGCGGCACGGCGTCGATTTCGCGCCCGTCGAGCGAAATTTGAAGTTGACGATAACGAACGCGAAGTTTAACCGGCGCCTGCGAAAAGTCGAGAATCCGTCCCTGCATTTTCGCAAATCCCTCTATCTTATCATCTTATTTTTAAGCGCTTACACTCAAAAACCGACGCGAGACAATCGACGCTTTTCGCCGGACGGCGCGAAAGGTCGCAACGCTTGCGGTTCGTCGCGTTTCGCTTAAACAACTTCCCGCGACCTCGAAGCGCAAATCTTTTATTTTCAACGGATTCGACGTATCGCGTTACATTCGTTAAACATTAGCGGACGTCGCACTAATAAAACGTCGCCGCGTCGGGTTCTCTTTCGGGCGCCGCTTTTCCCGAACCGATAAAATTCTCCATCTTTTCGAATTGACGCGTTGTAACAGTCAGCATTCGCACGGCTCCGCGAGGCGGCAACGCGTCGCGCACGTATCGTTTATGCCGCGTCGCGACCTCGTCGCTTGGGCAAAACCGAGCGTACACGGAGAACTGCAACATCGCGAACCCGTCTTCCAGCAAGGCTTTACGGAATTTCGCGTAATTCTTGCGGTCTTCCTTCGTCCGCACCGGCAAGTCGAAGAACACGACCAACTGCATTGCGACATAACCCGAGTTAATAAAACGCTTACGCGGCAAAACGGTTACCTCGTCCGCTTTGTACGACCAAGCGTCGCCGTCGCGCGGAACGCCGTCGAAAATCGACCGCGCCGCCGGCGTTCAACGCCCTTCTCCAACGACGCAAAACCGCTTTGCGCCGCCTGTTCCTCACCGTTAATTATAACGGAAAAAGCGCAAAAATAAAGGACGCGCGCCGTCAAACGCTCGAACTAACGCGAAAAAACACTTCCAAACGCCGTTCAAACGCTATAATCGGCAAACTTTTACGCTCCGTCAAAACGTCAAGCGCGACGCGTTCGTTCCGGAATGCGCAAAGAACGCGCCGCGCCGCTACAAGCCGCTTATTCGTTCGCCGAGTAGACGCGGCCTAACACGTCGACGCGGAGTTTACGCAAACCGGCGGATTTGAATTTTCCAGGCGTCATCGAAAGTCCCGTTCGCCCTTCTTGTTTCAGTTGAGTAACCGAGCGACCGTCCGAGTGCAGTTTAAATTCTAATTTTATCGTCCCGTTTTTTTCTTGCGACACTCCGCGAACAACGAGCAGCCGTCCGTCGTTCAGCGTCAACGCTTCGCGGAGCGCCAGCGAAAAAAGGAAACGCATATTCGGCCCGAAATCGCGACGCACGATCGGCTCGCCCGCCCGTTTGCGACGGTGCGCTTCGAACGTCGAAACAACTTCGGCGCGCCATTCTTTCTCGACGCCGTTTTTATCGAGAACCGCGTAAACCTCCATATGCGCGTTGCTTCCGGGCGCGACGTAACGCCGCGTTCGTTGCGAACCGCCGACGTCGAGCGTCTTCACCGTCTTCCAATACCGCGCTTTTCGAATCGGAACGCGCCGTCCGTCGCGGGTCGTCAAATACGGCGGGTTCGTCTCGAATTTCTTCGCGTCGCCGCCAATTTCCTTCCACTTCGCCTGAACGATCGCTCGAATCGCAGGGTCGACAATCGCGTCGACGTCCTTTGCGCTAAATGCCGTCAACGGCTTGCGAACGGCGCGACGACCGTTGTTTTCCTTGGCGCCGTAATTCGTTTCTTCGTGCAACGCGCCGCTAACTTTGCGGTCGACGCGGTGCGAAACGACGATGCGGTCGACCGCTCGCTTCACGACGTCGTCAAAGCGCTCGCCGGTCGCGGTTTCCGGCGCCGCAATTTCCGCAGTTGCGAAAAGCCGACGCAACTTCATATCCTCCGCGACCTTAGCCGAGTCGGCCAACGTCTTTACCGTTCCCGGCCCGATCAGCGCGACGGTCAGCGCGTCGACGGCGTGATGTCGCAAATCGTCGCGATTCTTCTTCGGTCTTCCGTCTTTCGACAAAATTCGGTCGAGATTCCAAGCGTCGCGGAGCCAAGAGGTCGCGCTCCCGGTCGAAATTTGAACGCGACGCGTTCCCGGTTTGTCCGCGTCCGTCGCCGGTTCGACGCCGTCGACCGCGCCGTACAAAACGCCGAGATACTTCGTCGCCAAGCGGGAAATATACCGCGTGTCGTTTAGGGCTCGCGTCGCGAAATCTTCGTTCGGAACTTCGCGTCGCGCAAAGAGTTTGAACTTGCGGTACGCGGCGTCCCCGCGGAATCTTCGAACGCGTTCGAGCATCTCGTTCCAGCGCGTTTCGTCGCCGCCGTAAGCCTCGAAGGGCGTCTTGTTGCGCTTGACGTTGCGGTTTTCCTCCGCCCAGCAAAGCGTTTTGTTAGTAAAGGAGTCGTCGAGCGAACGGCTGAACGGAACGATGTGTTCGACGTCGAACGGCGATTCGTCGCCGAGAAGTTGCCGCGCCGAAATCGGACGATTGGTGTAAGGGCAAACCCAGCCGCATTCTTCGGCCAAACGCCACTTCAAAATCTCGAACGGGCGCGCTTCGTACCCGAAATCCTCTTTGATTTGCTTGCGAATTCTCTCGCGTTCTTTTTCGCGCTTCCTGTTTTTGCGGAAAATATCCTCCCGCTCTTTGCGACCGCGTTTCAAGTCGCGGGCCAACTCGACGCGAATCAACGCCGGTTTCCCCCAAGTTCGAATGATCGCGTTGACAACTTTGCGCATTTCCGTCAAGGCGCGCAAAACGGTCGGGTTGCGAACGTCGCCGAGCGCTTCCAAGACCGGCGGCAACGACGCTTTCGCCTCTCCGCCCCGCGATTGCAACTCGTCGCCGTACAACGCTTTGCGAACCGTTTGCAAACGTTCGCGTTTTTCGATCATCGCCGCGGTCAGCTTCTCCGCCGCTCGACGCGAAAGTTGCGCCCGAGCCGTTTCGAGCGTCGTTTGCGACAACTCCGCCGCCAACTCGTCGCCGAACTCCGGAAAGATTTTGCCGAGCCGACGCGCCAACGCCTCTTCGTTCTCGAAAACGAGGATTTCCCGAGCGATCAAGTCGATTTCGGCGTCGGTTTTCGAAAAATCAAAATCGGCCAAAATTTTCGCGAGTTTCGCCCGCGTTCGATTCCCAAGCAACTTGCTTTCCGCGTCGTCGCCGACTTCCAAATTGAATTTGCCGACGTCGGAAGCCTTGTCGCGGCTCTTTTTAACGCCGAGCAATTTGCGCAGTTCGTTGAACGTCGCCGACTCGACGCCGTTCAGGAACGCGGCGACTTTGTCCTGTTCGTCCGACGTTAAGGAACGCCAACCGCCGTCCGCGTCGCAAAGCTCCAAGTCGAGAACGCGTTGCCAAATTCGGAACGCTTGGAACGCCGGGTCGCCCTTGACGACGCGACGCGCTCCCGGCTCCAGTTCGCAACGCCCAATCAGTCCCTTTTGCGACTTCAACGGGCGTTGGTAAAAGATCGCGTTTCGAACTTTGCGACGAAGCGTTTCGGAGAAAATTTCCGGATAAAACCGCGTTTGCGACGCCCAAATCGCGTCGAACTCCGCCTGAATCGCCTTGCGCCCAAGGTAACGCTTGCGAATCCGCTCCCCTTCTTTCATCGGGTCGAGGTTCGCGAAAAACTCGCCGACCGTTCGCGCGCCGGTCGCTTGCATTTCCGCCGCAAGTTCTTTAATCTTGCCTTTAACGACGCCTTCGTCGTCTTCGTCGCCGCCTTTTTTCTCCGCGCTTTGACTTTTCGCGCCGGAAACTTTCTTATTGCTCAAAAATCCGCGACGAACGGCAAGGTGCAAGAACGCCCGACCGACGGCGGAAAGGCTCAACTTCTCGTCGAGCGCCCGGACCCGCAGCGAATAAAGGAAGGTTTGCGCCTCAACTCGCGACGCGCCGAAGAAATACGCGTCGAAAAGCTCGCGGTCGAGACGGTTCAAATAGTCTTGGCGCAGTTCCGGCGTCGACGTTTCCCCCTCCGGCAAGAGCCCGGCGTTCTTCAAGACGTTAAAAAGTTTGACGATTCGCCGCCGCGTCCGCCAAAATCCGCGTCGAATCTGCCGCGCTCCTCGACGAACGGCGTTTCGCGACTCGTCCTTTCCTTCCTCGACGCCGTCCGCTCCCGCTTCAAAGATGCGAACGCCGAGCCGAAGCGTTTCGTCCGAAAAGTCGCCGTCGAGCGGCGCGATCGCCCAACCGACCGACGTAACGCCCAAGTCGAGCCCCAAGACGTAAGGCGTTTGACCGTCGACGCTCCCAATATTCGCTTTCTTCGCAACATTCCCTATTTCCGGTTTATTCGTCATTTTCTATTTTTCTCGCTTAACCGTTAAACGGCGTTAATTTCCCGAACGAAAACCACGTCGAACAAGCGTAAAAAACCGACCGATTTCGCCCAAAACACGTTAAAATCCCTTGACGTTTTCTAAACCGGCGCTATAATGCGGTCGTATACCAGAACTGAAATTCCTTACGCTTGTTTTAGTAAGGTTTTTTAGACCGCAAAGGCTCCGTTTTTAAACGTCCTTCTTGGCGCCGCGCCTTCAAGCAGGCGCCTTTTTTGCTCTAGCCCGACTTTGCCGGGCGTTTTACTCTTGCTTTATTCTTTTTTTCCGTCGTCTTTTTCTTTTCCGCCTCCTATTTTGATGTTGGCGACGTTATTTTACTTCTTGCTTGATTATAACGCCGTTTTTCGCCGTCGTCAATTATTTTCTTTGGCGTTACCGTTTTTTTATGAAACGCGTCAAACTGGCGACGATCGTTTCCGACGACTCAAATTTCGGCGGCGCGTCGGCTAGCGGCGACGTCCAGAAGGCGAGTTTTCCGGCGTTTTCGGTCGACTCCGGTATCCGCGTTTTCGTTCCGTCCGGATTTTTGACGCGCAAAACCTCCGGCGTCGCGACGCAACAGATCGCCTCCGCTTCCGAATCGGCGGCGTTTTCGGCGCGACCGTTGTTTCCGACGCCTCCGGTATTTACGGCCTTTTCAGCGCTTCCAACGCTTTCAGCGCAATCGATATTTCCGGCGCCTTCTGCTTTTCCAGCGCTTTCAGTACAACCGTTGCCTCCGGCGTAACCGGCGTTTTCGACATTTTTGGCATTTTCGACATTTTTGGTATTTTCGATGTTTTTGGTATTTTCGATGTTTTTAGTACTTTCAGCGTTTTTAGTTTTTTCAACATTTTCGGTATTTTTGGCGTTTTCAGGATCGCCGACGCCCGCGAGTCGCCGCGACTTCCGCAAGACGACGTCCGTCGTTCCGCCGGGCTTCACGTTCGACGCGTCGCCGCTCCAAAACGCCCAAAGAAGACGCGAACGCTCGACTAAAAAATCGCCCAGCGCCGCGTATTGCGCCGTTCGGTCGAGCGGTTCCCCGCGCCGCGCCCGCTCGACGTTCGCCGCCGTCGGTTCGATCTCGACAACCAAATCCGCCGACGCTAAATAACGGTTAAAATCGTCGAGTTCCGACGCCGACGCCGTTTCACCCGTCCCCGGTTTCGTCGAAAAGTCCCGCCGATACTCCGCGACGCTCATCGGCAAAAGCGCGACCAAGCGCAACGGCGACGCTTCGCCCCGAGCCGCCGCCTCCGCCCGCGCCTCCAAAATCAGCTTCGCCGCGAGTTGATCGGCGCCGATCGCCAACCCGGTCGCGACGTAAATCGGTCGACCGTCTTCCTCCGCCGCCGCGATCAACGCCCGCGCCGCCGTCCGCGCCGCCGACTCGACCGCCGTCAACGCCTCCGGAACAATATGTCGCCGCCCGGTAACGCCGACGAGAGGCGCTCCGGTCTTTTCCAACAGTTCGGCGAATTCGGTCGCCGAAAGAGTCCCTCGCGAAACGCCGAAAGCGGCGAACTCGGCGCAAACGTTCATATCGTTTCGTTCGCTCCGGTCGCCGCTTTCGTTAAAGTCGCGATTATCGTTCGCGTTTATCGTCATTGCGCGTCTTTCAACGCCTCGCCGACGATCTCTTGCGCTTCCTTCATAATCTGCGCGAGATGCTCTTCGCTAACAAACGATTCGGCGTAAATTTTGTACGCCATTTCCGTTCCGGACGGGCGCGCCGCGAACCAGCCGTTTTCCGAGACGATTTTCAGTCCGCCGATTTCCGCGTCGTTGCCGGGCGCCCGAGTGAGTCGAGCGACAATCTTCGCGCCGGCGAGCGTTTCCGTTTTGACTTGATCCGGCGTCATCTTCTTGAGCGCAGCTTTCGTCGCGAGGGTCGCCGGAGCGTCGATTCGCGAATAATAAGGCGAGCCAAACTTTTCAGTCAACTCGGCGTACAAAACCCCCGGGTCTTTCCCGGTTTTCGCCAACATCTCGGCGGCGAGCAAGTTCAAAATAAGGCCGTCCTTATCGGTCGTCCAGACGGTTCCGTCGAAGCGGAGGAAGCTCGCGCCCGCGCTTTCTTCGCCGCCGAAGCAGATTTCGCCGTTGAAGAGCCCCGGAACGAACCACTTGAATCCGACCGGAACTTCGATCAGCTTGCGTCCCAAGTCGGCGACGACGGAGTCGATGATCGCGCTCGAAACGAGCGTTTTGCCAATACCGAGATTTTCGCTCCAAGTCGGGCGGTTTTTGATCAAATAATCGACGACGACCGCCAAGTAATGGTTCGGGTTCATCAGCCCGACGCTCGGCGCGACGATCCCGTGTCGGTCGGAGTCCGGGTCGTTGGCGAACGCAATGTCGAATTTATCCTTCAAGCCGATGAGGCCGCGCATCGCGTAAGGGCTGGAGCAGTCCATCCGGATTTTGCCGTCGCGGTCGATCGACATAAACGAGAAGGTCGGGTCGATTTTATCGTTCACAACGGTTATATCGAGGCCGTATTTTTCGGCGATCGGCTTCCAGTACCCGACCGCGGCGCCCCCCAACGGGTCGACGCCGATGCGAATCCCGGCTTTGCGAATCGCCTCCATATCGACGACGTTCGCCAAATCGGCGACGTAATCGGCGACGTAATCGATTTCTTGCGTCGTCGGCGCGGCGAGCGCTTCTTCGAACGGAACGAATTTGACGTCGACGTTCCCGTTTTCGAGGAGCGCGTTCGCCCGATTTTCGATCCAGTTGGTAACGTCGAGGTCGGCGCCGCCGCCGTTCGTCGGATTGTACTTGATTCCGCCGTCGGTCGGGGGATTGTGCGACGGAGTGATGATGATACCGTCGCAGTAATTCGCTCCGTTGGCGCGGTTGCCGGCCAAGATGGCGCGCGAAATCGCCGGAGTCGGGGTAACGCCGTTCTTTTCTTGGAGTCGCGTTTCGACGCCGTTCGCGGCCAAGACGCCGAGCGCGGTTTTTTGCGCCGCGTCGGAAAGGGCGTGCGTGTCCTTGCCGAGGAGCATAACAGACGGTTCGCCGTTCGGCGCTTGCGTCCGCCGCCAATCGACGATCGCCTGCACGATCGCTTTGATATGCGCTTCGTTAAACGACGCTTCGGACGCTTTTCCGCGGTGCCCGCCGGTGCCAAAGCGGACGCGCTCTTCCGGAACGCTCAGATTCGGTTGTTTTTCAAAATAATCGCGTTCCAACGCCGCGACGTCGATCCAATCGGACGGTTGCGTCGGGAGCCCGGCTCGTTCGTGAATCATATTTCAGCAACTCCTTCCCTTATTCGCGACAAATGCCGCGCTTTTCAAAAATTATTCAAACATTCAAACCAAATCGCGCCGCCACGCCAAACGGCTTTAGTCAGCCGACGTTATGTAAATCGATAAAATCGTAACCGCGACTTTCGCTAAATAAATCTTTTTGCTCGTCGCCTAACTTTTTTCGCGTTACTTCGATCGCCTTTTCCGACGAATCGATTCCAATCCAAGTTCGTCTGTGAAATTGCGCCGCTTTTAACGTCGTGCCGGAACCGCAAAACGCGTCCAACACCACGCTGTTTTCGTCGGACGAAGTCGCGACGATTAACTTCAACATATCCAAGTTTTTTTCGGTCGGGTAAACGGGATAAGGCGGATCTTTAAATTCCCAAATATCCTGAACGCGCTTTCCTTCCTGCTCGTCGGCGAAAATTTTTTTCCGAGGATTGCCCCGCGACGACCACTCCAAAAGCCCTTGCGCGTCCCATTCTTCCAACGTTTCGACGTCGGCGCGCCAATGTCGCCCTTTCGGCGGATTCATCCCTTTAAACGGCATACTCGTTTTACCGTTTTTCGTCTCGCCGGGCGCATGAATCGGCACGGTCGTATACGCTCGCCCGTTTTCGTCTTTTTTAGGAAATAATCGAGCGACGTCGGCTTCGGAGTACGCGGTTTTCGGTTCGCGCCAAATCGGTTTCGTCGACTTCGAATAAAAAAGAATCAAATCTTTAACGTTGCCGTAACCGACGCGCGCAAAATTTTTCGGATTGCATTTAACGCGGGAAATATCGTTGCGAAAGTTTTCAACGCCGAAAACTTCGTCCATCAGCACCTTAACGTAATGCCCGATTTTATAATCGATATGCAAATATATCGAACCGCGTTCCGACAACAACTCCCTTAAAAGTAGGAGCCGGGTTCGCAAAAATTCCAAATACTCTTCGCCTTGCAACGCGTCCGTATAAGCGACTTCGCCGTCCTTCGCGCGGCTGATCGTCGACGACCGATCTTTCGACGTTAAAAAAACGTCGCCGGTAGCAAACGGCGGGTCGATGTAAACCAAATCGACTTTATTTTTCAAATTCAGCGTATCTAACAAATAACGCATACCCGTTAGATTATCCGCGCGAATCAGCAAATTGTTCATAAACGCAACGTTTAAAGTGAATAAAGGAACTCCCGCAAAACCAACGCGCTCATTATATTGCGTTCTCGATTTTCATAAAGCGCAAGATGCATTTTATTGCGACCGGGAATATAGATAACGCCGTCCAAAATCGCGATAGAAACCGCGTCGCAATCGGCTCGCAACGTGTCGAGCGCGTCGTTAAGTTGCGCCGCTTGATGACCGCCGAAATCGGTTAAAAACTTCGCTTCGCCGACAACGTATTTACCGTTGAAACGCCCTAAAAAATCAAGTCCTTTATTGCGTTGGTATCCTAAATTTTGGAACGCGAACTCTTTCATCGCCGCGTCGCCCGCGTCGAGAATCGCGTCGTCGTTCGACGCCGTAAAGACCTCTAAAGGAACCGGACGAACGCCCAGCGCTCCCTTTTCAATCCAACGCCGAAACATCGGCCCGATTTGCCGATTCGTTTCCTTCGGTTGCGAACAAAGTTTATAAATCTCGTCGAGCCCCAACTCGTATAAACGTCCGCACAAGCGCGCGACCGTTTGAGGATTACGACTCGCGGCGGAAGCGTCCCTTTTCAAATACGCGATATAACTATCTTTAATCGGCGACAAATCAAACGACAAAATTCGCGTCAAAAGCCGTTCGTTGTCTTGCGCGACAAACGCTTCTTCAACGTCGGCCCATTTTTTGGGATCAATTTCGCGCACGCCTTCGGGAATCGTCGGATAAACGCGAAAAAGATCGTCCAAATACGCGCGCTGGTTAGCGTATTCGAGGCTTAAAGCCGTCCAGTAATTTAATTCGTTTTGCAAAACAGCGCTCTCTCCGCGTTTTTTAAAATTTTATCGTTATCGTCGCCGATTCGACATTATATTAATATAAAGGGAAAAACTCGCGTTGTCGCCGTCCGCTTTCCGCTATTTTCGTCCGCGGCGTTTATTTTCGTACTGGAACGCGAACGCGCGGTCGAGTTCGGCGCCGAGGTCGAACACGTCGTCGAAATCTTCGACCGAGTCCTCCGGCGTCTTCGACATCAAACCGACTTCGATCATATTGTAAACCGCGTCGCCAATATCGCGAGTCTTGCGAATCCCTAACTTCGCCAACACCGTTTTCGCCATCAAACCGTACTGCCGCGCCGCCCAATCTTTCGCGGCGCGACTCAAATCTTGACCCGTTACGTGATTCGCGACGTCGTCCGCCGAAGGCGCGCCGTTGGGATTTTCGGTCGCGGCGGCTTTTCCCATCCCCAACTCTTGCGCGTACTCCAGCGCCTCGTTGACGAAGCGGTACGTCTCCAACGTAAAACGCCGATCTTTTTTCAGCAACCTCCAAAAAGCGTCCGAATTTTCCATCGATATACGCTCCCTTATCAACGTTTTCAGCAAAAACGGCGCGACGCGTCAACAATCGAACGTCCCGTCTAATGTCGCGGCGACGTTTCGTTAATCAAGTCCAAACGCCGCCGTCAAATTCTGTTTCAACTCAAGATTTTTGCGACTTATTCGCGTTATTATCCAAAATAATCGTCGTTCCGGCGAGTTTTTTCGTCGTGTACTCGTACCGCGCGAAGATCATCCGCCCGGCGCTCGTTTGCAGAACGCTCGTTACCGTAACGACGACGCGCTCGGCGATATGGTTGCGCCCTTGATCGACGACGACCATCGTTCCGTCGTCGAGGTACGCGACGCCCTGCCCGACTTCCTCGCCGGTCTTCACGACGTCGACCTCGAACCGTTCGCCCGGAAGGAAAACCGGTTTCAGCGAATTCGCCAAGTCGTTCAGGTTAATAACCGTTACGCCTTGCAATTTCGCAACTTTATTCAAGTTATAGTCGTTGGTGACGAGCTTTCCTTCGAGGTGTTTCGCCAGCGCGACAAGCTTCAAGTCGACCGGCTGATTCGCGTATTCCGGCAGCTCGCTGTCGTCGATTTGCAGGTCGACGCCGGGCATATTTTGGAGGCGACTCAAAATATCGAGCCCGCGACGCCCGCGCGTTCGGCGGCTGCGGTCGGCGCTGTCGGCGATGTGCTGCAGTTCGACGATCGCGAAACGCGGCATCAGGAGCGGACTGTCGACGATCTTCGTTTCCATCACGTCGGCGATGCGCCCGTCGATAACGACGCTGGTGTCGAGAATGAGCGGTTTAATCCCCTTGACGTTCCGCTGAAATTCGACGTAAGGAATAATGAACCGAAAATCGTTTCTCGTTTGCAAAAGAAAACTGACGCCGCAATAGCAGAAGGTGATGAGGAGCGCCGACGTAACGTTGCGCCGCAAATCGTCCCCCGAACCGCTCGGGTCGCCCGCGACGTCCGCGAAGAACGGCTCCAGCGCGAGCCCCATCAGGTACGTCGTCAGCAAACCGACGAGCAGACCGAAATAAACGGCGGAAATCCACTCGATTTTTTTCTTCGGAAACGCCATATCGAGCGCGACGACGCCGAGCGCCGAAAGCAACATCAAGAAAAAGGTCGCCAAGCCGGCCGCGCTCGAACCGGTCGCGCCGCCTCGAATAATCGCGACGCCGACTCCGCTCGTTACCAAAATGAAAACGCAACGCAAAATCAATAAAGGCATATTCGATTCCTCCCAACCGTCTTCCAACGTCGTTCGCTCGAAATCGGCGCCGCGCGAGACCCCAAACGGTTCCGACGCGCGGGCCGAAGACGCCGCCCGGAAAACGCCGAGTCGACGTTTATAATCGTTTCGATTAATTATAGCGCCGGACGCCCGATTTTACTAGCGCCCGCGTCCCGTTTTTTTTCGTTTTTCCCCTGAAAAAACCGATTCCGCCCCCTCCAAAGTCCGCGCGAAACGGCCCGCTCGACGACAAACGAAAAAACGCGTCCTTTCGTTCGTATCTCAACGCTCGATTAACGTCGCGACGACGAAAAAAATTTACGAAAAGACCGAAGGAAAAGGGGAAAAATCTTAGTCCCCCCCTTGCGCTACGTCCGCGTCGAGAGTATCATTTAGTGAAGCGGAGGAATCGAAGCGACTCGCGCGGGCAAGCCGCTTTTACCGCGCTTTTTCAAAAATAACGCTATTGTCAACCGCATTTTTTCCAATTCCCTTATCAACGCGCCGCACTTCGCCGCAAACGTTTAAACGCGACGAAACGACGTTAAGGAGACGAAAACCATAATGGCGAAACGATATTTCACCAGCGAAGCCGTCGGCATGGGCCACCCGGACAAACTCGCCGACCGCGTTTCGGACAGCGTTCTCGACGCCTGCTTGGCGCAAGACCCGATGAGCCGCGTCGCTTGCGAAACGATGACGACGACCGGTTTGGCCGTCGTCGCGGGCGAAATCACGACGAAAGCGCAGCTCGACTACCAACAAATCGTTCGCGGCGCCATCGAACGCGTCGGCTACACGGACGACGAATACGGCATTAACGCGAAAACCTGCGCCGTTATGATCGCGCTCGACCGCCAAAGCCCGGACATCGCGCAGGGCGTCGACGCGTCCGACTCGAAAGACGTCGGCGCCGGCGACCAAGGCCTTATGTTCGGTTACGCTTGCAACCAAACGCCGGAGCTTATGCCGCTCCCGATCGCGTTGGCGCACCGCATCACGAACCGCTTGGCCGACCAACGTTTCGCGAAGGAAGTCGATTGGCTCCGTCCGGACTCGAAGAGCCAAGTTACCGTCGAATACGACGGCGACAAACCGGTTCGCGTCGACGCCGTCGTCGTCTCGACGCAACACGACCCGTCGATCGACCAAGCCGGCATCCGCGATTGGATCATCCCGAACACGATCGCTCCGTGCATCCCGGCCGAGCTTCTCGATGAAAATACGAAATATTACGTCAACCCGACCGGCAAATTCGTCGTCGGCGGCCCGCACGGCGACTGCGGCCTCACCGGTCGCAAAATCATCGTCGACACTTACGGCGGTTGGGCGCGACACGGGGGCGGCGCGTTCTCCGGCAAAGACCCGACCAAGGTCGACCGCAGCGCCGCGTATATGGCCCGTTACGTCGCGAAAAACATCGTCGCGGCGGGTTTGGCCGACTCGTGCGAAGTTCAACTCGCCTACGCCATCGGCGTTTCGGAGCCGGTCAGCGTCCTGATCGACTTGGCCGGAACCGGCAAAGTTTGCGAAAAGAAACTCGCCGAAGCGGTGCGCGAAGTCTTCCCGCTCACCCCGCGCGGCATTATCGACACGCTCCAACTCCGCCGTCCGATTTACGAAAAGACCGCGTTCGGCGGCCACTTCGGGCGCGACGACGACGATTTCACTTGGGAAAAAACCGACAAAGTCGACGCGTTGAAAGCGCTCCTCGGTTGACTTTAAGCGAAAACCGTTTCCCTTGCGCGTTCAAGCGGCGTTAAAACCGCTTTAAACGTCAAATCCGGCAAGCGCGACCGTCGAAACTTCGCCGTTTCGACCTCGCGTTTCCCCGCTCTTTCCCTTGCCTCGCGCCGTCCTAACGTAAAACGACGCGGGGGTAAGGGGGTTTTGCGTTTTAACCGCTTCCCCTCCTTTCTTTATCGCCGTCGCTCTCAAAAAAACGCTCTAAATTTTAACGTTTTTCAAAAAATATCGCGCGTTTCGCCGTTTAAACGCCTCCCCCCTTCTTTACAAGTTCTTGCGTCGAGGTAAAATAAAAATGCGGGCGCTCCCGTTGCGTTTTCGCGATCTTTTTTCGCTTCATTTTTCAAAACAGAAAGGCGCTCATTATGGAAATGACTCGCAAGGATTTTATGAAAGCGGCCGCGCTTGCCGGTATGACGACGACCTTTAGCGCCGTCGCCCCGTTCTCGGTTCTCGCCCAACAAGGTAAAAACGCCGCCGGTTCCGACGTCGACCTCGTCGCGTTAATGGGGGGCGAACCGGGCCCGATGTTTGAAAAAGGGATCGAAGTCCTCGGAGGAATGAAACGCTTCGTCGACCGCGGCGCCAAGGTTGTCATCAAGCCGAATATCGGTTGGGACAAAAAACCGGAACTCGCCGCGAACACGAACCCGGAACTGATCGTCGCGATGATCAACGCCGCCAAAGACTGCGGCGCGAAAGAAATCGTCGTCTTCGACAACACCTGCGACAACTGGCGCAAGTGCTACGAAAACAGCGGCATTGAAGAAGCCGCGAAAAAAGCGGGCGCGGTCGTCGTCCCGGCGAACGAAGAACGCTATTACCGCGAAGTCAACATTCCGAACGCGAAAAAGCTCAAGAAAACGAAAATCCACGAAGCGATTCTCGATTGCGACGTTTGGTTCAACGTCCCGGTTCTCAAGAATCACGGCGGCGCGAAGATGACGATCGCGATGAAAAACCTGATGGGAATCGTTTGGGATCGTCGCGCGTTCCACACACTCGGCCTCGACCAAACCATCGCCGATATCGGCCTTTACGAAAAACCGGCTTGCTTGAACGTCGTCGACGCTTATCGCGCGATGAAGGCGAACGGCCCGCGCGGTCGCAACGAAGCGGACGTCGTTACGCCGAAATGCCTCTTTATGTCGACCGACCCGGTCGCCGTCGACGTCGCCGCGATTCGCACGTTCAACCAATTCCAAAAAATGCCGCTCGAAAACGTTCGTTACGTCGCGATGGCGGAAGAACTGAAACTCGGCGTCTCCGACTTGAGCAAACTCAAGGTCGAACGCGTCAAGATGTAATTTTTCACTCGACTTTCTTCGTTCGTCGCCGTTTTCTCTCAATCCCGGGGTAACGAAAGCGGCGACGTTCGTAATCGACGCGAAACGTCGTCTCCTTTTAAGCGCCGAAGGTTCGTTTCAACGCTCGTTCGACGCTGGGGGAGACGTTTTGCCGTAAAAGGTCGTTTTGAAGCGTTTCCTTTCCCCGTTGATCGCCGCCGTTTTTCGACGCGTGCATTCGTTAGATCGGAGCGCGCCCGTCCTTCCGCTCCTTTCATCCGCAAGTCATTATTTTTCAACCATTTAGTTTTTAGGCGCAATTATGCAAAACTCGTCTCGCCCGGTTCGCCGAGTCCTTCGCGCCGCGACTTTCCGCCTCCTTCGTTGGACGCGCGTCGCGCTCGCCGCCGCCGTTTTGCTCGTTTTAACGGCGTTTTTCCTCGACTTCGCCGGTTTCGTTCCGTCGCAAGCGGTTTGGCTTGCGAAAATTCAACTGGCGCCGTCGATTTTAGCGGGCGCGTTTGGGATTTTCATCGCGCTCGTTCTTTTGACGCTTGCTTTCGGTCGTCTTTATTGCTCGATCGTTTGCCCGTTGGGAATCCTGCAAGACGCGGCGGCGTTTTTCGCCCGTCGTTTCGCGAGCGTTTCCTATTTCTTTAAAAAACGCAAGTTCGCGAAAGCGCAACGCGCCGAGCAAGCGACGCAAACGAACGCGTCCGACGCCTCGACGACGCCGAAAACGCCGGCCCAACCGCCGCGCAAGCCGGGCCGCGACTACCGTTATCGCCGCAACCCGTTTGTTTTCCGCGTCTTTTTCCTCGCGCTGGCCGTCGCGACGGTTCCGTTCGGGCTTCCGTTCCTCGCGTTGCTGGAGCCTTACGGGCTTTTCGGACGAATCGTCGTCGCCCTTTTCCAACCGATTTATCTCGTCGGCAACAACCTTCTCGCGTCGGTTCTTCAAATATTCGACGCCGACAATTATACGTTTTATTACGTCGACCCGACCCCGGCGACTTGGGCGTCGTTCGGCGTCGGCGTCGCGTCGTTCGTTATTTTACTCCTTTTCGCGCGGCGTTACGGTCGCCTTTACTGCAACTCGATTTGTCCGGTCGGAACGATTTTAGGCTTCGTTTCGAGATTTTCGTTCCTTAAAATCAAACTCGACGTCGAAAAATGCGTCGGTTGCGGACTTTGCGCGAAGGCTTGCAAAAGCTCTTGCGTCGACGTCGAAAACCGCCGAGTCGACTCGTCCCGTTGCGTCGTTTGCTTCGACTGCCTGACCGTTTGCCGCAAAGACGCGCTTTCGTTCGCTCGCAACCGCAAGGTCGAACTGGCCCCGAACGCCGACCAAGTCGACGCGAACGCGTCGAAAACCGCCGCGAATTCGGTCGCCCGTCCTCTCGACGCCCTCCTTTCGCCGCGCGAATCGAACCGACTTCGCCGCGAAATCGCCGCTTTCGACCGCGGCAAACGCGACTTCATCGCCCTCGGCGTCGCCGCGACGACGGTCGCCGTCGCCCGCTCCGTTTTCGGAGCCGACGAAACGCCCGCTCCCGAAGCCGCAAAATCGCCGGAATCCGCAAACTCCGCCGCGTCGTCCGAAACCGCCGAGCTTTCCGCGACCGACAAACCGGCGGATTACGGCCAAACGCCCTTCAAGCGCGAACATCCGATCGCGCCGCCGGGAGCCGTTTCGTTCGAACACTTTAACAAGCGTTGCGTCGGCTGTCATCTTTGCGTCGCGAAATGCCCGCAAAAGGTTCTGAAACCGGCGACGCTCGAATACGGGCTTCGCGGTTTTATGCAGCCGCGCGTCGTTTTTTCGCTCGACCATTTTTGCAACTTCGACTGCGTTATTTGCGGCGAAGTTTGCCCGGCGGGCGCGATTTTACCGCTGAAAATGGACGAAAAGCACCTGACGCAGATCGGTCGCGTCGTTTTCATCAAGGAAAACTGCATTGTTTACGCCAAAAACGAAAACTGCGGCGCCTGTTCCGAACACTGCCCGACGCAAGCGGTGAAGATGGTTCCTTACGGCGACCCGGCGATCGGCTTAACGATTCCGGAAACCAACGTCGATCTTTGCGTCGGTTGCGGCGCCTGCGAGTCGATCTGCCCGGCGCGCCCCTATTTGGCGATTTACATCGACGGCAATCCGGTGCAACTGAAAGCGAAACCGGTTCCCAAGGAAGAAGTCCAAGAGGTGCAACTCGACGATTTCGGCTTCTGACGCCGATTTCTCCTCGTTTCGACAAGTGGATTAGTCGTTAAAATCGTTATAATCCGCTTATTCCAATCAAAAACCGTTCGAACGTTCTCCTCATTTCTCTCGAAGGATGCGTTCGAACGGTTTTTTACGCCGATTGCAAGATTTTAGCGTCTAATTCTATTTTTTAGTTCATTTTGATTTTTCACTGTTTTATCCTCGACCGCGACAAGAATACCGCGCCGTTCCTCCAACGGAAATCGCCCGTAATCGGGAAAAGCGGTAACGCATTTCATCTCGTCGTCGACGCGTTCCGCGACAACGCGAATCGGCACCCCGAAACGCTCTTCGACGCAAACGTATCGCGGCGTTCGCTCGCTCGTTTCGTCGGCGTCTTGCAAAAACCAACGCGAATTTGAGTCGGCGAGAATATCGGAAACTTCGTACATAAAACGCTCTCCCGTCCAAAAATCGGGAATTTGCGTCTTACCAAACTTTGCGGCCTCCGGATTCGCGTGTCCGCCCGACCACCCGCGCACGCTCGCGGTCTTCCCCGTTTCCGTTTCCGAAGTCCGCACCGTTTGCGTTATCGGTTCGCCGAACAAAATATGCCGCGTCCGTTCCCCGTCGACTCGGTTTTCGCCGCGCCGAACGGCGTTCAACTCCAGTTGTTCGCGAACGTAATCGAACCGCGCCCGACGTTCCTTCCCAAAGTCGGTCGTCGAAATAGTCGGGTGATATTGTTTGTCGAAAAAATTCCAAAAAAGTCGCTCGTTCGCCGCCGCGTTTGCGTTATCGCTTTCCGACATAACCGCTTCGAGCCGCCGCCGTCCGCGACCGCCCGCTTCGCCCCCTTTCCGTAAAAACTTTCGATACGCCTTTTGAAAATTAGACGCGGCTTCCGCCGTTAAGTTCCCGACGACGCTCAAACTTCCGCGAACGCCAAGAAACAACTCTAGGCGCGACGAAAGACTCCGCCGCGCCCAAACATTTCCGAACGCAAATCCGTCAAATCCTTTAAACTCTGCCAAAACCGACGAGACGCCGCGCTTTGTCGTAAGTCTCTTCAGCGATTTGGCGAGCGTAATCGCGCCCGCGGTCGAGCGTTTCGTCGACAATCCCCGACTTCATCGTTTCGGCGAACTTATCTTGCAACTCGGCCAAGAACGCGCAAACGACTTCGGCGACTTCCTTCTTCAAATCGCCGTACCGAGCGTTCTCAAAAAGTTTTTCCGTTTCAGGAATCGTCAATCCTTTGAAAACAGAGTAAATCGTCAGCAAATTCGAAACGCCGGGCTTGTTCGTTTCGTCGAAATAAACGCCTTCGCCGGAGTCGGTAACGGCGCTCATAATCTTTTTGCGCGCTTCCTTCTCGGTATCGGTCAAGAAAATCGACGCTTTCGGGTTCTCGCAACTCTTGCTCATCTTCTTTTCCGGCGCTTGCAGGTCGCGAATTTTCGCGCCGACGGTCGGAATGAGCGGTTCCGGAACAACGAACGTTTCGCCGTACTTCGAGTTAAAACGTTGCGCCAAGTTGCGCGCCAGCTCGACGTGCTGCTTTTGATCGGCGCCGGTCGGAACGACGTGCGCGTTGTAAAGCAAAATATCGGCCGCCATCAAAATCGGATAGGTGAAAAGCCCGCACCCAATTTCCTTCTTTTTCTTCTCCTGCTCCTCGGACTTCGCCTTAAATTGCGTCATCCGCGACATTTCGCCCATATAAGCGGTGCATTCGAGAATCCAAGAGAGGTTCGCGTGTTGCGGCACTTCCGACTGAATATAAATATGATTTTCGTCCGAAGAAACGCCGCAAGCGAGGTACATCCCGACGACTTCGCGAATTCGACGATGAAGAAGTTCCGGGTCTTGCGGCACGGTGATCGCGTGCATATCCGGCACAAAAAGGAACGTTTCGTAATCGTTTTGATAATTAACGACCTGTTTGATTCCCCCGCAATAATTTCCGATCGTCAACACGCCGCTCGGTTGCAAGCCGGTCAAGAGTCTTTTTTTCATCGTTTTTCCAATTTCGCTTCTTAATTCTATTACAAGACGTTCCGCGACGGCGCGCCCAACGTCGACGTCAATATTATACTCGTTTTTCAACGTTTCGCAAGCGGGGGTTCCGTTCGTCCCTCGAAACCGTCCGTTAGTCGCGCATTAATAATATTGACAACAACGTGTAACACATCCGCTTTTCCCGCCGTTCCCTTTCCTCCGAACCATCGATTCGGCTGAAAATCGTCCGCCGAAAAAAAATTTCCTCCCCCGCTGGACGAAAGCGCAAAAATCGGTTAAAATAAAGACGGATAAGTTTGGAAAGCGTCGCCGTACAACGCGTTTTCCCCTTGCCAAACGTCGCGTTCGCCCGCCGTCGTCGAGCCCCAACGCGCCGTCGTTCGCCCTTAATTTCACGTTTGCTTGAAGACGAAAGGTTGTGAAATGGAACTGCACGAGTTGATTCAATCCCTCAAAACCGATGAAGGCGGTAAAATCGTTATGGTCGTTTCGGACGGTATCGGCGGTCTTCCGCTGCAACCGGGCGGGCCGACCGAACTGGAAGCCGCGTCGACGCCGAATCTCGATCAACTCGCCGCCAAGGGCGTTTCCGGCATGTCCCTCCCGATTCTCCCGGGCATTACCCCCGGCAGCGGCCCGGGCCACCTCGGCCTCTTCGGTTACGATCCGCTCGTCTTCCAAATCGGCCGCGGCGTTCTCGAAGCCGCCGGCATCGCGTTCCCGGTCGGCCCGAACGACGTTTGCATCCGTTGCAACTTCTGCACGATCGACGAAAACGGCCTCATTACCGACCGCCGCGCCGGTCGCATTCCGACGGAAGAATCGGTCGAAGTCGTTAAACTCCTCAAAAACGTTAGCATTCCGGGCGTCGAAGTCTTCGTCGAGCCGGTGAAAGAACACCGTTTCGTCGTCGTCTTCCGCGGCGAAGGTCTCGGCGGCAACGTCGCGGACACCGACCCGCAAAAGGTCGGCGCGAAACCGCTCGACCCGGTCGCGAAAGACGCCGAAAGCGAAAAAACCGCTCAAGTCGCGAAGGAATTCTTCAACCAAGCCGTCGAAATTTTGAAGGGTCAACCGAAGGCGAACTGCCTGACGATGCGCGGTTTCGCGAAGAAACCGAACCTCCCGACGTACAAAGAGCTGTACGGCCTCGACGCCGCCGCGATCGCCGTTTATCCGATGTACAAAGGCCTCGCGAGCCTCGTCGGAATGGAACTCGTCGGCTCCCCGGCTTCGCTCCAAGAAGAAGTCGAAGTCCTGAAAGAAAACTGGAACAAATACGACTTCTTCTTCCTCCACTTCAAGTACACCGACAGCCGCGGCGAAGACGGCAACTATGAAGAAAAACGCAAGATGGTCGAAGAACTCGACAAAGTTATGCCGCAAATCGCCGAACTTATCGGCCCGAGCGACTGCTTGATCGTTACCGGCGACCACAGCACCCCGGCGAAGATGGCGTCGCACTCCTTCCACCCGGTTCCGACGATGATCGTTTCCGACCTCGCGCGCACCGACTCCTGCCAAAAATTCGGCGAAACGGAAGCGAACAATTTCGGCGGTCTCGGCCACTTCCAAGCGATTCACCTGATGCCGCTCGCGATGGCGCACGCCAACCGCTTGGGCAAATTCGGCGCTTAATTTTCGCCCCTTAGGAGCGTTTTCGGACGCTCCCGTTTTCAGCGCTCGCCGATTTTAACGTTTTTGCCGGTTACAAGGCGCGTTAAAGTCGGCGGTCGGTTCCTTTTTTCTTGACGGACGGTTCGCCGCTTCCAATGCCAAACTTGGAAGGCGATTCGTTCGCCAACTTCCTTTTAAAACGCGGCGACGCGCTTGCGTCTAAGCGGCGACAGGGACGACGCCTATGTTGAAACGCTCGTATTTTAACGTTTTTACCGCCTCGACGCTTCTTCTTGGCGCCGCGTTCGGTTGCGGTCGCGCTCCCGAAACGTCGGAAATTCCGCCTGAAGTCGCCGCGGCGCGTTCGGTCGATTATTCGGCCGCGCCCGACGGCGAAGTCGCGCTTTTGACGTCCGACGAGAAATACGACGAGTTTGTCAAAAGCTCGCCGGTCGCCGTCGTTAAATTCGGCGCGCAGTGGTGCCCGCCCTGCCGCGCGTTCGAACCCGATTTGCGCAAACAAGCCGGTTATTTCGCCGGTCGCGGAGTAAAATTCGCCGAAGTCGACGTCGACGAACTGGGCGCGAAGGCGCGCGATCTCGGCGTTCAATCGATTCCGGACGTTCGCGTTTACCTCGACGGTCGCGCATACGCGCGAATCGTCGGTTACGAGCCGCACACGTTGGCGAATCTCGTCGACTCCATTTGCGAACCCGCGCCGCAAAAGTCGCGATCGGTCGCCTCGGACGCGCCGGAAACGACTTCGTCGACGATTTCGGAAGCCGACGAACCCGCTGAAAAACCGCTCGAAGAGGAGCTTTGGCCGGAAGAATGACCGATTCCTCCCCCGTCGACGCGCCGGAAACGCCCCGATTTTTCCGTTTCGATAAAGCGCGAAAAATCAAACGCGCGACCGATTTTCAACTCGTTTATCGAGCGCGGATTCGCGTTTACAACGAGCGCCTGACCGTTTGCTGTCGACCGACGACGCCCGACGCGCCAAGCCGTTTGGGGCTTTCCGTTTCGAAAAAAGTCGGCAAAGCGTTCGTTCGCAACCGTTGGAAGCGTTTGCTCCGCGAAGCGTTTCGGCTTCGTCGTCGCGAATTTCCGACCGGTTTCGATTTCATCGCTATCCCGACGCGTCAAGACAAGGTTCCGTCGCTGGAAACGCTCGCCGACGATTTGACCAAATTATCGCGTCGTTGCGTTCGCAAAGCGATAAAAAGAGGCGCGACAACCTCGACGTCGCTTCCTCCGGTTTCCGACTCCGCCGAGGTCGTTCCGTTTTCGCCTTCTTCCGCGCCGTCGTCGAATGATTAAACGCGTCCTCCGCTTTTTATCGAAACTTTTATTTGCCGTCGAAACGTTTATTGAACGCGTTCTAACGTTTTTCGTCGTTAAAATCGTTCGTTTTTACCAACTTGCAATCAGCCCGGCTTTTGGCCCCTGTTGTCGTTTTACTCCGACGTGCAGTCAATATTGTTTATTGGCGATTCAAAAATACGGCGTGTTCGTCGGCGTTCTTAAAACGGTTTGGCGCATTTTGCGTTGCCACCCTTTTTCTCGCGGCGGTTACGACCCGCCCTAACCGCGCGTTCCCCCTATTTTAACTTTAAACGTCGTTTTAAGTTCCGCAACGTTTTAACGCGACGCGTTTGAAAAATGCAACAATGAAAATAACGTTCCTATGCGAATCTTGCCGCTCGGAATTATCGGCCTCGGTTTCGTCCGATTTCGCCGGTCGAGCCGTCCTTTGTCCGCATTGCCGAAAAAAAACGCGGATTCCGGCGGTTAATTCTTCGACCGCTCCCCCGCCGACGCCCGAAAACGTTTGCGAATCGCCGAACGTTTTCGCCAAACCTTGCGCCGATTTTGCGCCGAATCCGTTCGCTTTTTCGGTTCGCCTCGAAACTTTCGCGCCTCGCAACAGCGGCGAAGACGACGTTTCCGCCGCCGAAGCGCCCGTTTCCAAAACGCCGAGCGTCAGCGAATTAATCGCGACGTTGCTAGACGAAGAAAATCGTTAAAACCCTTTTTTTCGTTTTTGCCCGCCTATTCTTCCTTCCCCGACGCTCCGCGCTCGCGCTTCCAACCGCTCGGACGTCCCCCCAATTTTCCAAGGTTTCCTAATGTCGACTAAAAAAGCGGTCGTTTTACTTTCCGGCGGTCTCGACTCCTCGACGGTTTGCGCTCTCGCGGCGGCCGAAGGTCGGGAAATTTACGCCCTCACCTTAAACTACAACCAACGGCACGCTCGCGAACTCGACGCCGCCCGCGCCGTCGCTCGTTCCTTCAACGTTCGCGAACACCTGATTTTCCCGATCGATTTAACGCTGTTCGGCGGAAGTTCGCTCACCGACGACGCGATCGTCGTCGAAACGGACGTCCCGCTCGAAGAAATCGGCGCGTCGATTCCGACCTCCTACGTTCCGGCGCGCAACACGATCTTTCTTTCGCTCGCCCTCGCCTTCGCCGAAACGCGCGGCGCCAACGAAATTTGGCTCGGAATCAACTGCGTCGATTATAGCGGTTATCCCGATTGCCGCCCGGAATATTTAGCCGCGTTTTCCCAACTTGCCCAACTTGCGACCAAAGTTGGCGTCGAAGGAACCGCGATTGAAATCAAAGCGCCCCTTTTGCGCCTCGACAAAAGCGAAATCATCCGTCGCGGCGTCGAACTCGGCCTTGATTATTCGTTGACGCGCACCTGTTACGACCTCGACGACGCCGGTTTGTCTTGCGGTCGCTGCGAAGCCTGCGTTTTGCGCCAAGCCGGTTTCGCCGACGCGGGCCTCGTCGACCCGGCGCCCTATCGCGACCGACGTCCCGACGCCGTTTGACCCCAACTTAAACGGCGGCGATTTTGCGAAGCGTCGCCGCGTTCCCCTCAAGATTGCCGCCTCAAACGCCGATAATCCCCAAAACGCGCTTTGTCGGGCCGTTTCTTCAACGCTTTTTACCGACGCCGACGGATCGGCGCGCCGGTTCGGCGATTTTTCGCATTTTTCGTTCCCAACAAGAAAAACGTTTTAAGGCAAGGACGTCGTTATGAAAAAGATTTCTCGTCGCGATTTTACCGTTTGCGCTCTTGGTTTCGTCGTCGGACTTTTCGGGCGCCGCGGCGCCTTTGGAGCGATCGACGCGCTCGACGCGGCGTTGGTCAAGCAAGAATTGCGCGTTAAAACGGACGCCGAGAGCGCGTTTGTCGACGACGTCGTCGCCAAAACTCGCGCCGGCGAAATTCCGGCGAATATTTTGAACGCGGCGTATCGTTACGCGCTGAAAAAAGAGGGCGCGCGCCGCGTTTATTATTTCGCTCGTTGCCTTGAAATTTTGACGAAAAGAGCCGGTCTAAACGTTAAATTCCTTAAATTTTAACGTTCTCCGCTCAAAAACGCCCTCGTTTCCGCTCGGCGCGATTTGTCAATCTCGCTTTCGCCGCGAACCGGTCGTTTTCCCTAAAATTTAAGCGCGCCGTCGAGGAGTTTTACTTCTCAACGGCGCGCTTTTTATCGTCGAGCCCTTGTTTCGTCAAACGTAAGCCGCTAATTTTTTCCGCACATACTCGGCGCGCAACACCTCTTCGTCGATTTCGGCGTCGGCTTTCGTCCCGGTTAAACGCCGCAAATGCGACGTTTGAATCGCCGCGGTCAACTCGTCGAGAACGGAAACCGGAACGGCTTCGAGCAAACGCAAGCGAACGCCGAGCCGAACGCTCGACAAGTGCGCCATCGCTTCCTCCATCGTGATCGCGCGGGCCGATTTCAGCAACGCGAACGCTCGACAGCAACGATCCATCGCGCCGTCGCGATCTTTTTCCAGCATCGTTTGGCGCGCCTGCCGTTCGTAATTAATCACGCACGGAATCACCTCGCTTAACTGTTCGATAATCCCTTCCTCGGATTCGCCCAAAGTCGCCTGATTGCTGACCTGAAAAAATTCGCCGAGAACGCGCGACCATTCGCCGTATATTCCGCGCACCGCCAAGTTCATTTTTTGCAGTCCGCGAAGCACTTTTTCCACCTCGTTCGTTTCGATCAACGCCGGCAAGTGCAACATAACGCTCGCGCGAATCCCGGTTCCGACGTTCGACGGACAGGCGGTCAAGTACCCCAATTTCTCGTCGAACGCGTAATCGAGTTCCGCTTCGAACGCGTCGTCCAGTTCGTCGACTTGTTTCCAAAGGTCGCGCAACGCGAATCCGCTCGCGGTCGCCTGCAGTCGCAAATGATCCTCTTCGTTGACCATCGCGCAAAAATTCTCGCGTTTTGCCAACAAGAGCGCGCGCGGTCGCTTCCCCGCTTCCGCAAATTCGCGACTCGCGACGAGCCTTTCCTGCAGAAATCGGGCGTCGTCCGCCGAAACGTCGGCAAAATCGATAAACTCCGCTTCGTCGGTCGAAAAACGATTCGCGGCGACCCGCGAACAAGCCTCGACGATACTCCGCAAATCGCCGTCCGTCGCGCGACCGACAAAAGGAAAACCGCTTAAATTCCGCGCCAAGCGAACGCGGCTCGAAATCGCGACGTCGGAATCGGGCCCGTCGTCGCGCAACCAAGCGCAACGCCGCCGCAACAAATCGTTAAAATTCACTAAATGCCTCGTTTTCTCCCAACAAACGCGCCCGGAGTTCGCCAACGCGACGCCGTTCCCGTTATATTCGTCAAACGCCTCAAAATCGATTCTCGGCGCCGGTCTCAATGTCGACCGTTCCAACGCCTCGACCGGATTCGACGTATTTTACCCAATCGGAGCGTTTTCGCCAAGCGCAAAAATTAGAGCGCGAGCGGTTCGTTCGCCAGCTGTCGTTCGGAACGCGTCAGCTCGTACATATCGCGAATTAATTTTATATCGCAGGGACGTTGTTTGACGTCGCGGCGGAAAAACATCCGCTCCTGCGTCGCGATCATTAATTCGAGCGAAATTTCGGTCGTTTGGCCGAACGAACGCGCGTAATTGACGAAACTCGGCACCGCGGTCGTAACGAAACCGTAGACCATACTGCACGCGCCGATCGTTTTCCCGGTAAAAATGCTCGTGTTGATCGCCGTTTTCGCATAGTCGCCGACGACGCACCCCAAAAACTGCATCCGCGACGGCGATTTTCCGGCCGGCGTCTCTTGCCAAACCTCGTTGTACGAGTTTTTCAAGTCGCTGTTGCACGTCCCGGCGCCCAAGTTTACCCAGCTTCCCAAATAGCTGTGTCCGAGGAAGCCGTGGTGTTGCTTGTTCGAATACTGTTCGATCGTCGTCGCCTCGACTTCGCCGCCGACTTTGCACGTCGAACCGATCGCGACGTAATCCTTAATCGCCGCGTGTTCCAGAATCCGGCTGTTTCGCCCGACGTAAACCGGCCCCCGCATGAAGGCGAACGGCCCGATTTTAACGTTTTTATCCAAAATAACGGGCCCGTTTTTCGAGTCGACGACAAAATACTCGCCGATTTCCGGTCGCTCCTCGACGGCGCGCGGCACAAAGAGTCCGTCGGCGATCTCGCAATAATCGCCGGTCGCGACGCGACTTTCCAAATTTTCGTTAATGTAACGCAAATGATAACGCACCGCGTCGGACGAGCGTTCCAACAACGCGATCGGTTCGCCGACGTCGACCGTTTGCAGATTCAAATCCTTCAAAATTCCCTGCAACTGCGCGCAACCGATCTCTTGACGCGGCAAAAATTCCGCCGAATTCAGCGTCGCGGCGACGATCGAGGAACCGGAAACGATCGCGGCGCCCCGTTCGCAAGGCGTCGTCGTCAACGCTCGCCAAGCGTTCAAGAGAGCGTAACGCGGCGCCGTTCTCGCGTTGATCAGCAAAATCGGGCCCTTGCGCTCGCCCCGAGCCGGAGTCCAAGCGAACGGAACGTCCTCGCGCAGCAGGTCGCGCAGGTGCGGACGCGCGATCAACTCGATTTCGCCTCCTAATTGACGCGCCAAATTCAATAAGCGCAAGGAACCGACGCTGATCGAAAACGCCGGACGCCCGACGGTGATCGGATAAAGATCGACGACTTTATCGTCCTCAAATAAAATAATATGCATACTTTGTTTCTCCGACGTTTTATTCAACAGCGCGTCCTTAGGACGGCGAAATTTTGCGCGTCGATTCGGTTCGCCAACGACGCTCGTTCGCGTCGCTTTCCGGCGTTCGTCGCGAAGATCGCCGCACCGAACCTCGCCGTTTGAGCCGGGAAAACGTCTCAGCCGCGCTCGTTTATTCATTATAAAAGGAATAGACGAAAAATCAAGATTTTTCAAAAAAAAACTTTTGTTCCTTCCTTCTTCCCTTCGTTTATAAGTCCAACGCGCCCGCAACGGAAAATTTTCTTAAAAAATCGCTCGAAACCGGCTTTTTTTTCTCGACGAATCGACCAAAATTGCGTAAAATCCCTTGAAGGCTGTCGAAATTATTCGCTCTCTTCATTTCGAACGCTCGCGCCGTCGTTCGACCGCGCCGTTAAAATCCCCCTAATCGCAACAAAGGACGCGCTCAATGCATAAATCGTCGTTTGCCTATCTTGCCGCCGCGCTCGCCGGCGGTTGTTTCGCGCTTTCGCTCCAATCGCTCTCGACCTCGACGGCGCTTTTTCCGCGCCTCGCCGCTCAACGCCCGGACGTCCGCCAAACGTCCCCCGCGCTTCGAAACGATTTTGCCAATTTTAACGAAGCGTTCGACGCTTACGACGACAAGCAAAACGCCGCGACGCCCCTTTCGACGCAAATTCCGCCCCTCGACGGCGGTTCCGCTCCGTCGAACGTCGTCCGCCCCGCCGCCCGTTCGACCGACGATCTCGCGACGCGCCTTGCCGAATTTCCCCCGCAAGAGCGAACGCAAATTGAAATTTACGCCAAAAACAATAAAAGCGTCGTCAACGTAGCGACCGTTTCGGAAAATCAACGCGCCTTCTTTCAACAAACGTCGGAAGGTTGCGGAAGCGGAATCGTCTTGAACGCGTCCGGCGTCGTTTTGACCAATTTTCACGTCGTCGAAGGCTCGCGCAAAATTGAAGTAACGCTTTTCAACGGCGAAACGTATCCCGCCAAGCCGCTCGGCGTCGACCCGAACACCGACGTCGCGCTCTTGAAAATCGACGCGCCGGAATCGAGTCTCTTCCCGATTCAATTCGGCGACTCGTCGAAGCTCCTCGTCGGCCAAACCGTTTTCGCGATCGGCAATCCGTTCGGCCTCGAACGGACGATGACGCAAGGGATCGTTTCGAACCTGAACCGAACGATCGGGAGTCCGCAACAATTCCGCCAAATCAAAGGCGTCATTCAGATCGACGCGGCGATCAACCCGGGCAACTCCGGCGGCGTCCTTCTCGACTCAAAGGGTCGAATGATCGGGATGAACACCGCGATCGCCAGTCGCGTCGGCGAAAGCTCCGGCGTCGGGTTCGCGATTCCGGTCAACACGATTCACCGTATCGCGTCGATTTTGCTCGAAAAGGGCGAAGTGGTGCGCGGCGACGCGGGCGTCGTGCAGGTAACCGAAACGGAAGACGGTCTCATTCCGAGCCTTATCGACGAAGACGGCGCCGCCGACCGAGCCGGTTTGCGCGGCGGAAAACTCGTTGTCGCTATTCAACAACGCAACGGTATTCAATATCAAACGCGACACGTTAAGCGGCCCGAAGGCGGTTTCGACGTTATCTTCGGCGTCAACGGCGCTCCGGTGAAGACCGGCGAAGACTTCATCACCGCCGTCGAGGAACACGCGCCGGGCGAAACGATCGTTCTTAACGTTTTGCGTCGCGGCCAAAAGATCGAATTGCCCGTCGTCCTCAAATAACCCGTCCTTCCCGCTCCTCCCAACTTGTCTGTTTTAACGCGGCGTCGTTCTTGACGCGACGCCGCGCCCAATTTACTCCGCAACGTTATTCTCTTTTTGAAACGCAACGCTAATCGAACGTCGACGCCGAATCTCGTTTTCGAACGCGTTTCTTTGTAAGTCGCTTTTTAAATGTCGCGTTATCAAAATCGTTAAAAACCTTAAAACTCCGATAAAACGCGCAAAACGCTCTTGAAAAACCGCTAAAAATTTGCGATAATAAGAAATACTCGGGTTTGAGGGCGCGCTTATGCAGATTTTAATGTTTTTGCGAAATATTCCGATTTTCCGTCGTTTGAACCGTTGCTTTGGGGACGGTCGACGCCGCGTCTTCGCCCTCGTCGCGCCCTTTTCGTTCGCGGCCCCGCTCTTTTTCCTCGGTTGCGCCGGCGTTCCCTCCGAACCGACGCCCGATTTCTCGGTCGGAACGTACAACGACGCGGCGCCGAATCCGCTCTTTGTGCAAACCGCCGATCCCGATTATCTTTGGAACGCCGTCGTCGACGTCGTCGATAATTATTTCGAAATTAAGTTTGAGACGCCGATTCGCGTTTTTGAACGAGAAACGGAAAACGGCGAACGCTTCACCTCGCGCGCCGAAGGTCGAATCGACACGAAACCGACGATCGCCGCCGGCGTTTTAGAACCTTGGCGCAAAAATTCCGTTACTTGCGACGACCGTTGGTTGGCGACTTTTCAAACGATTCGCCGTTCCGCGGTCGTTAGAGTCGTTCCCGACTCCGCAGGTTACCTAATTTATCTCTCCGTTTATAACGAAATTGAGGATTTAAAGACGCCGATGGGCGCGACGATCGGGTTCAACCAAAATTATATCGACGATTTTTCGCAACTGACGCAACCAGTCGGCGAACGCGCCGCGTCGCAAGGTTGGATTCCAACGGGTCGCGACGCCAACCTAGAAAGACGGATGCTTGAAGAAATCGCTTGGCGTCTCGGTAATCCGCCGACGTTAGTAAATCAGTCGGCTTCGCTCAAACCTTAGAATCGTTAAAATCGCCGCGACCGTCGCCGTTTATCTCGACGTTCGCCTCAAAGAAAACAGCAGCTTTTATCGACTAAAACTTCTAAAATCGCTCCGCTCGTCAAATAATCAATAAGAGCAGTCGTTTTTAAAACAATATTCATTTTTAGCGGTCCGTTCATTATAAGGGAACGTTAAACGTCTGCGCTCTTGCAACGCGGCGTTTTTTACCGATTTAACGCTTTTCACAAGAACACAAAGTTTAACAATTCTAACGTTTTTGCCGAACACGTCAATAATTCAGCGTTTCGTCCTCCAACTTAACGCCGACGATCGTCGATTTTTCGGCGTTTGCCGTCGTTTCTTCGGCATTGCGGCGTCGTTTGCGTTCGGCGGCGGCTCGCGCCGATCGAAGTTTCAGGTGAATACTTCGGATTCGCCGAATCAAATTCGCCTCTTCTTCGATTTCTTGTTCCAAAAGGCTTAATTCACTCAAATATTCGTCGCTCGCCTCAAAATTCTCCGTCGTTTCCCAACAGTCTTCGAGAATTTGCTCGTATGCGCGGTCTTCTAACGACCTAAACTCCGCGTCCCAATCGCCGACGACGGCGTCCGCTTCCGCCTCTTCGTCGGAAACGACGCGCTTCGCGACGCGCTCGGCGGTCAACTGCGTTTCCAAAAATCGTTCGTCGTCCAAGCTCGTTTCGCCGTCGACGCTCCGCCCGTTCGCAAGGTTCCAAAGTCGGGAGCCGTCGTCGTCGCCAACGATCGGTCGACGCGTTTTCGACGTCGACTTAGCTCGCGTCTTCGCTTTTCTTTCGCGTTCCGTCGGCGCTTTTTTCCCCTTCGCCGTCGCCGCGCCGTCGCCATCGAGTTCAAAAAGGAAACCTTCGTTAAAATATTCCGATTTTAACGCTTCAAAAACGCGCTCTTCGGTTGGAGCCGCCTCTTTTTCCGAGTCGACGTCTTCGCCCAGCTCGCTCGTTTCGCCCGTTTTCCCTATTCCCCTCGCTTCTTTTGTTTCGCTTGTTTCTTTTATTTCGCTTACTTCGCTCGTTTCGCCAACCGGAAAACTCGCGTCGACTTCGCCAGTCTCCGCAATCCCCGCAGTTTCTTTCCATTCGGCAACGTTTCGCTGTTCCTTTAAAGCGTCGGCGCGTTCCCAACGGTCTCCGCGATTCGAGTTCTCCGCGACGACGCCGTTATTTTCCTTAGCGTCTTCCCAAATTTTCAAGTTTTGCAGAAGCCGAGCTTCGAGCGTCGCGTCGATTTCTCCGTCCTCTTCGTTCGTTTCTTCTTCCGCCCCCTCAAATTCATTGAATTCGCTAAATCCATTAAACTCTTCGCATTCTTGGCCAAACGTTTTATTTTTGTCGTTTGCGTCAATTGCGCTAATTTCCCCAACGACGGCGGCGTTTGTCGCGGCGCGTTCCTCTTCTCCCGACGCGGCGCCGCTTATCTCGTTATTCTCGTTGTTTTCCTCGCTTTCCTCAACTTCCTTTTCTTTTTCAACGTCGACGCCCGCGTCATTTTCGCAATTTTCGCGTTTTTCCCATTCGTCAAAACCGGCAAAATCGTCGTTTTCTTCCTCGTCGTCCTCGAGCGTTCCAAATTCAACGACTTCGCTCAAATCGCCGTTTTTCAAACGCGGCGTTTCCTCCGGCAAATTCAGCAAATTCGCCCAAGCGCGTTCGACGAGCGACGCGTCGACCGCTTGAATCTCAACCGATTCGGTCGCAATTCGTTCCAAGGCCTCTTGTTCGCCGTTAAAACCGCTATTATCCGCAAACTCAATCTTTTTCCCGCTCTTTTGAGCCGTCAAAAAGAGCGCGCGGTCGCACAACTGATTCGCAATCCGCGGCGACCCTTTGCACAAATCGGCGACTTTCCGCTTCGCGTCGGTCGTAAAGACGAATTTTCCGTCGACGCGCCGCGTCTCGCAATCGATATAATCCGCAATTTCAGCGCTTTCGAACGCGTCGAGGTACGAGCGCGAAACGATCCGTTGCTGAAAAGGATAAAGCGGCGGCAAATTCAAGCGTTCTTCCAAAGCGACCGTTCCGAATAACGCGACGCAAATCTGCGAAGACGCGGCGGCGCCTTGATCGACAAAAGAACGCAATTCGTCGAAGACGCGGAACGGCAAATTTTGCGCGTCGTCGATCAGCAAAACGCAACGTCGGCGCTGCGAACGTTCGAGATAATCGAGCGCCATCAGCCGCAATTCCGTTTCGTCGCAACCGCAAAACGTTTGGCGCAAAGAAAATAAGAACTGTTGCCAAAACGATTTAGCGTCGACGCGTCGCGTCGGGGAAACGACGGCGACCAAACTTTCCGCTTCAAACTCGGCGGCGAGGACGCGCGTCAACAGCGTTTTTCCCGTTCCGGTCGCGCCGACGACGAGAGCGACGCCTTCGTTCCGTCGCAAACAACGCGTCGTCGAGCGTCTCGCTTCTTCGATCGCCGCCGCCGGAAAATAAACCCGCGAATCGGGCGTCGATAAGAAGGGTTTGCGCGCGTCCCGATTTTCTCGATATTCCATTTTGTCGCCTTCCTTAGCGTTCGTTCCGCTCGTTCCTTCGACCGGCAAGGCGTTTTCGCGACTCGTTCGCGCCGACTTTCGATTTTTTCTCTCGTCGCGCGACCTCCGCTTGCGACTCCGTTTGCCGCAAAACGCCTACTTCGTTACTATCGACGCGTCCCCCGAAAAAACTTTTGCTTTTTTAGAAAATTCAACAAAAAATGCGCGACCGTCAAAAGTCCTCCATTTTACGTCGTTCCGCCCCTTCCAAGCGCGCCGCCTCGCCTTCCTCTTCTTTCTCGTCCGTTTGATTCTCGCCTTTTCTTGCCGATTATAACGATATTAACAATTTTTCACTTGTTCTTCCCAAATTCGGAAGACAAGCAACGCCCAAAGTCGCGCCGCGTGATCGAATTCGCGATTCTCGTGTTCCTTAATCAAACGTTCAACAAATTTCTTTTCAAAAAACGGCGCCGCGTTCGCCGACTCGGTCAAGAGCGCGTCTTTAAGCGTTTGGTTTAACGGCCCGCGGAACCAAGCGTCGAGCGGAACGCCAAACCCGGTTTTCGGGCGCGCGTCGATTTCGGGCGGCAACAGGTCGCGACAGGCTTCGCGAAGGACGTATTTCCCCTTCTTTCCCCAAAGTTTGTATTTTAACGGAATCTGCAACGCCAACTCGACGACGTTCGGGTCGAGCATCGGGGCGCGAACCTCCAACGAACTCCGCATCGACGCGACGTCGACCTTCGTCGTCAAGTCGCCCGGCATATAAGTCAGCAAATCGACGAACGAAATTGCGCTCGTCAAGTCGCGCCGACGGAATTTTTGAAAAGCGTCTTGCAAAAAATCGACGCAATCGAGTTCGTCGGCGCTCGGACGCGTTCCGTCGAGCCGCAAACCGCCGCTCAAGCAGCCGTCAAACTCCACCTCTTTCGCGCATTCCGCCCAATATTCTTCGCTCAACAACGAATGCAAGCGTTCGCGATTGAAAATTGCGATCCATTGCAAATATTGTTCCAGCGCGTCCATTCCGACGGTCTCCAAGAACCGCCGCGCGCGTCGCAACGGCGACCGTTGCCGGACGGAGTTCGGAATCGCCGAACGAACCGGCCCGGCCAAAAATCGCCGCAACATTTTCGGCGCTTTATTAATTAATAACGACAAACGAACCGCTTTGTAACGATCGTATCCGCAAAACAACTCGTCGCCGCCGTCCCCGCCGAGCGCGACGGTCGCTTCCCGGCGCGTTGTTTCGCAAAGATACCAAGTCGGAATCGCGGAGCTGTCGGCGAACGGCTCCCCGTATTCGCGAACGAGCGGCGACAAAATCGTTTCGGCGTCCGGCTCGACGAAAAATTCGGTATGTTCCGTTCCGAAAAGCGCCGCCGTTCGCCGCGCAAAGGGCGTTTCGTCGTATTCCTTCTGCGCGAACCCGATCGAAAACGTCCGAATTTTCTTCTCGGAAAACTGTTTCATCAATCCGACGACGACGGTCGAATCGACGCCGCCCGACAAAAACGCCCCGAACGGCGCGTCGCTCCGCATTCGCAATCGCGTCGCTTCCTCGAGCCGACGCCGCAATTCGCGCGTCGTTTCGTCGAACGAACGGTTAGTAAAATCGCTATTTTCGATAAATTCCGCCGTCGTTTTTCTTAACGCGTCTTCCCTTCCTTTCCCGTCTTGTCCAAACCAACCGTCTTCCGCTCCGAAACGCGCCGCCCCCAACGCTCCGTTTTCCAACGCTCGCTCGACGTCGCCCGACGCGTATTTCCGTTTTTCGTCGAAGTTAGCGACGTCTTCCGCTTTCCAATACCGCTCGACCGTTAAATCCTTCCCATCTTGCCAAATCAAAAACGACGCCGGCGGCAATTTAGCGATTCCGCGGTAAATAGTGCGAGGATAGGGAACGTATTGATAAGTCAAATATTGCCGAAGCGCGGTCAAATCGAGTTCTTTCGGAACGTCCGGAAAGAGCGTCAGCGCCTTCAATTCGCTGGCGAAAAGGAGTCGTTCCGTTTCGACGCGGTAAAATAGGGGTTTTTTACCGATTCTATCGCGAGCGATCAAGAGCCGTTTTTTTCGCGAATCCCAAATCGCAAACGCGAACATCCCGTTCAGCTTCGGCAGGCAGTCGACGCCGAACTCCTCGTAAGCGCGCAAAAGAACCTCGACGTCGGTTTCGGTGCGAAAATTCCGTCCGCGTCGCTTTAATTCGTTGCGAATTTCGATATAATTGTAAATTTCGCCGTTAAAAGTTAGCCAAATCGAACGATCGTCGTTCGCAAACGGCTGCCGCCCGGCGTCGGAAAGGTCGATGATCGCCAAGCGCCGATGCCCGAACGCGACGCCTTTTTCCTCGACCGAAATCCCCGGTTCGATCGGCGCCCTCGTAACGCCGCGCGCGTCCGGCCCGCGTCGTCGCATTGCGTCGGTCGCTCGCTCCAAAATTGCCGGATCGACCGCTTTACTCCCCGAAGACCAAATCGCGCCGCAAATACCGCACATCGCGTCCCTACTTTCGCCAAACTCGCCGTTTTACTCAAACCGGCTATTTTACCTAAACCGCTCCGTCGTTTTCCGCGCGCCGTCTTCGCGAGACGTTCCGCAAGTCGCGAAAAGCGCAATCCTTTCCTTTTCGTTTAAATTATCGGCGTTTGCGCCCGTCTTTCGCGCCTCAAAATCCCCAAGCCCCCCATTTTTTTAAATTTTACCGATTTTAGCGCGACGAAAAAACTTCATTTTTATTCCCTCTTCTTCCGCGTCTTCTATATTACACCCGAATCCGCTATTTTTCCCAACCGGCCTTATTTCGCTAATCGCTTTGATCGCGATTTCCGGAACGCGTCGCCCCTTATTCGCTCGACGCGCCCCCAACCGCCTCCAACGCCGCGTCGCTCGACGACGCTCAACCCGCCGAACCGCCAATGCCCCGAACGCCTTCCCCCGAAGATTTCCGAGCCCGCCCGTCCTTCGCTTGCGCTTCGTCCGCTCGACGCGACGTATTCGACGTCTTTGATTTTTCATCAAACGCGCCGAAAAATAAAAAACGCGACGTTTCCAAAAAATCAAACGCGCTTTCGTTTATTCGACCGCCTTACGTCGGAGCGCTTGCGTTCGGTTTCTTTATTTCCCCGTATTGTTTCGCAACGGCGCCGACTTGGGCGCAAACGCCCGTCGACATTTTATCGCCTTTGACGCTAAATCGCCAAGCGGAAATCGACGCGACGCGTTTCAGCTCCGGCATTTACGGCGACCCCGCGCCCAACGCCCCTTCCCCCTTCGTCGGAACGCCGACGTCGACGCCGCTCCCTCCCTTCTTTTCGGGCGACGCCGCCGACGCCGTTCCCAACGCGGCGCGCGAGCAACTCGAAGCCCTCGCTTGGGCGGTCGGCTGTTGGGAACTTGAAAGCGCGGGCTTTATTTTTCAAACAAAAATCGATTGGGCGCCCGGCGGCTCTTACCTCCTTTGTCGCGACTTCGTTCGTCCGTCCGTCGCGCCGACTTCGGCGTCGTCCCTTGCGCAAAAAAACGACGCCGCGTCGACGGAGCCGACGGCCAAATTCGCCGCGTTGCGCGTTATCGGTTGGAATCCGGTCGCCGGTCTCTTTCAGTCGACGATCTTTTGTCGCGACGGAAGTTACGGCTCCGGACTTTGGCAACGCGAAGGCGAAAGTTGGCGCGTCGCGACGCGAATTTTACTCGTTGACGGACGCGCCGCGACGTCGGTCGAATATTTTTCTCCCCGACCGAGCGGCGGTTTCGATTGGGAATCGACGTCGCGAACCGTCGAAAACACGCCGTTGCCCAACGTCGGCCCCGCGACGACGCGTCCGCTTAATCCCCGCCTTTTCGAATCCCTTGAAAAATCGATGTTTAGCGACTTACCTTCGCCGCAAACGCCGACGACGCAAAGCGAATTTGAATAAAACGTTTTTGCGCCGTTTACCATTTATTGAGACGCCGCGACCTCGCGCCAAGGCGTTGTTTGAATAACAACCTTGCGCGACGTTTTTCAAAAAATTCAAACGTTTATTTTTGTTCAAACCTTACGACGCGCGACTTGCGCCGTTCGCGTCGCGTTATCGTAAACGACGCCAATCGCGCCAACCATTTAACATATTTTAGGAGAACGCTTTATGCACCGTCAAACGACATTGCGCCGCCAAACGCGCTCGACCGCGCTCGTCGCCTCCGCGCTGGCCGTCGTCGGCTCGTTTAACGCGCCCGCCGCCCTAATTTTCGCCGACGTTCCTCCGACGCCCCCCGCCGCTTCGAACGACGCCGAACCGCCTCGCCCCTCCCAAACGTCCGCCTCGCCCGACGTTATCGTCGAAACGGTCGAAACGCAAACGTTTGTCGCGCCGACGCTTAAATCCGACCGTCCGCTTCAAATTTCCGCCGAAGACGCGCGAAAGTTCGAAGCGCTCGTCGACCTTTACGCTTACGCCTATCCGCTCGTTTTGTCGAACGAAATCAAACGCGAAACGTCGTCGCGCTTCTTTTTAGCGACGCCGAACGAAACGTTTTATTTCCCGCGCCTCCCGGACGCCCGTTACCGCGCGACGGAATTCCCCAACGTCGATTCGATTTTCGCGACCGCTTGGCTCGACCTTGCCTCCGAACCGCAAATCGTTGTCGCTCCGGCGGATACAAACGCGCCGTTTTCGCTCGAAATCGTCGACGCTTGGTCGAACGTCGTCGCGTCGTTCAACGAAAAAACGCTCGCCGAACTTCCGACGCTCCAAATCGGCGGTCGTTCGATTCGCGCCCTTGCGCTCGTCGGCCCTCATACGGCGAAAACGGCGAACCTTCCTCCGGAAATCCGCGTCGTCGAGTCGCCGAGTTCCCTTACCCTCGTCCTAACCCGAGTTTTCGTCCAAAACTCGGCGCGATCCGGCGCTTTCGGAACTCGCCCCGTCGTTCAAACGCTTTACGACTTCGCAACCGTCGCGGCGTCGACGTTTACGTCGGAGTTAAAAGAAGCGAAAGCCGACGCTCACAACGCGACGTTACAAGACGCCGCTTCGTCGGTCAAAACCCCCGACAAGCCGACGCCGTCGAAAGCCGCGAACGACGCCGACGTTCAACCGAGTCCCGACGAAGAGGAAACCAAGCTCGATCAAGAACTTACGCCGCCTCAAACAGACGCGTTCGAGCAACTAAAACGACTTTACGTCGCGCAAAACGCCGCCTCTTACGCCGGTCGCGCCGACGAAGAAAAAACGCAAACCGCCGAAACCGCTCCGGTCAAAGAAAGCGACGCCGCGTCGAGCGCCGACGAAAAAGCGACGGAAAAACGCGACGCAACCGACGACGCCGCAAGCGTTTCCGAAAAGTCCGCTCGCCCCGAAAACGACGGCGTTCAAGCGGTCGACAAAAACGACGCGACGTCGCCAAAGCAAGACGCCGCGCGCTCAACCGACGCCTCGAACGCAACCTCCGAAAAGCCGTCGCTTAGCGAACGCGCTAAGGAAGCTCGCGAGGCGGGCGAACGCAATTACGAACGCGAACGCGCCGAAGAGCGACGCGACGTCGACGCTTTTTGGCGCGAAATCAAAGAACGCGAACACGAGGCGGCGCAATCGGTCGACTCGACATACGAAGGCGTTAAACGTTGGTTTTACCGTCGGTTAGAAAACGACAAACATTTTTGGAACCAGTTCGACGAAGCGTTGCGCCGAGACGCGCGCCGCGATTTGCGACAATTCGAACGTCTTATCGAAACGCCCCGCCCAACTCGCCCTTGGTTCGAAGGCCCGGTCGAACGCGTCGCCCGTATGTCGCCGCGCAAATATTGGTCGACCTTCGTCGAACTCCTCAAAACCAACCCGCCGACCAACGCAAACGATAAAATCGTTAACGCGTTGCAAACGCTTGGGATAGAACCCGGAAAACCGGCTAAATTCGACGCTAATTTGCGGAAGTTGAGCCAAGGCGCCTTTGCGATCGCGCGCAAAAAAATCGAAATCGCGGCGCAAACGGAAATTTGGCGCAACGCCTCGCCGACCAATTGGATCGTTTTCAAAAATCTCGGCGATTACGGCGACGACTACCTTTTCCGAGCGGGCGCGTCCAGCGTCGCTTTCGGCGTAAACGTCGAAAAGAACGTTATTTACCCCTTTGCGTTCCTCGACGCGTCCGGGGAACCGCTCGACGGAAACGAGTCGTACCGCCTCCGTTTTTCGCCGACCGACGAACCGCCGACCGACTTCCTTTGGTCGCTAACCCTTTACGACGCCGACGGTTATCTCGTTCGCAACGAGATCGGCAAATACGGCGTCAGAAGCGACGAACCGCTAAAACGCGACTCGGACGGCTCCGTCGAAATTTTAATCCAACACGAGAAACCGCAAGGAGATACGGTTAATTGGATTCCGGCGCCTCGCGGGCCTTTCGTTCTCGCGATGCGCGTTTATCGCCCGAACGAAAAAGCGTCGAACGGCTCCTGGACGCCGCCGGCAATACAGAAAATTCAACGCGAAACAACTGCTAAATAAGCGTTTACATCGCGCCGATGCGCAATCGTCGCAACCGTTCGCGACGCGTCGTCGCTGTTCCGCAAATCGGCGCGTCGCGACTTAACTTCAACAATTAAAGGAGATTTAAAATGGCGAAAGACAACAACGATCGGGACGATCGCTCCCAAAACGCCGGTTTTGAAGAATCGCGTCCGAGCTGCCCTTGGAACGCCGCGACCGGGCTTCCCGGTTTTTGCAACTTCCTAACGACGCCGGAACTGAAACGGATGTCGAGCAGCTGGAAACCGTTCTTAATGCTGGGGATCGGGTTGATGATCCTCGGTTTGCTCGCGATCGGCTCGACCTTTATCGCGACGACGCTGACCGTCTCGATTATCGGCGTTCTGTTGATGATCGGCGGCGCGACGCAAATCGTTAACTCCCTTTACGCCGGACGTTGGAACGGCTTTTTCCTTCACTTCGCGCTTGGGATTTTATACCTTGTCGTCGGCTTTATGCTCCTCGACGCGCCGATTTTGAACGCGATTACGCTGACGTTCCTGCTGGCCGGCTTTTTCATCCTCGCCGGTTTGTTCCGCATTGTCGCGGCGCTGACGACGCAACTTCCCGGTTGGGGTTGGGCGCTCTTTAACGGTTTGGTAACGTTTATGTTAGGAGCGTTGATTTACCGTCAATGGCCGTCGTCCGGTCTTTGGGTTATCGGGCTTTTCGTCGGAATCGAAATGATTTTCGCCGGTTGGTACTGGACGATGTTCGCGTCGAGTTTGCGAAAATACGCCGCGAATCCTCAACTTTACGATTCGCAAGTCTCGCAACCGCAAGGCGTTTGATTTCGTCGTCGACGTCGCCGGTTAATCGACGCTTCGTCGCGACGTCGTCGCGGCTTTTGCGTCGAACCTAAAAAAAACGCCGTTCTTCAGCGACCTGCAGAACGGCGTCTCTCTCGTTAAACGCTTTTCTTTAAAAGCGTTGCTTTGCAGCCGCGCGTCAAAAAATTCCCAAGATTTTCGCTTTAACGGAACGATTATAGTGCTTTTTCAAAGAAACCGTTTCGCGAATCGACGCTCCGGTGCGCACGTTCACTAAGTCTAACGTTAAACTATATTTAACTTGCGAGTCTTTATTGTCGACCGTCGTCGCCGTCGTTACTTTCGCGAACAAGATATAATCGAACGGCGTCTCTTCTTCTCCGAGCGCGGCCGCGAAACGCTCCCGTTTTTCAGGCAAAAGCAAATCTTCGACGCGCAGTCCCGCCTCTCTAAGCCCGGCGGTCGCCATTCGAGGATCGATCGTTTCAAAAACGTCCGATTGGGCGATTTTCGTTCGAATCGCTTCAGCCAAATCTTCGCGGACGTCCCCCATTTCTTCGCCGCCCGCGTTTTCGACGCCGAGAAAACAGATTCGCCTAAGTCCGCGTTCTTCGGTAATTTGCGCGACCGTTTTTCCGACGTCGGCCGCGGAAACCGGATTGCGCGCCGCTTGTTCTAAAAGCCCGACGACCGCCGCTTCCGCCGCCGGATCGTAAATCTCCGACCCGGCGCGATGACTTCCGACGCGAGTCGGCGCGTCGACGTCGACCACTTTGCCGCGTTGCGTCGCGCAACCGCCAATCAAACACAACGTTAAAAGAAACGCCGCCGCTTTTTTCTTTTCCACGCCAACCCTCGATAATTTCTCAACTTTCGTTAAACGCTTCAACGTTTCCAAGGCGCGCTTCCCCTCATCGTCGCTCAAAAACTTGACGCGACGCAACGTCGCCTCCAATAAACGCTCATTATTCAACAAAATCAAAGAGTCGTCGGTTCGCGTCCCTTTCTAAACGCGCCGCAAGACTCTCCGCAACGATTTTCCGCTTCTTCCCGTCGCTAAACCGCGCCGCGCCAATCGTTGCGACTTTTAACGACGCGTCGTCTGTCTTCGCCAAACTCCGACCTCGCTAAATACAATTTTAACGATTCTAACAAATTTTCAGCCGCTAAACAAGAGAAATTTTTGGAAAAAACTTCGCGTTCCTCTCCCCGATCGGTTCGTAAAACGCGTCGATAAAAAACGCTATAAAAATTTAACGGTATTTTTTTCAAAAATTCAAAAAACGCCTTTGCCGCCTCCAATGGGAAGTCGATAATAACGACGTTCAAGTTGAATTTTGAAGATCGCGACGCCGTTCGTCGTTCGACGCGCGGTTTTACGCTCCAATCTTTCCCCAACCCCCTAAACCGTTTAAAACCAACCGTTATGAGCGACCAATCCCCGGAAATCGAAGAAGCGCGAGAAATTATTAAAGTGCGGCGGATTAGCGCAAAACCCAACGCCGCGAACGAGAAAAAAAACGAAGAAGCGGAAGCGGCGAAAGCGCGCCAGCTCGAACTCGAAAAACGTTTGCGTCGCCTGCAATATTTTTTAGCGGTCGCGATTTTATCGTTTTTTCTCTTGGGATTACGCGCTTTAGGATGCTTTTCTCCGCGTCGTTCGGAAATCGCGACGCCCCCCGTCCCCTCGGTCGCGACGCCCGCGCCGTTCCAAGATCAGGTTTCTCCAAACGCCGCCGAATCGACCGATTTTCGCCGCCTTTTCACCGAAGCGCCGGGCGCAATTTCCCCCTTCCCGCCCGCCGCCTTCGCCGACGCCCCCCGCTCTCCGTCCGCCTTCGCTCCGACGCTCGACGATTTACGCGTCGTTCGCATCGCGACTTGGAACCTCGAACCATTTGATTTTTCAAAGGTTAACGACGCTTCGGTCGGCGAAAAAATCGCGCGTTTGCTTCAAGAATTCGACGTTGTCGCCGTTCAAGGAATACGTTCGAAAAATCGCGCCGTTTTAGAAGCGCTCGTTTATTTGATCGCTCGCCAAGGCGGAGAATACGATTACGTCGCGTCGACGCCAACCGCCGCAAACTCAATTGCCGCCTTTTTTTACAACGCGCAAACAATCGTCGTCGACGGCGAATCCGTCTCAGACGTTTTCGACGCTCAAGGACGCTTAACGACTCCGGTTCTCGCCGCGAATTTCCGCCCCAACGCCGTCGCGCCGGAATCAAGTTTCACTTTTCAAATAATCAACGTTCGCTTTTCAGGAACCGAAACCGACGGCGAAACGCTCGTCGATTTACTTGCGACGCTTAAAAAACGCGCCGGAGGCTTCGGTTTGTCGGAAGACGACATTCTTGTCGCCGGCGATTTCGGCGTCTCAATTCAAAAAATCAAAGGCGTCGAAAAAATCGCCAACGCCGCGACGCTTCACCAAGATCAAGCGACCGACGATTCGGGCGGCTCCGGCGCGAATCTTCTTTTCGACTCGGTCGCGACGGTCGAATACGTCGAGCGTTTTGGGGTCGTCGACCTTGCCGAATATTTCGATATTTCCGACGCCGAAGCTCGGAAAATTGCGCGCGGTCGTCCGGTTTGGGGCGATTTTAGCGTTTACGAAGGAGGCGATCCGCACTTTTTCGCGCCTTCGGAAAAAAAATAGACGTTTTTCCCTTTCCAAACGTCGTTTGCTCTTGACTTGCGCGGCCCGAAAAAGTATCTTTACCCCGTCTTCCTTTCGACTCGACTTCGAAGGACGTCGCGCGTCGTCTTGCGAACGCTTAAACGTTGTTTAAGCGCGATTTGCGGTTTGTCTCGCCTCATCGCGCCGCCGACGCAACCGACGGTCGCTCGACGCGACGCCGTTAACGTTTTAACCCAATTAAGAAAGCCAACAATGAAAACGACGATCGTTATTCCCGCGCGCTTCGGTTCGAAACGCTTTCCCGGCAAGCCTTTAGCAAAACTCGAAGGCAAAGCGATTTTGCAGCGCGTTTGGGATATCGCCGCCGAAGTTTGCGCTCGCGTTCCCGACTGCGACGCCGTTGTCGCCACCGAAACGCCCGACCTCGAAAACCGGAGCGAACGCATCGTCGAATTTTGCGAATCGCGGCGCATTCCGGTCGTCGTTACGCCGACTTCCTGCCGCTCCGGCTCCGATCGCGCTTGGGCCGCCGTTTCGTTCCGCGAAGAGACGCCGGACGTCGTCGTCAACTTGCAAGGCGACAACCCGATTTGCCCGCCGCAGTTTGTCGTCGATTTAATCGAAACGCTCCGCGACAACATAAACGCCGACGTCGCAACGATTTACACGCGTCTCAATTGGGAAGCGCTCGACGCGTTGCGAGCCGCGAAAAAAACGTCGCCGTTTAGCGGAACGACCGTCGCCGTCGCGAAAACCGGCGACGCGCTTTGGTTCTCGAAAAACATCATTCCGGCGATTCGCGGCGAAGAAGCGTTGCGGTCGGCGTCGCCGTTCAGTCCTATCCTCCGTCATATCGGGATTTACGCCTATCGGTTCGACGCGCTTCGTTTCTTCGCGAACTCGAAAAAAGGCGAGTACGAAAAGTTGGAACAGCTCGAACAATTGCGCTTCATTGAAAACGGCTATAAAATTTTAACGATCGAGGGCGCGTATCCCCCCGGTTTCGAAGGGGTTACGTCGGGCGTCGACACGCCGGAAGACCTCGAGCGCGTCGCGGCGGTTTTACGAAGTCGCGGCGAACTTTTAGACCGATAAACTTCGCGCTTTTCCCGACCGATTCGCCGTCGTTCGACGTCGCGTCGCCGCCCGTTTTTCGCCGCTTTTTTAAGAGACGCGCCCCAAGAAAACAACGTTTTCGCGCGTTTTTCCCAACGTTCAACCAACGAATTTTGAAAGACTTAACGCAATGACGCAAGAAACGCGACGTTCTGAAACGACGTTGATCGTCGCCCGACACGGCAACACGTTTGAAAAAGGCGACGTTATTTTGCGCGTCGGCGCCCGCACCGACTTGCCGCTGACCGCGGAAGGTCGCGCGCAAGGCCGGCGGCTCGGCGTCAAACTCGCGGAACTCGGCCTTCGTCCGACGGCGTTTTACTCGGCTCCGTTGCGTCGGACGCTTGAAACGTCGGCGGAAATCGCGTCGGCGCAAGGAGTTAACGCGGCGCCCGTCGTCGAGGAATTTTTAACGGAACTCGATTACGGCGAAGACGACGGGCGCCCGGAAGCGGAAGTCGCGCGGCGTTTAGGGGCGGTCGAATTGGCCGTTTCCGAGACGCCGACGGCTCCGTCTCGCGCCGACGCCCCGCTCGAAGTCGTCGATCTTTCGCCGGAAGCGATTGAAACGGCGGGACTTACCGCGCTCAAACGTTGGGACGCGGAAAAGCGTCTTCCGCTCGGCTGGTTCTTCCTGCGGGAACGGGTCGCTCAACTCGGCGACGATTGGCGTTCGTTCGCGTCGCGAATCGTCGAGCGTCATTCCGGCGAAACGGTCGTTGCGACGACAAGCAACGGAATCGCAAGGTTTGCGACGGCGATTTTGCCGCCGGACGCGCCGATTCCGGAAAAGCTCAAACTCGCGACCGGCGCGTTCGGCGTCTTCGTTTGGAACGGCGAAAGTTGGCGTCTCGACGCTTGGAACGTTCGCTAACTTGCGACGCAGCAAATAGTTGCGACGTCTTCTCATTGTCCTTTCCCGCTCCATTGCGACAAGAAGTCGTCGTCGAAGGCTCGTTCGAGCCAATCGGCGACGGAGAGCGCATCGTTCGGCGTTTCGGCGGCGCGATCGATTTCGGTTTCTAAGTCCAAACGCGACGTTCCGAAGCTCGAACAGTCGGTTGCGGCTTGCAGAACGCCTTTTTCGAAGTCGATTTCCCACAACGTTTTATATGTCGCCGACTCGCCGTTCCCTCCGGCGGTCGCTTCGGCGCTCGCCTCCGCGTTTCCGTCGCTCGGCCAAGTCGCCAACGCGTCGCCGGAGGTTTGTTCGGAAACGCAATCGGCGCCGAGCAGGATTGTTCCGGTAAAGTCGAGGGGCAAATCGCATTCTTCATAAAGAAAGCGGCAACCGGCGCTTACGTCGTCGCCCGGAACCGTCGTCGGCGCGGCGCCGTCGAGAAGGCCCGCTTCGTCCGCGCGTCGAGCGAGCAAGTCGCGATGAAATTCGTCTTCGTTATCGAACCCGGGAAACTCCGCTTCGAGCGCCGCGATTTCGGCCCGCAACCGCGCCGCGTCTCCTTCAATCGTCTCCTCCCCTTCCGCCGTTCCAATCCCTTCAACCGTTTCAATTCTGTCAAAATCCGCAAGGAGTCGGGCGAGTTCGCGCTTTTTCCGCAAACGCTCGACGGCAAGCCGCCCCAACTCCGACTTGCAGTCGAGCGGCGACGCGTACAAATTTCGAATAATCAAACGGCTCTCTTCGTCAACGGCGAACTCCGCGACGTAACCGCGACGGCATGCGTCGTCCGCGCTCGCGACGTAAAGTCCGAAATCTTCGGGGTTAAAAAGCGTTCCGCCGCAAGCGTCGACGACGGAAAAGACGCGCCGCCGGAAATAAAAGCGGTCTTCAATTTGCGCGGTCATTAGCGTTTACTCCGATTTTTGTTCGAAAAAACAAGAAAAACAAAAGACGCGCCGTTTGATTTCCGATTATTCGCTCCAAAAATCCCATTTGGAATCGGAAGCCAAATCAAACGAATCGTCGATCGCGTCGGCAACGGCTTTAATACCGTCTCCTTGCGCTCGTTCCAAAATATCTAACCCTCGCCCGTTTCTAGACTTGCGCACTTTCGCCGCCGCGTTCGAACGGTCGACAGCTTTTTGCAAAGCGCCGTTTTTAAACTCGAGTTCCCACAACTCGTTATAACCGATCGGGTCTTGATACCCCATATGAACATAATAGGCGTCGTCAAAATCGGCGCCTATCAGAATCGAACCGGTAAATCCAAGCAGCAACGCAACGTTTTTGTACGCCGTGCCGCAACCGCCGAATTTTAACGAATCATCGCAAATCGCGGCAACGCCGTTTAACGTCGGCGCTTCGTCCGGGGAAAAGGCGATAAGATTGCGATAATACTCGTTATGATTTTCATAAGACGGCATAGCTTTATGCAATCGCTCAATTTCCTCCTGCAAACGGCGCGTTTCCTCCGATTCTTCGCCGTTGTTTTCCTCTAACGCTCGTTGCAGCTCGAGAACAAGTCGCGTTCCTTCGTAAATATTACGTCCCAAATCGGTCTTGCAGTTCACAACGTTGGCGCTCAATTCACAGAGAATCAAACGATTTTCTTTATCGAGTCCAAATTTAGAGATAAAACCACGATAACAAGCGGTACTTGCTCCTTCTTTGATCCGAATCCCATAATCCCACGGATGAAACAATTGATCGCCTTTAACTCCAACGACAAGAAATTCTCGGTCGCGGTAATGAAAGCGGTCTTCAATTTGCGCGGTCATTTCAGTCTCCTTTTTTATAAACGAGAAACGATAAGGACGTTCGAGTTGTAACTCTTTTGAAAAGCCGGCTCGAACGGCGCTCGACGTCGGCGGTTCTCGGGAAAAATTTCGACGCCAACGGCAAAAAATCTGCGTCGACGTTTTTATTATAATCGCGCGAAAATCGGACGTCAAGAAAAGGCGGGACGCCAGACGTCCTACCTGAAAAGAAAAATCACAAAAAAACGACTCCGACGGCGGAACGTCGCGTTAAGAAAAGTCGACCCCAAACGCTCCACGGCGGAACGTCGCGCTAAGAAAAGTCGACGGCTAAAAGAGTTAAACGCAAGAAACGCCAAAAAGCCTCCGCCCCCGGCGTCTTAGACGGGGTTCGGAGGCTTTTCGATTAACGTTCGCCCAACCAACGTCGCGAACGTCGCGTCAAAGAACGGTCGCGCTTCCGTCAAGCGAAAAGCAACGCAACGCGACGCCGGGTCGGGCGTTCAAAGTCGCTCGCCGACGCTTTTGGACGCGCCGTTAACGCAAACGTCGACGGCGCAACGCTTTAAAGAACGTCGCGCCGTCTTTGCTTCGCGGCGAAAATTAGAGGTTTTCGCAAACGAGGTCGCCGATTTCGGTCGTCGAGTAACCCATTTGACCGGCGGCTTGGCTCTTCATCTTCGTTCCGGTAACGAGTTGAACCGACTTCATAATACGGTCGGCGGCGGTTTGGTAACCTTCGTGTTCCAGCAACATCGCGGCGGAGCTGATCGACGCGATCGGGTTGATTTGGTTCAAACCGGTGAACTTCGGCGCGGTGCCGCCGATCGGCTCGAACATACTCGTCCCGCCGGCGTCCGGGCAGAGGTTCGCGCCCGCCGCGACGCCGAGACCGCCTTGCAGAATCCCGGCCAAGTCGGTAATAATGTCGCCGAACATATTCGTCGTAACGATAACGTCGTAATTTTCCGGGCAATCGACCATATAAATGCAACACGCGTCGACGTGATGGTATTCTTTTTGAACGTCCGGATATTCGGCGCCGACTTCCTCGAACGTGCGCATCCAGAGGTCGTGCCCAAAGGTCAGAACGTTCGTTTTCGCGACGAGCGTCACCTTTTTGCCCTTCGGATTGTTGCGGCGGCGAGCGTATTCAAACGCCCAGCGGACGCAGCGTTCGCAACCTTTGCGCGTGTAAATCGCCGTTTGCGTCGCGACTTCGTCCGGCGTTCCCTTCTTCAGGAAACCGCCGATCCCGGCGTACATATCTTCCGTGTTTTCGCGGACGACGACGAAGTCGAGGTCTTCCGGGCCCTTGTTGCGCAACGGGGTCGCGACGCCGGGGAGCAACTTAACGGGACGTAAATTGATATATTGATCGAATTCGAAACGCAAGCGGAGCAAGAGGCCCTTTTCGAGAATCCCCGGCTTCACGTCAACGTGCCCGACCGCGCCCAAAAGAATCGAGCTAAATTGGCGCAGTTGTTCAACTTCGTCGTCGGTGATGATAATCCCGCCGTTTTTCAGGTAGCGTTCGCCGCAAATGTCGAAATCGGTCAGTTCGAGCTTGATATTTTCAAGTTTCGCGACTTCTTTCAGGACTTTAACCGCTTCGCCGACCACTTCCGGCCCGGTTCCGTCGCCGCCGAGGGTCGCCACTTTCAACACATCGTTCATTATTCTTCTCCGCAATTTCGTTCCGTTCGACGGCGCGTTTCGTTCGGGAAAATTTCGCTCGTTTCCCCGCTTTTTTATCGCAAACCGCCGACTTTTCGCGTTTTCCGCCGCTTCTCGCGCTCAAATTTTCCGGAACGACTCGCCGGAAAGCGCAAGAAAAGCGGGACGCGAAAAAAGACGTTAAATCTTAACCCCTTTATTATGACGCGGCGCGCAATTTTGACAAGCCCCCCGACGCGATTTCTCCCGACTTTCGC
>JAFSDX010000272.1 GCA_017436025.1 Thermoguttaceae bacterium
CGTTGCGCGTCCGATTAGGGAAATCTAACCGGCTTTTTGGTTTCTTGCGTTTTCGCGCCGCTGTTAAAATCGCCGACTCCGCGCCCGACGCTCCGCGCGCCGCAATGCTTGCCTTAACGCCGCCGCCAAAAATCAACGCCGAAAAGCGCCGATGAAAACGCCGTCGAAAACGGTTTTGGAGATCAACGTTTCCCGAAGGGGCCGAAAACATCGCCGAAACGCCGCCGCGCCGAAACGCCGAAACGTCCTTGCGCCGTCTTTCTTATCTTGCCGCCGACGCCGAAAAAATATCGCCGAAAGCGGCCTTCGACTTTGGAGGGGCGTTTCGCTTCTTCGGGAACCGCGTTGTCGCCCCAAAACGTCGAAAGCAGAAAAGCCGAAGAAAACGGCCTTCGATCGTTTGACGTTAAATCGGTCGTCGCGACTTTAACTCGCTTTAGAAGACGCGGCGTCGAACAAGTCGAACCGTTTAGCGGTTTCTCAATTTGTGGCTTGCATCGAGGTTTTTTCATCTACCGCCAAAAAAAGAGCGTCGTTTTTACCGCTCGTCTCCAGAGCGCGCAACCTATGCAAGTCGCGTTTTCAAAGGTTTAGCCTTATTTTCTTGTTTAGCGTTTGTCATTCTTACTTTGATAACGGCGCTATTTTGCATTGTTGTGTGTTATTCTTTGCTCCTTACAGGCGAACGTGCCTAAAAGCCGCCGCGTTGTTTATGCCGTTGTCGGATCGTTTCTAGGCTTCCCTTCTTCCGTCGCGCTTTCTTAAATTTTGCCGCCGCTCCTTTCGCCGAATCGGCGAGCGTTTTGGAAATTTCAACGTCGTTCGTTCCGTTGAATCGCAAGCGTTAGCGTTTGTTTACCGTTGGTCGCGGCTCGGCTTAGATAATTCGACGTTTTAAAATTTGCGCGTTTATCGAAATCGCCGCTTTGCCGACCAGAGTTATTTCGTCGACCGAAAACGCCGACTCGCCGCCGACGCGAAAGAACGGCGACAGCCAAGCGCGAGAAGCTCCGCCGAACCAATCGTCGACGAAAACGTCGATTCGCCGGCGACGGAAAAGCGCGGATTTGCCGCTTCCATACCGACGCGGGCGTTCGATTTCGGCTCGGCGACTTGTCTAGATTTAGGTCGAAAAAACGGCAAAATTTCCTCCGCCGACGAAGCGACGCGCTCGACTTTTCTCGCGTGTTCGCAAGATCGCTAAACATTTCAAGCGATTTCGAGGGTTTTACCGGCGCCCGATTAGCGCGGCCGAACCGGCGTTCAAGCGTCCCGCGCGTTCGTCGCGACTTGACCGCTTTGCGCTAAATTTCGGAAATAACGTTAAAGTCAACTTTTCTTTCTCGGCTTAACGGAGGTTTTCAAGACCTCCGCGTCGCCGTCGCGACGATTTCGACGGCGCGTTTTTAGGGAAGTCAAGGAAAAATTGGAAAAAGCGGATAATAGCGGCGTCGTTCGTCGTTAAAAACTGCGCGTTCGCTTCGTCCCCTTTTATCGCGGTTTCGGTAACGACGACGGGGAAAAATAGGACGTCGACGCAAAATAGGGAGCAAAATGTCGCGATTCAAGCGCGAGCGTCCGAGTCGCTCCGGATTTTTTAAAAAAAAAAGAGGATTTCGCGTTTTTTTTACGCAAATTTAACAAACGGACGCCTCTTACAGGTAAGGAGACGCGGTTAGCCTTGAATCGTTGTAACGGTTGGCCGTATTGTTCCTTAAATTTTCGTAAATCGCGGACGGTAATATAAATAATATTGCAAAGCGTCAAAAGCGACGGATAAAATTAGCGAAGAAATTGGGAAACGACGGGGGCGAGAATATGGCGAAAGATGGAATTACCGGTTTTTTTGCTTTTTCGTCGCTTGCTTCGGCGGCGGCCACTTTAGTGAACGGGTGGCAAAATCGTAAACATCAAGAGAAAGAAAATAGGCTCAACCGCGAGTATCAAGCGGAAATGGCGCGCTTGCAGAACGAAATGCAAAAAGCGCGCGACGCCGAAAATTTCGAACGTCAACGCCAATTGCAACTCGAACTAAAAACGCTCGAACAACAAAATCAAATCGAGCTAAAAATACTCGAACAGCAAAATCAATTCGAGTTAAACGAGCGAAATTTCCAGTATCAACAAGAACTGGCCCGCGAACGTCAAAATTTCGAGCGCGAATTGTGCGCGGCGCGTTTTGAGCAGGAGACGGCGGCTTGGGAAATGAATAAATTCGACGAAAATTGGCCGCTTCGCTTAACGCCGCGGGCCTACCAAGCGGCGAACGTTCACGAGGTGAACGGGCGCGTTCCGTTGCAAATTTTGGTCGGCGCGGATTTGGCCCCGCAAGGCGTCGAGGACGGAGCCGCTTTCGACGCGAGCCTGCAAAACGAGTTTACGGCCAACGACGCGATTTTCCGCAACGGCTCCGAAACGCTTTATTATACGAACGGCTGGAAAGAAGGGAAAATTTACCGCGAAGGAACGGCGCCGTTCCAGTTGCTTTTTAGCGTTTTGAAGATTCCGACGTTGGCCTTGACGGTCGCGCGCTCGATAGACGGCGATTACGAATTGATGGGAGCGTTTTGGAACGGCGTTGAAAAATTGGCGGCGCCGCCGTTTGTAACGTTCGCCAAATTGATGTAACGCTAGAACTGGCGCGCGCCGAGGGACGGGAAAATTGGGAGCGCGGTTTGCCCGACGAAGCGTTCACTCGGACGCAGAGAGACAATATGAACGCTTGGCGTAAGGAAAAGGCGTGGCGCGAACAAGTAAAATACGACGAGGCGACGCCGGAGACGCGCGCTTTTCTCGACCAAAACGCGAAGCGAATGTTTGTCAAAGAATATAAGATTGCGGCTCGTTTTTCACACTTTTATACGGCTGCACGGGGCAGGTCGGCAATTTACCGGCGAACCCTTGGGGGACGCTCGATATGTACGGCAATGTTGGGGAGTGGTGCGCGGATTGGTATGCGAAATACGATACGACGTCGCTTATAAACCCAACGGGGCCGTCGTCGGGCTCGTACCGGGTGTTACGCGGCGGTAGCTGGAACAATCACTTTAATAGTTACCGGTCGGCCAGTCGGGTCAGACTCGATCCGACGGGCCGGCTCAATGACTGCGGTTTTCGTCTCGCCCTAGGGCGACCGGGCCGACGCTCGAGTTTTCCGAGTTTCGCCGACTCCGAGTTTATTTTGGGTGCGCTAAGACGCGCATCTTGGGGCGCGTTTTAACGCGACGGGGGAGTGGGCGAAGTAATTTTATCGTCTCTTGGGCGGGGCGAGCGCGACGGTTGCGCCGTCTCCTTAACGTCGCGGGGCGGTTGGGGCGTATAGATTGCCGACGTTCGCCGACGTTCGGAGCGGCGGCGCGGTTTCATTTTTTCGATTAGCGAGGGGGCTATGTTCGACGATTATTTGAGCGCCGGGGGCGGGGCCCCGTTTGACGACGGCGGTTTGAACGAGAAAAATTGGGGAACCGACGCGAACGACGGGTTCGACGCGTCGTCGAGTTCGCCCGGAACGGGAACTTCGGGCTCTCCGTTCGGGACGCCGTCGACGGGAACTTCGGGCTCTCCGTTCGGGGACGCTTCGGAGGTTCGGGGCTCTTCGCCGTTCGGGGACGCTTCGGAGGCTCGGGGCTCTTCGCCGTTCGGGGACGCTTCGGAAGCTTGGGGGCTCTTCGCCGTTCGGGGACTCTTCGGAGGCTTGGGGCTCTTCGCCGTTCGGGGACGCTTCGGAAGCTCGCGACTCTTCGCCGTTCGGGGATTCTTCGTTCGCGGACGCGTTCGAGACCGCGGAGGTTGGCGCGACGGTCGGCGCGGCGTCGAGCGCGATTGGGAACGGTTCCGACGCCGCGTCCGCGTCGCCGTTCGACGCGTTTAACGCTCGACTCAAAGAGAGCGGCGTTCCCGACGAGCCCGAAAGATGGTGGAGCGAGAACCCCGACGGTTCGGAGATGAAACTTAACGTCGCCGCGTCGACGCAAGAAGCCGAGAACGGCGACGTCGCCTTCGGCGGCGGTATGTCGGCCGACCAGGTCGTTCCGCTATTTGCGCCCGATAAGATTCGAGACGGAGAAATCTTGATCGCCGAGGGAGAGAGGGAGGGCGACGCCGAGAAAGTCAACAGAGGAAAAAATGGTTAGGGAAGGGAAAGAGGCGCTGGAAAAATACGAAGAACGAAAAAGAATCGCGAAGGAACGACGGGAAGAGGAAGAACGGAAACGGAAAGAAGCGGAAGAACGGCGTCGCAAGGAAGAGGAGGAACGGAAGAAGCGCTAAAGAACGAAAGAGCGCGTTTCTTGCGGGAAACGCGCTCTTTTGGTCGCCGAAACCGGTTGAGAACCGCCGGATTTGGAGCGAGATTGCGGATTGTAGCGGTTGCGCCGGTTGGGGCGTCGGCGTTGCGGCGGATTAGAGGCGACCGACCGTCGTTTCCGCGGCTAAGGCGGCGATCATATCGCGGGTCGACGCTTCGACCGCTTCTTCCCAACGCGATTCGCCGAAGCGGTCTTTGTACGCGTCGGAGCGGTAGGCGAAGATAATGCCGCGCGAGTTGTTGACGATCGCGCCGAGTCCGTTGGCGTCGAAAGCGCCCGCGACGTCTTTCGCGCCGCCGCCTTGGCTCCCGTAACCCGGGACCAAGAACCAAACGTTCGGAAGCGCCGCGCGAAGCTCCGTCAACTGCGCCGGCCAAGTCGCGCCGACGACGCCGCCGACGTTCCCGTATCCGCAGGCGCAACCGGTCTTCGCGATACTCTCCGCCGCGAGCGTTTGGACGTATTCGCCGACCCGACGGTAAAGCGTCTTGCCCTCGAACGCCAAGTCTTGGAACTGCGCGCCCCCCGGGTTCGACGTCTTCACCAAGACGAAAATGCCGCCGTCGCGCTCGTTCGCGACGTCGACGAACGGCGTCAGGCTGTCGTCGCCGAGATACGGGCCGACCGTTAAGGCGTCCGCGCCCCAAGGACTCGACGCGCCGATCATTCCGCGAGCGTAAGCGGTCGCCGTCGAGCCGATATCGTGTCGCTTCGCGTCCAAAACGACGAGAAGACCCTTGCTCGACGCGTATCGGATGATCGACGCGAGCGCCGCCGAACCCGCCGGGCCGTATTGCTCGAAGAACGCCGCTTGAGGTTTCACCGCCGGAACCAACGGCGCGACGACGTCGACGATCTTGCGGCAGAACGTTTCGAAAACTTCGGCGACGTCCGCCGGGTTCGCCTCCGATTTGCCGCTCTTGAGCGCTTCCGGAATTTGCGCCCAACGCGGGTCGAGGCCGACGAGAACCGGCGTTTTCTTTTGACGGATTTGAGTCGCTAAACGGTCGGAGAAAGTAGGCAAGGTTCGCTCCTTTAAAATGGGACGACAGGGTAAAACGGGGGAAGTGAAAACGGCGAGCGAACGCTTGCGCTAACGCGGCGGCGCTCTATAGTATATGGACAAAATCGGCGAATCGGCGCGCTTTTTTTAACGCTTTTCGGCGTTTTTACCGGGAAGGTTGGTAAAATGAGGCGATTGGAAAGGTTGGTGAAACGGGGCGATTAGGGCGGTTGACAAAATGGGCGGTAGTAAAACGGTCGGTTGGTAAAATGGGGGGGAGGAGAAGCGGGGCGATTTGGGCGGTTGGAACGGAGGGCGGTTAAGGGCGCGCTTCGAGCGTCGCGGCGTTTTCCGCCGACTTGCGGCTGTTCCAGTTGACGACGTCGAGGAGCGAAACGGGACGGCGGCGCCCGGTTTCGTCGACGATTTCCGGAACGGACGACGTTTCGGCGTCGGTCGCGGTTCCGTCGTCGGCGTTTTCGGCGTCGCGATTTTTGCCGAGCGTTAGGAGCGCTTCGAGTTCGGCCCATTTCGGGTTGTCCGCAGAGCCGGGCGAGAGGACGAAGCCGCTTTCCGCGACCCATTGCACCGCCGAAAGTTCGAATTGCGTCGGGTAAATCAAACGGACGCGGTCGACCGCCGCCTTCCCTTGAAGGGCCTTGCGCTGGTCGGCGTTTTCGAAACGAGCGAGCGCGCCTTGAACGTTCAGAGCGCAGTTGCCGAGCAAAAGCGCCGCGACGTAAAAGGCGATCGTCGACTGCATGTGCTTGTAATCGATGAGTTTAAGCGCGGTGCCGAACGAATTTTTCAGGTAGATCGTCCGTCCGCCGCTCCGCGACCTGCCGGCGCGCGCTCCCGACGTTTCGACGCTGTAAACTTCGTCGAGCGTTAGGTGAACGAGGACGCCGAAGAAGATCGACGCGGCTTTGAAGAGCCGAAGTTGCGCGTCGCCGGACGACAAAATGAAGACGATTTCCGCCGCGATCAGCCCGAAAACGAGACTGTGGCACATTCCGCGGTGAACCGTGCAGGCTTTGACGATTTTGCCGCCGACGTGAAAGATAAGGAAGTAAGCGGTCGCGCCGATAATGACGACCGATTCCGCCGCCAACGAGAAGTCGCGCAGACGACTCGCGAGGACGAGGGAAAAGGTTCCGGCGATCGTCGAAAGGCAACGTTGGAAGGAGCGGCTCGAGTCGCTGTCGACGTCGGGAAGGACGCCGCCGAGAGCGCAAAGCGCGCCCGCGAAAACCGACTGCGGAAGCGAAACGTCGTAAAATAAATGAGCGACCGAAGCTAAGCCGACTCCGACGGCGGAACTCCAGCCGATATGCGTTTGATAACCGGGCATCGTCGAGGAAATTGGGAGGAATAAGGGGAATAGGAAAGAAAAACGACGGTTGCCGAACGTTCTTGAAAAAGGAACGATTCGCGACGAACCGGATTTTAGGTTTCTTGTATTTTAAGCGGTTTTGCCGTTTTTTGCAATCGGGGCGGCGTTTTTTTTATCGTCGATTGACGGAAAGGTCGATTAAACATATAATTATTCAAGTCGGAAGGAACGCGACGTTTGCGACGGCGTTGGAGAGCGCGTTTTTTCAAGGGCGCGCTCAACGGGGCGAACGGCGGGGAACGGACGGCGAAGAAAGAGACGGTTGGGTAAAATGGAGAATATAAGCGTTTTCGATCTGGTCGTAACGGTTCTTTTGGCGACGACGGTTTTTTGGGGCGGTATGCGCGGGGTCGTTTCCCAAATTTCGGCGATCGCGACTTGGGTTTTGAGCGGTTTGGCGGCGGCGCGTTTCGGTTCGGTCGTCGGCGAGATCGTCTCGATACCGGAGCCTTGGCGCGCGCCGGTTTCGGCGTTGATCGTTTTTTGCGCGTCGTTGTTGGCGTTAAATATTGCGACGCGGTTTGTGAAACGAGCGGTTTCCTTGGCCGGATTGAAGGAGTTCGATCGGCAGGCGGGGGCGCTTTTCGGCTTGTTTAAGGGATGCGCGATCTGCGTCGTGTTGACGTTCTTTTGCGTGTTGACGTCGGAAAAAACGCGAAATCTAGTGGACGAGTCGAAGTCCGGGCCTTATTTAGCGTCGGTCGCGCTTCTGTTGAAGAGCGCGTTTCCGGAGTCCGAGACGATGGCGCGTTTCGAGGCCTTGGTCGCGACGATGGGAACGTCGAAAACGAAGGAGAACGCGGCGCCGACGTTGAATTCGGAAATCGCCGACTTGGAGGAATATCTGAAAAGCAACGTTTTGTCGAAGGAGGCGGCGGACGTCGTCGAGGAAGCGGCGTCGGGCGCGGAGAATCCGGACGGCGGCGCGTCGTCGAGATGGACGCGATTTTTAAGCGATTTGCGGTCTTTGGGGGGGGCGACGCGGACGAGCGAGGCGAACGGAAACGGCGACGCGAACGACGACGCCGGCGGTTGGAGTTGGAGCGCCGACCAAAACGAGGAAAACGAAGGAAACGCGTCGAGTTGGAGAGATTGGAGCGTTTGGGGGGAAGACGCGAACGACGAGGTTCGCGACGGAGCGGTAAACGACGGGTATTACGACGAATATGAAAAAAGCGTTGAATACGCGGAATACGCGGATAGCGTTGAGGTTGCGGGCGGAGACGGCGAAGCGTCGAACGATTGGAGCGATTTGGCGACGTTTTTAACGAATTTAACGGGCGGAACGCGTTCGACCCGCGACGCGTCGGCGCAACGTCGAACGGCGAATTACGGCGCGTCGTCGAGCGAATCGTTGAACGATTTTTTGGGCGCGCCGCCGAGCGCGAACGCTCGAAACGCGACGCCGATTTTCGACGCCGCCGCTCCCCGAACGACCGACGGCGCGATTTTGGGGCGCCCGAATACGGCGTCGTCGCCGCTGATTCCGCCGCTTCCGTATTGACCGCAAGCGAGAAAGAACGATAAGTCGGGCGGTTTGGGGCGAGTTTGCGGGAGCGATGGACGTCGACGCCGTCGATTCCGCCGACGCCGTATTGACCGCGAGGAGAAAAGAGAGGTAATTCGGGCGATTTGGGGCGAGTTTGCGGGAGCGATGGGCGTCGACGCCGTCGATTCCGCCGCTTCCGTATTGACCGCAAGCGAGAAAGAACGATAAGCCGGGCGATTTGGCGCGAGTTGAGCGATCGGGCGGACGCCGACGTTTAGAAAAAAGGCGCGAAAAACGTTCGCGTCGACGATAAACGCGCAAGAAATAAAAAAAGCTCCTTAAAAACCTTGCGAAATTTAAGGAGCCTTCGAGTTTTATACTCCGTCGAAGAAACTTCGACAAAGCGGAGGACAAGGGGCTCGAACCCTCAACCGGCAAGCCGGCGCCTGATTTCGAGTCAGGTTGCTAACCATTCGCGTATCCTCCTCGAATGATGAACTAAGTATACATCGGATTGCGAAAACCGCAAGGGGCTTTTTTAAATTTTTTCCGATTTTTTTGTCGACGAAGCGAAAAAAGAACGTCGAGATTGAGGTAACGCCAAGAACGACAACGGTTGCGTTGTTGAGAAAAAACGGCGGCGGGCGGTTTGGTCGAGGGAACGAAGAGGAAAGAAAGGGGCGATTCGGCGAAAAAACGTCGAAAAACGTCGAAAACGGGCGGAATTTTCGACGACGGCGCGGCGCTCCGGTCGACGTCGAGCGAAATTGCGGTAAAATGGCGGAAACGGCCCGACTCGACGCGGCGAGGGAACAAACGCGCGGTCAACGATTAACGAGCGATTAACGGTTATTGTGTAATTGACGATTAACGAGCGATTAACGATTAGCGCGTAGTTGACGATTAACGAAAGATAGCGAAAGATTATTGATAATGACGACGAACGCATCCGAACCGAACGAACAAGCGAAAAACGACGGCGCGCCCGTTTGGGCGAACCCGGACGCTCGACCGCGCTTTCACATCCTTTACGAAGTCGGCCCGACCCTCGTCGTCGACAAGCAGCCGGGGATTTTGACGCAAGCGCCGCTCGGCGTCGACTCGATGGAAGCGCGCGTCAAGGCGTTTATGAACTGTCGCGATAATCGAGAAGGGAAACGATATTTGGGCGTCCCGCATCGCCTCGACCGTCCGGCGTCGGGTTTGCTCGTCTTCGCAAAACACGCTCGAGCGGCGCGGAAGTTTTCGGAGCAGTTCGAAGAGCGGAGCGTCGAGAAGATTTATTGGGCGTTGGCCGGCGGGGAAGTTCCGGAAGATTCGGGGACTTGGGTCGACTATATGCGCAAAATTCCGGGGCGCGCCGAAGCGGAGTTGGTTTCGCCGATCAAGCCGGACGCTCGGGAGGCGGTCTTGCATTTCCGCGTCTTGAAGCGGCTCGAAGGGGCGACTTGGCTTGAAATTCGGCTCGAAACCGGACGGACGCATCAGATTCGGCTTCAATGTTCGTCGCGAGGTTTTCCGCTTCTCGGGGACGCGCTGTACGGCTCGACGGTCGCTTTCGGCGAGCAATTTGAAGACGAGCGGGAACGGGCGATCGCGCTGCACGCTCGGGAAATAACGTTCGTCGACCCGACGACGAAGGAAAAAACGACGCTGCGGGCGCCCCTCTTCTCGCCTTGGCGCGATTGGATCGACGCGGTCGACGGAGAGACCTTTATCGACGAACTCTTCCCGGAGATTAAGAGCGAAGCGCCGGAGGGAACGGACGGCGAAAAGGACGAAAACGGGGACGCGGCGACGGAATAATCGTCGCGACCGTTAACGTCGTCGGAGAGCGAACGCGTTTTTGGGGAGCGCGTTCGCTTTTTTTGTTGCGTTTTGGGATTTATGTCGCCGATAAATGTAAAAATTTTTTATTTCTTGAAGACGAAAAATAATCGAAAAGACGCGGTAAAGTCGCCGTATTTTCTTTATTTTGACGGTGAAAAACGGGCTTGCGGTTATTTTAAAATTAAACTTGAGTAAATCCGAAAAATTTTCTAGAATTTTCTCAGAAACTTTGACGGTCGCGACGATAATAACGGTAGTAAGGCGGCGACGCGACCGAAAAACCGCCTTCGCTTGTCGATATCTTCTCGAAAAATTGCCGAATTTAACGATTTTGTCGGAAATTTGAGCCGAACGCGACGCGCCGCTTGTCGAGTCGGGCGCAAAAGGAACGAACAATGAACAACGCAAACGCACAACGTCGGCGACTTTTGAACCGCCTTCTCTTCGGAACGCTCGTTTCGGGCGCGGTTCTTCTTCCCGGAACCGGATATATTTCGCAATTTGCCCAACTTCGCGCCGACGAAACGGAGTCGAGCGCGCCGCTGAACGTCAACGTCGACGCGACGAACGGAGCGACGCTCTCCGCCGAAGATTCGGCGACCGGGTTGACCGGCCCGAACGGCGCCGCGAGCGTTTCGACGTCGGAAAAGATCGCGATTAAAGGGGGCGCGCAAGGCGTCGTCGGCGTTTTGGACGAAACGTCGAACAAGGCGGACGCGGTCGTCGGCGCGGTCGATTTGACGCTCGGCGAAAAGGGCTCGATCGTCGTCGGGGATATGTCGGCGGCGTCGGAAAAAGGGATTTTGACGGTCGTCGGGGCGGCGGACGCGAAAACCGGCTCGACGCTGACGGTCGCGAGCGGCGCGAACTTGGCGGTCGGCGCGGGCGGTTTGCTCGAAATCGGCGGCGAAACGGGGACGGGCTCGGTCGTTTTGGAAGCCGGGTCGCAACTTTTTAACGTCGGAACGTCGACGAAAGACGAAACGCGCGGCGTCGTCGTCGGGAAGTTGGGGACGCTGACGGTCGGTTCGAAGGACAAAAAGACGACCGGGAACGCGGTCGACGGCGACGGCGCGTTCTCGAACGCCGGGCTCGTTTCGATTTTCAACGAAAGCGGCGACGATAACGCGGCGTATTTCGGCGTTTACTCCGACGATAAAGCCGCGAAACTGACCGCGACCGGCAAAATCGAAATGAACGGCGGAACCGGAACGAACGGCGCGCTGACGATCAACGGCGCCCTCGAAGCGGCCGAATGGTCGAGCCTTTGCGACGCGACGTTCGCCTCGACGAGCGCGGTCAATATCGACGGTTTGGCGACCGTCGGGAGCGAAAAAGACGGCGCGACGCTCAAAATCGGCGGCAACGTAATGAACTCGATTTACGGAAATGCGAACGTTTTTCTCGGCGGGATTAAAGCGTTTTCCAACGTCGACGACAAAGGAACGCGAACCGGCGGAACGCTGACGCTCGACCAATACGCATACGCGCAAATTACCGGTTTAACCGATAAAATCGACGCGACCGGCGCCGTCGTCGAGAAAGACGGGAAATACGACGTTTGGCTCGACGGCAAAATGACGCTCAACGGAACGCTGATCGCGGCGAAGGAAGGCTCCAAAGACGTCGTTTCGACCGGAATCCGTTGGCGCGGCGACTCGACGATCTCCTCGACCGGCGGGCTTTACGCGAAAGATTTGGACGTTTTAGTCGCGACCGACGCCAAAGAGGGCGCCGTTAAATTGGACAACTCCGGCGCGCTGATTTTGACCGGCGAACTCGACGTCGCGTTCGACGAGTCGGCGAAGTCGTTCGAGTTAGTCAACAAGGCGGAGTCGAGCAAGGGCGCTTGGATAGAGGCTTGGACGCTCGGCGAAAACGAAACCTTCACCAACGGCGTCGCGGCGGACGAAAAGACGAAAGCGGCGATCGACGTCAACAAATTAACGCTCTCCGGCGGAAAAGCGCGGGCGCTCGGCGTTTCGACGGCGCGCGTTTCGACGTTGAAAATCGACGCCGACGCGAAAGACGGCGCCGCCGTCGCGTTGGAAACGGGCGATTCCGCGTCGATTACCGTTAAGGAATTCAACTTGGAACGCGGGTTGGCGAAACTCGGGTCGAAAACCGGCGCGGGCGGCTTGCAAGCGTTCTCGAGCGCGACCGTTTACACCGTCGGGAAAGCCGACCAAAAGAGCGACGAGTTCGCGCAACTGCAAATTTGGGATAACGACGCAAGTTTTAACGGCGGAACGATCAAGCTCGAAGGGCAGGGCCTCCTCGTTCAAGAGGAAAATTTCAAGCTGACGTTCGAAAATACGGCGGTCGTCAATAAGTCGCAACGCTCCGGGGACGCCGCTTACGCGCTTTCTTCCGATAATATTACTTTTACCGGCGCCGCCGCGTCTTACTCCGGGGGAAAAAACGTCCGAACGAGTATGATGACCTTTAAAGACGGCGCGACGCTCGAACTCGGACTCGCCGACGATTTGACATTGGACGAAAACGGTTCCTTGACGATCGGCAAAGGAGGCGTTCTTAGCGTCGAGTTCGACGCCGACGGCGAAGGCGTCGGAAAGGCGATTCTCTCCGGCGCCGGCGTCGCCGAGTTGACGGAGGGGAGCGTTATCGCCGCGGCGAACGCTTCGGCGTTGAAAGACGGCGTTTACTCCGGCGTCGCGATCGAAACGAACGGCGACGCGAACGTCTTCAAAGCGACGACGAAAGAAACGGCGTTTTACACGTTGACCGCCGCCGCGTCGGAAGACGGACGCAATTTGAATCTTGAACTAAGAATCGACGGCGACGCGTCGAAATATGCGAAAAACGCCAATACGACCGCTATTTCCGATGCGATCGACGCGATTCGAACCGACGACGAAAACGTCTCGAAAGAACTGCGAGCGACTCTCGACGCGTTGAGCGGCGTCGCGACCGGCGCCGAAGCGACCGAAGGAATGACCGAATTGGCCGCCGACGTTCGCGCGAACTCTCTTGCGGCGGCGATGAATTCGCCTTGGCGCCGTCCGTTCGAGCAAATCGATTTGGCCGGGCGACGAAACGGAACGAGCGCCGCGGCGGCGTCCGAACAATATTGGACGCGCGGGCAAGTCGGCGGATACGGCGACGGCGGCGAATACGTCGGATACGAAGGTTATAACGGATACGAAGGGCGCGGCGGTTATTCCGGAAGCGCGCTCCGACCGACGGCGAATTTCGGCGCGCCGACGTCCGCTTGGTTCGCGTCGACTTATCGCGGTTTGGAAGCGAATTCGGACGGCAATTCGCGCGAATTCGGGATCGACGAAGCCGGGATGGCGGTCGGATACGAAGCGGCGCGCGACTCCGGCGCTCTCGTCGGACTTGCGTTCGGGTTTGCGAAACCGCGTCTTCATTCGCGCGGAGACGACGTCGAAACCTCGAACTTCCAACTCGGCCTTTACGGCGGTTTCGCGGCGCCGAGCGGTTGGGAAACGAAGTTTTACGTCGGCGGCGGGCTCCAAGATTATAAGAGCAAGCGGTTCGTCGGAATCGGCGAGTTGAACGAACGCCTGAACGCCGACTTCGGCGGGGAATCCCTCGCGGCGGCGATTCGCCTCGACCGTCCGTTCCAAACCGGCGTTTACCGCGTTTGGCGTCCGGTCGTTCAAGTCGACTTCGAACAAGTTTGGCAAGACGGCGCGACCGAAACCGGCGGAGGAAGCGCGTTGACGTTCGACGACGTCGATTGGAGCCGAGCGTTCGCCCGCGTTGGGTTGGAGTCGGAGTTCAATTCGCCCTTTTTGCTCTTCGACGCCCGGGCGTTTTACGGGATTTTGCTAACCGACGACGCGGCGCCGGTTTCGACCGCGCGCTTCGCCGGGTTCAACGGCGACTCGACCTTTACCGTCGCCGGGGTCGATCAAGGCGAGTCGTTCTTCGAAGCGGGGCTCGGGGCGCGCGGCTACCTCGACTGCGAACGTCGCTGGGTTATCGGCGGCGATTACGACTTCGTCGCGTCGGAGAAAACGACGTCGCACTTCGGGACGGTTTCGCTGTCGTATGTCTTCTAAGGCGGCGTAAAGAGCGGAAAAATCGTTAAAAGCGATAAAAAAGAACACCGAAAGCGTCTTCCGGAGCGCGTTCCGGGGGCGTTTTCGGCGTTTAGCGTTAATCGACTAACGGCGCGACGGGGCGAGCGTCATTTTTTTTCGTCTTCATCGTCCTCTTCGTCGTCCTTGTCGTCGTCTTTATCGTCGGCGTCTTTGTCTTTCTTTTCTTTGTCGTCTTTCTTGTCCTTATCTTTCGTTTCGGACTTTTCGTTTTTTTCGTCTTTCTTGTCTTTATCCTTCGCTTCGGACTTTTCGTCTTTCATTTCTTTTTCGTCTTTAGCGCCGTCGGCTTTCGTTTCTTTTTCGGCTTTCATTTCGTCGGTTTTCGCGCCGTTTTTGCCGTTTTTACCGTTTTCTTTTTTACCGTTTCCGTTTTTCTTTTCTTCGTCTTTTTTCATTTCTTCGTTATCTTTCGTTTCTTCCGGTTGCGGTTGGAGCGTTTCGGACGGGATCAAAATCTCGACCAATTCGAATTCGAGCGCTTCTTCCGGCGCTTGTTCTTCTTGCGACTTCAGCGCTTGGTAAACTTTGAGGCCGCGCGGGACTTGAACGCGATCGATCGGGTAAACGTACCCGTTGACGCAGCGGACGACCGGGGCCGGGAAGCTCGCGGCGGCGCAAAGGTCGCCGTCGCCGAGTCCGACGCCGCCGTTGCGGTCGCAAACTTCTTGTTGTTCTTTCGTCTTGTCGGCGATCGCGTCGCAGTGGAGCGCGAGTTCGTCGGCGCGTTTTTTGCCGCAATATTTAACGCAGGAGTCGTAATTGCAGCAGCAAGCGAGGCGTTGGAGCTTCGTCAGTTCGGCGGGCGAGAGCGATTCCGGGCAAATATGGTTCAGGACGATCGCGGCGAGCGCCGGTTTGCAGTCGAAGAGTTGTTCGAGCGACTCTTGCGGCCAACGGGCGAACGCTTCGTCGGTCGGCGCGAAGATCGTAATCCGGCGGGCGCCGCCGATCAGCTCTTCGAGGCCGGACTCGTGAATCGCTCGCGAGAAAACGGCGCATTCCGGGCATTGCATAACGCAGGAGAGCGTCGACGCGTTGTAATTGTACATTCGCGGCTTGACCGGCGTTTTGGCGACGTCGGCGTTGGCTTTCGCTCCGTCGAGCGCGTCTTTGGCGGCGTCGGCGACGGCGTTCGCTTGCGCTTGACCTTCTTTCGCGACGGCGTCGAGTTGTTCTTTCGCGACTTCCGCGGCGGCTTCGGTCTTTTCTTTCGCGTCTTGGGCGGCTTGCTCGACGTTGGCTTTCGCGGCTTCGACGGCGGCCTTGGCTTGTTCTTTCGCGACGTCGGCGGCTTCGGCGGCGTC
>JAFSDX010000273.1 GCA_017436025.1 Thermoguttaceae bacterium
CCGCTGACTTGGGCGACCGACGACTTGGCGATGCAAAACATTCAAGCGCGAAGCCGCGGGCCGAGCGTTTGGCTCCTCGCGAACCGCTCCGGACGGCTCCTGTTGTCGACCGGAAACCGCTCCGAAGTCGCCTGCGGATACGCGACGATGGACGGCGACACCTGCGGCGGATTGTCTCCGATCGCCGGAATCGACAAGGCGTTTGTGCGAAAATGGTTAATCTGGGCGGAAAAAACGGGCGCGTTGCTCGATTTTGACGAAGAGGGGAACGAAATTCGCTTCAAAGCGCCCGCGTTGAGTTTTATCAACGACCAACAGCCGACCGCCGAACTGCGTCCCGCCGAAGCGAAACAAACGGACGAGGCCGACCTGATGCCGTATACCGTTTTGAACCTCTTCGAGCGCGCGCTGATTCGCGACCGACTCGAACTCGACGCGGCGATTTCCCGCGTTCAAACGGAAGCGGCGGAGGCGGGAATCGTCGTCGACGACGAAACGCTGACCGGCTGGGGCGTCCGTTTTTGCCGACTTTGGGCGCGAACGCAATGGAAGCGACAACGGTACGCGCCGGGGTTCCCGATCGACGATTACGACCTTTCGCCGAACTCTTGGACGCGTTACCCGATTCTCTCCGAAGGCTTCGAGCGCGAAATCGCCGACTTGCAAGAGGGATAAAGACGGCGCTAAAATCGGCAAAATCGCCGCGTTTCGCCTAGAATAACGTTAATTTGGGCAAGCGCGGCGGATTTTGAGGAACGACGCAATAAGAAAAACGGCGCTTTTAACACCTTCGGCGTTAAAATTTCACGTCGTCGCCGAAGGTCGATTTTCGTCGCAACATATGATGATAATGTTGCGCGAACCGGTGCGACTCGTCCCGAACCGACTGCAACAATCGAAGCGCAAACGACCGGCGGCTGAGTTTGAGCGGCTCGTCTTGATCGGGAACGTAAATTTCCTCGTCCCGTTTCGCGAGCGAAATGACCAAACCGGGGCGGCAGGCGGCGCGTTCCAAAGCGGCGAGCGCGGCGCGAAGTTGCCCCTTGCCGCCGTCGATTAAGAGAACGTCCGGGGGCGGGTTGTTCGGGTCGACGACGGCGAAACGGCGCGAAACCGCTTCCGCGATGGAGGCGAAGTCGTCGATTCCGTCGACCGTTCGAATTTTGTAACGCCGATAACCGTTTTTGAACGGGCGACCGTCGACAAAATGAACAAGCGACGCGACCGTGTCCCGTCCGCCGAGGTGCGCAATGTCGACGCCTTCGATCACTCTGGGCGGTTTGGGTAGTTTGAAGACTTTTTGCAGCCCCAAAACGCCGCGTCGCGGGTCGATTTGGAAGACTTCCGGCTGGACGTTTTCGTCGATGGAACCGCGTTCTTTGAGCGATTCGAGCGCTTTTAGTTGGTCGCGCCGCTCCGCCGCCAGCTCGTAACGCCGGTCTTTCGCCGCGTCGAGCATATCGTTTTTAATTTCTTGAAGCAATTTTTGCCGGTCGCCGCCGAGAAAATCTTGCAAACGTCGAATATTGCGGCGATAATCTTCTTTCGAAACGCGGTCGGCGCAAGGGGCGGAACATTGCCCAATCGACGCGAGAACGCAAGGGCGCGTCCAGCGACGTTCGCGGTCTTCCGAACTAATCGCAAGGGTGCAAGTGCGGAATTTGAAGATTTTTTGTAAAACGACGATCGCCGAACGGAGATGCGCCGAACTCAAAAACGGGCCGTAAAGTCGAACGCTCCCGCTTTTCGGCGTTCGCGTCGCTTCGACGCGGGGAAAATCGTCGCGAACGGTAATTTGCAGATACGGAAACGACTTATCGTCTTTTAAACTGCGATTGTATTTCGGCTGAACGTCCTTGATGAGGCGCGCTTCGGTCAAAAGGGCGTCGATTTCGCTGTCGCAAACGAGAAAATCGATATCGCGAATTTCCCGAACGAGCGGCCCGACGCGTTGGTCGTCGATCGCGTCGCGGCGGAAGTAACTCGCGACGCGGTTGCGGAGCCGTTTCGCTTTTCCGATGTAAATGACGCGGTCGCGAGCGTCCTTCATCATATAGACGCCCGGTTCGGTCGGGAATTCGCGCGCTTTTTCGGCGGCTTTGCGGTATCCGCGAATAATCGTTTCGTAATCGCTTTCCGAGAGCGGGCCGAAATTCGACGGCGTTTTTTTGTTTTCCGAAACGTCGGCGAGGTTTTCGTCGTCAAAAATGGAGGCGGTGAAGTCGCGTTCGTCGTCGGCGTCGAGCGGAAAATCGACGTCGAACGGTTGCGTTGCTTGGGGGCGATAAAAAACGCGTTCGCCGTCCGGGCGTTCGTAATATAGCGGACGCGACGGAGCGGTTGGGAACGTTTTGGCGTCGGATTCGTCTTGAACGGCGAACGCTTGCGTTTCGGCGTTTTGCGGGGACTGCGGAGGTTGCAAGGAATTTAACGGGGCGGCTTTGCGAGCGTATTTCTCCGGAACTTGCGAGAAATCGAACGGTTCGGCGGCGTTGCTTGGTTGCGGCGCCGATTTTAGCGATTGCGCCGACTTGGAACGTTTCGAACCGACAAGCTCCGTCGACGCGTCGAGAAGTTCGGGCGCTTTAGGGAGTTTGGCGAAGACGCTTTCCTCGGGCGCGGCGCCGAGACGGGAAGGGGCGTCGGCGTTCGGGCGATCGGAAGGGGAGGGAGAAGCGGGCGGCATTGGAAACTTTCAGCGAAAAACATTGGTAAAGTTGACGCGTCTTCTATATTTTAACGCGTTTTTCGCAAACGCCAACGCTAACCGTCGTTTTTTCGTCAAATTTTTCCGATTTTAACTCAAAACGACCGCAAAACGAAGGGGAAGAAAGGCCGTCGTTGGAAATTTAGCGGGCAAACGGAGCGCAAGGCGGGGGACGGCTTACTCGACCGGCGCGGTCAAGTTTAACGGCTAACTCGGACGACCGAGTCAAGTTTGGGGCTAAATCGACCGACGCGGTTGGGAATTTGGGCGGCAAGAGCGCGACGTCGACGCCCAAAAAAAACGCCGATTTGCGAACAAACCGACGTTTTTGCGTTAAACTTTAACGGTCGCGGCGAGTTTTACTCGCAAATAATCGTTTCGACCGAACCGCCCGGCGGAATCATCGGCAAGACGTGTTCGCAATACGGAACGCGCAGGTCGAGGAGGAACGGGCCTTCGCTTTCAATCATTCGGCGCAACGCTTCCGGATAATCGGCGCGTTTTTCAACCGAAACGGCCTCCCAACCGTATCCGCGAGCGATCGCCGCGAAGTCCGGGTAACGACTCGGAAGGTGATAACCGTCGCCGCCGCCGAAGTTTTCCGGGTCGGAAACCTTGCCGAGGTAAGTGTTGGCGCGGTTTTTCTTGAAGAAACGGTCTTCCCATTGCATCACCATTCCGAGGTGCTGATTATTGACCAGCAACACCTTAACCGGAATATTTTCCGCGACGCAGGTCGCCATTTCTTGAATGTTCATTTGGAGACTGCCGTCCCCTTCGACCGCGACGACAAGCGAATTGGGACGCGCGACTTTCGCCCCGACCGCCGCCGGAAGACCGAACCCCATCGTTCCAAGCCCGCAACTCGAAATCCAAGTTCGCGGTTTATTGAATCGATAAAAGAGCGTCGTCCACATTTGGTGTTGACCGACGCCGGTTGTAACGATCGTATCGAGGTCTTGCGTCGCTTTCGAGAATTCCGAAATCGCATATTGCGGCGTAATGAGGTCTTCCGCTTTCTCGATTTCGTCGAAAGAATATTGAACCGGTTTCGAAGCGCGCCAAGCGGCGATGCGTTCGCGCCATTCGGTCAAGTCGACGCTCTTGTACGAACGCGCCAATTCCGAATCGAGCGCCGCCAACGAGTCCTTCAAATGCCCGAGAACCGTTCGTTTCGCTTTTTTCACTTTGTTAAATTCGGACGGGTCGACGTCAAAATGGATGATTTGGGCGCGCGGGGCAAAGGA
>JAFSDX010000274.1 GCA_017436025.1 Thermoguttaceae bacterium
CTCCGGCTGAATAAGCCGCGACCGCCGAAGCCGCCGCCCCGGCTGAAGAAGCCGCGACCGCCGAAGCCGCCGCTCCGGCTGAAGAAGCCGCGACCCCCGAAGCCGCCGCTCCGGCTGAAGAAGCCGCGACCGCCGAAGCCGCCGCTCCGGCTGAAGAAGCTCCGGCTCCGAAAACCGACTGGAAAAAACTCCTCTACATCCCGACCGTTTTCTGCCTCTTCTGGACGATCGTTTTCGCCGTCCTCGGCAAAGAACCGAAATCCGCCGAAGAAGCCGCCGCTTCCGAAGCCGCGTGATTCCGGGTTTAACGGTTGAAATAGAAACGGAGCGGAGCGGCGTTTCGACGGCGTTTCCGTTCCGCTTCTCCGCGTCGCGTCGCTTGAAATAAGGGGCGCGACCGACATTTGAAAACGCAAGGCTCGCCGCGACGAATGCGGTCGCGTCTTGCGTTTTTTTGCGTCGCGAGGGCGGCGAGATTTTGCCGCTTTTCCGGCGTCGGCGATTTGGGCTTTCGCTTGCCGGAACGGCGCCGGAGATAACGGAAACGAGCCGCGTTTCGAGCGTTCGGTTGTCGGGAAGCGTCGAGCGTTCGGCGTCGAACCGCGTTTCGGACGTTTCGCTTGTCGGGAAACGTTGGGCGGGGAACGAACCGCGTTCCGGCGTCGGGCGTCTTGCGTCGCGGCGCAAAATTTGATTATTGAAAAAAATAACGAAAAAACGCAAAGTTAACGTCGGGTAAACGACGACCGAAAAGAAAAACGCCGCGTCGACGGACGCGAGATTGTATTTCGCTTACTTCCTGCAGTTGGCGGTTTGGGGCTCTTGGACGATTTCGCTCGGCGCGCTTGCGAACGAGCGCGGGTTCGACGTCGGCCTCTTTTACTCCGCGTTCACCTTCGGCGCGCTTTTCGCTCCGCTCTTTGGGCCGTTGGCCGACCGCAAGTTCGCGGCGCAAAAGGTCGCGGCGTTTTAGCGCTTCGTCGGAGCCGTCGCGCCGACCGCGTCGCGACGGCGGAAACGAAGGCTTCGACGCAGGCGCCGATCGCCTTTTGGCTTCTCGGCGTCAGTCAAATTATCGGCGTGTTCGCGCTCGACGGGTTGAAAGCGCGCAACGTTCTCGGCGTCGCGCCCGAAGCGGCGATCGCCCAAAGCGCCGCGACGCCGGATATTGCCGAAAACGCCGAAGTCGCTCAAAACGCCGAGAGCGCGCAAGTTGCCGAGACCGCCGAAAACGCCGAAGTCGCTCAAACCGCCGGGAGCGCGCAAGTTGCCGAGACCGCCGAAAACGCCGAAGTCGCTCAAAACGGCGAGATTGTCGAAACGTCGGCGGTCGTCGCAAGCGTTGAAAGCGCCCAAAACGCCGAGACGTCCCAAAACGCCGAAATTGCCGCGGCGAAGACCGACTGGGCGCGAGCGTTGCGCTTTCCGGCGATCTTTTGCTTCGTTTGGGGCGCCGTCTTTTTCGCGTTCGGACGCGAGCCGAAAGCGCCCGGTTCCGACGACGCGGCGCAAGAGAAAACCGCCGCCGCTTGACGCGAGTTGGAAAATGGTAAGGACGGGTAAGATAGACAAGACGGGCGGTGATTGCGCGGGAAACCGGTTTTAGCGGTCGTCGCGTTTTTTTTGGAGTCGGGAACGGCGGACGGTCGAAAAGGGGATAAAGTCGCGTTTTTTCGACGCGGCGCGTCGCGGTCGAGCGAACGAAACGACGGCGACGAATCGGAATAACCCGCAAACTCAAACGGCGACGGAGCGGCGCTCCCGTTCGTCGAGGAGAAGTAACGATGAAATTCGAGAAAATTTTCCGCGCGGCGGTCGGCGTCGCGGCGTCGGCGTTTTTCGCTTTGAGCGTCGCAAACGTCGGAGCGCAAGAGGAAGTCGACGCGACGGCGAGCTTGGGCGTCGCGCAACAAAGTCGGTTCGCCGACGGCGCGGAGCCGGTCGCGATGGAACGGGCGCAAATCGTTCCGGGGACGCCGCTGGCCGTCAACTCGACGATGCAACGTTTGATTTCGTCGAGTCGCGGGTCGTTCGGCGGGATTTTAGCGCGTTACGATACGGAGAATTTCGGGAAATTTTTCGGCGGCGGCTCGGTCGCGTTGCGCGACTTGACGGCGTTGAGCGATCGTCTTTCCGAACTCGAAGACTTGGCCGCCGGCGACAACGAAGTCGACAACGACGTCGAGGTCGCGCGAATGTACCCGCCGCGTTTGGCGTTGGACTTCGCCGAATTTCCGACGCGTTCGTTGACGGCGAAAACGTCGCAAACGAACTTGGCGGCGCAAATCGAGAACGTCGTCGCGCGCTTTTCGGTCGACAAAAGCGTCGAAAGTTTCTCGTACGAGTCGAAGGACGGCGTCGTTTATTTGCGCGGCAAGTTGAAGTCGACGCGAATGATTCGGATGCTCGAAAACGTCGTTTCGATGCAACCGGGCGTCCGGAAAGTCGTCAACGAAATCAAACCGCTCGCGCCGGAGCCGACCGCGGTCGACGTGTTCGGACGCCCGCTGAAGTCGGCGAACGGACGTTAACGGCGAAGACCGGCGTTAAAACCGGCGCGACCGTCGACGTCGGCGCGGAACCGGCGTTGAAGAAGGGCCGAGCCAAACTCGAAAAGTCGACGGCGTTAAGCGCAAATTTTAATCGGCGCCGAACGCAAGAAACGAAAAACGCTCGCGGAGAGAAAAACTTCGCGAGCGTTTTTCGTTGGCCGAAGCGCCGTTAAAACCGTTAAAGTTGGCGCGCTTTGTCGGTTTGCGTCAATAACGAGCGGGCGGGCGACCGACGCGCACCTCGGTCGGCGGCGCGGACGCGTCCGGTTGGAAGTCGCCGAGGCCGTCGTCGAACGCTTGCGGCGCGGTCGTTTGCGTCGTCGTCGCGACCGGAAGACGCGACGCGACTTCGTCGGCGAACGCGACGCGGGCCGGTTCGGGGGCGTCCGGGTAACCGAGCGTCGTCGGCGCGGTCGAGCGGGGGCCGTTTTCCGGACCTTTGGCGTATTGTTCCGCCGCTTGTTCGGAGAGGCGGGCGGCGCGGTTCGACATTTCGGACGCGAATCCGGCGGTTTGCGACCGGTAGTCGGGGCGAGCGTCGCGGAAGTTGAGCGCGTCGGCGGCGTCTTGCCCGGCGCGAAGCGTTTCGCTTTGGTCGAAGCGCGCTCGGACGTCGAGGTCGCCGGCTTCGATTCGTTCCAAATTTTGACGGCGGCGCTCGCGATGATAAGCGTTCCGTTCGTCGAGTTGCGCCAACAATTCTTCGCGGCGACGCTCGCTTTTCGCTTCCGTTTGCTCCAAGAGCGAAGCGGTCGAGCCGGCGCGGCGGTTGTTTTCGTCGTCGAGTTCCGAGTAGTCGAGGCCGTCGTAATCGTCGGCGGGGGCGTCGGAGCGGAGACGCGACGGTTCGACCGGAATCGATTCGCGGAGCCGCGTTTTCCCTTGCGCTTCTTCGTCGGCGCGTTTTTTCGCTCCGCGAACGGAGTAACGCTTCTGCAGTTCGGCGATCGGGTTTTCGACGTCGTCGCCGAGCGTTTCGCGGGCCCAATCTTCGGCGGCGTTCGCTCCGGCGCTCGCGGTCGTTTCCTTTGCGTCGTCTTTAATCTCCGGCGAGGTGCCGGGCGCGACGATGACGATCGGTTTCGAAAGGGTCGCGGCGTTGGTTTTGGCGTCTTTAAAGATCGAAAGAATCGTGTACGTTTTCTCCGGTTGGTCGTATTCGCCCAAATCGAGCCAAATATGATAAGCGTAACCGGTTTTTTTGTCGAATTGACGATGATTTTCGTTCAGTTCTTCCGACGAAATTACCATTTGCGCGTCCGGTTGCGTCAAGGTGATTCCGGGTTTGTCCCCTTCGTAAACGTTGACGGTGAGGGTTCCGTCGACGAGAATGGCGCGCGAGTAGCTGTTCTTTTTGAAGAAACGAACGACGCCGGCTTTCCCGCGGCGCAACGGAAGAGACGGATCGTCCGGTTTGAACGCGCCGTAATCGTCCGACCAAAAGTCTTCGAAAAGCTCGACCTTTTCCGGTTTCGGGTCGCCGAAAAAGACGTATTTGCGCGGGCCGACGCTGGAGCAACCGGGCGTCGTCGCAAGGGAAACGAGGAGCGCGCAAAGAGCGCAAAGGGGAAGAAGGCGTCGCGGCATTTCGGCCTTTCTCGGCGCGCTCGGTCGACGGTCGAAAGGCGGTCGAGCGAACGCGGGGCAAACGATGCGTTATCGGTAACGGGAAAAAGGGAAACGGGGAAACGACCGGCGCCGACGTTAAGCGAGCGGTCGAATCGAACGAGTTTCGCGAACTCGAGACGGGCGGCGGCTCGCGGGCGTCGCGACGAGAAATCGCCGAACTTTCCGAGAGCGGTCGCCGGACGCGGCGCGCGAAAAAAACTCGACGACGCGGGGAAGCGCCGTCGAGCGGCAAAAAGAGCGGACGGGCGAGCGTCGGGGCCCGCGCCGTCCGCTTTTTGGGGGTCAGTCGCCGGACTTTTCGTCGTCGGAACGACTCCAAGGGAAGGCGAAACCGCGCGGATTTTTCAGCGGCGGCAACTCTTCGTCGGCGCCGACGTCGGCTTTTTCGGACGTCTTTTCGGACGCCGGTTTGCGAGCGGTCGAGCGGCTCGTTTCGGACGCTTTTTCGGACGTCGGTTTGCGAGCGGTCGAGCGGCTCGCGTCCGTCGTTTCGGCTCGGGCGACTTTCGTCGCGGTCGAGCGTCGTTCGGCGGAGGCGGCGCGAACGGCGTCGTCGCGTCGAGTCGAGCGTCGCGTCAAATCGTCGTCGTCCATTAGGAGGAACGTCGGTTCGTCGACGCTTTCGGTTTCGACGGCGGGGATCGCCGGTCGTCGCGACTCGGCGGCGTTCGAGCGAGCGGGAGTCGCGGCGCGCGCGGTCGAGGTCGAGGTTCGCGTCGTCGAAGTTCGCGCGGTCGAGGAACGGCGCGTCGAGGCCGCGGGCGTCGTCGGAACCGGCGTTTGCGGACGTTTCTTATAATCGCGGCTCGGGTCGTATTCCGGGCGGTCTTTTAGCTCGTCCATCTGATCCGGGCGCAGGAGATCGTTGACGATGTTGCGCGTCTTCTTCGTTTCGCGACCTTGGTTCGTCGCGGCGTCGTACAGACCCATATCGCCGTTAATTTCAAACGCTTCGGACAGGTTGACGTTCGTTTTGCCTATTTCGACGCGAACGATTTCCTCGAAATCTTCCGGCGTGCGCAAGATGCGCGGCGTCATGACGATGAGGAGTTCTTTGCGTTGTTCGCGCTCTTGGTCGTAACGGAAGAGCCAACCGAGTCCCGGGACGTCCGACAGGTACGGAACGCCGCGGCTGATTTTTTCCTTGGTCGAGGTCAACAAACCGCCGAGCATAACCGTTTCGCCGTCGCGGGCGCTGATCGCGGTCATCGCTTGGATCGTGTCGATCGACTGCGACTTGATGACTTCGCCGTCTTGCGAGAAGATCGGAACCGCGTCGGCGTCGTTCCCGAGGGACGATTTTTCGGCGCCGATTTCCATTACGACGCGCCCGTCTTTCGTAACGCGCGGCGTAACGAGGAGGATCAGCCCGACCGGCGTGTCGGTCGTGTTCATTTGAACGCCGTAGTTGGTCGTCGTCGTGCCGTCGATGCGCGGGACGCGTTGCCCGACGAGGATGAACGCCTGTTGGTTGTCCATCGCCGTAATTTGCGGACGGCTAAGGATTTGCAGTCGGTTCTTCTCGCGGAGCGCGCGGAGCGTAACGTCGACCGAGCGACTGCTGGCCGAGAGGACGAACCCGCCGTAACCGAGGGACGAACTCGACGCGCCCATCCCGAAGTTGTTCAACACTTGCCCGGCGATGTTCGTCGCGGGGACGCCGGAGTTCAGGTTTTCGCCGGGGCCGGAGCCGTTGACGATGTTGAAACCGGGCGTTCCGGTCGCGCCGTTGGTTCCGGCGTTCGTGATGAGGCTGCGGTTGAAGGACGACGCGTCTTGCAACCCGGCTTCGATCCCGAATTCCTCTTGGTCGGTGAGGGTAACTTCGGCGATCAAGACCTGAATAACGACTTGCGGCGGGTCGGCGTCGAACGTCTTGATCATTTCGAGGATTTTCTCGATATGTTCCGGCGACGCGCTGACGATGATCGAGTTCGAGATCGATTCCGGAATGACGATGACCTGCGATTCGTAAAGCTGGTACGTCGTCAAGACTTCCGAAAGCGTTTCGAGCTGTTGTTTTTGCGCGAGGTAATCGTCGATCGCCGTCGCGACGACGTCGGCGCGAATGTTGCGCAATTGGACGACTTCTTCGACCCGTTCGGTCGCGTCTTGCACGTCGAGCGCGACGATGAGCGCGTCGACGATCGCGAGTTCGCGAGGCGCGGCGGCGGCGATGATGACGTTGGTGCGCGTGTCGATGGCGAAACGAACCGGAACGAACGTTTCTTCGCCGTCGGCTTGCGGGAGCGTCGGCGTCGCGAGGTTGTCGTCGCTCGTCGCGAGGAGCGATTGGAGCGTTTGCATAATCGACGAGGCGTCGCCGTGTCGCACTTGGAAGAAGCGAATTTCCGCTTTTTTCGGCGCGACGTCGAGGAGTTCGATGAGTTTTTCCATAAACTCCATACAGTCGGCGGGCGCGTTGACGATCAGCTGGTTGTGGTAAACGTCGGCGCTGACTTCGACGTCCATCATAACGCCGGACTGAATCAAGCGTTGGCCGGTTTCGTCGACGGAGAGGAGTTCGAGGACGGGGAACTTCGCCGCGTCGGTTTCGAGCGTCCCTTGTTTCGCCGGGAGGATCGCGTTTTGAATCGTCGTCAAAATGTCTTCCGCGAGGGAGTTTTTGAGCGGGAAAACGCGGGTCGTCAGTTTCGCCGCCGTCGTGTTGACGTCGAGTTCGACGAGGAGTTTTTCGATTTCGAGCCAATCGTTCGGCGACGCTTGGACGACGAGCGAGTTGGTGCGAACGTCGGTGAAGACGAGGATGCGCGGCGCGAACCCGCCGGTTCCGTCGACGAGCGGCGTCGGGAACGTATCGGTCAGGAGCGCGGCGATTTCCGTCGCGGACGCGTATTTCAAGCGGACGACGCGCAACGTGCCTTCGCCGTCGGCGATCGGTTTGTCGAACACTTCGATCAAATTCTTCATATCCTCGAAGGCCTGCCCCCAGCCGACGACGAGGATCGCGTTCGGATTTTGCAACGCGTAGAACATAACGCGACCTTGTTTCGTCGCGAACATTTCCGCGTAAAGTTTCGTCAGGACGCCGTGCAGCATCGCTCCGTCGACGTGGCGCATCGCGTAAACTTCGATCGTCGGGTCGGCGATTTTCGCCAGCTCTTCGATCTGCTCGATCATTTGCTTGATGCGTTCGAATTCCGCGTCGGTCGCGTTGTCGACGATAACGACGTCGAGTTCCGGGAGAACGAGCGGGACGAAGTCTTGGACGACGCCGACGCCGGGGCGACCGTTTTCGTCCGGCGAAGCGAAGTCGCCGAAGTCGCCGAGCGGAGCGTCCGCCGAGCCGAGCGCGCTCAAAGCGTCGCCGTCTTGATAGGCGACTTGGCGAATCGCGTTCGAAACGTTCGAAGCGAGCGCGGTTTCGAGCGACGGAATCGACGGCGCGACGTTCGCGAAGTACGGCGCGAAGCGTTCGAACGGCGTCGCGGCGTTCGCGGTCAAGCGACGAACGGCGTCCGTTCGCGCGAGGTCGCGACCGAAGTCGCCGACGCCGCGATTCAAGCCGAGGGGCGCGACCGGGGCCGGCGTCGCTCCGCTTTCGAAGATTTGACGGATTTTGTTCGAGTCGCCGTGTTGAATCGGGATGAAGCGTCGAACGACGCCCGCGGCCGGCGGCGGTTGGTCCATCGCGCGGAGCAAAACGAGCATTTGCGAGCAGAGCGCGGCGTCGCCGTCGAGCGAAATCGCGTTGCGCTTCGCGTCGAAATCGACGTCGCAAACGCGAACTTCCGACTCGCCCGGCGTTTGACGTTTAACGAAGCGGTAGGTCGCGACTTGCGGCGCGGCGTTCGCGTCGCCGTCGAGCTTTTGGAAGCGTTTGCCGAAGAGGCGGGTCAGCGCGTCCTGAAGCTCGGTCGCTTTGCGGTATTGCGGCGCGTAAACGTCGGACGCGGAGCCGGAGACGACGGGCGCGGCGAAGCGCGGCGCCGGAGTCGAACCGCCGAACGCTTGGCGAGCGACGCGGAGGCCGGTCGGTTCGGTCGAGTCGACGCCGTCGATCGGGCGCAAAACGCCGGTCGCGACGCGCGGGTCCGGTTGATTCGGCGCGAGCGTCGCCGGGTAAATGTCGAGCGACGCGAAGTATTTTTGGACGGCGCGTTGGAGTTTGCGGTTCGTGTGAACGACGATCGTGCCGAGTTGGCGGTCGACGCTGAACGCGATTTCCGAGATCGACGAAAATTCGCGGCGCGCGAGCGCTTCGATCTCGTCGACGCGCGTCGGAAGACAGCGATACGAAACGATTTCGAGCGCCGTGTCTTCGCGGGGAGCGACCGATTGAGCGGCGGAACCCGGGAGCGGCGGCGCGAGCGTCGGAGCGTTTTCGTCGGCGACTTCGGAGCCGAAAACGACCGCTTCGCTTTGCGGAGGCAAGATCGCGTTATCGGCGTCGTAAGCGACGCGAACGAAGTCGTTGCGTTCCGGGTCGTAGTACGTTTCGTTCGAAGCGCGGCGCTCGCGACCTTCGTAGGCCGACGTCGACGCGACGCGTTTCGGCGCGTTTTCGCGTTCGACGAAACCGGCGGCCGCGACGAAGGGGCCGGCGACGCCGGCGTCGTAAGCGTCTTGGTCGAATTGCTTCAGAAGATCGTCGACGACGTTAATCGACGCTTCGGGGCCGTAAACGGTGAGCGTGTTCGCTTTTTCGTTGTAACGCCAAAACGTTTCTTTGCGCAACGCGTTCGGGAGGAGGCGATCGAGATAACCGAGGAGATAAGCCGCGTCGGCTTTGTCCGGAGCCGCGAACGTCTTTTGAACGCAACGACCGTTCTTGGTCGGACGATTCGCGCGTTCGGACGCGGCGGACGTCGGCGTTTTCGCGGCGCTCGCGTAAGCGGAGCGCGCTTTAACCGAAGCGGGCGTCGAAACCGATTTCGAATCGGACGAAGAAGGGCGATTTTGCGCTCGGAGATCGGCGTTCGAGAGCGCGAGGAGGCCGCCGAGCGCGACCGCGAACGCCGTCGCGCGCCAAACGGCGAACGTTCGTCGAGGCGAGCGTTCGTTCGCGTCGCGACGAGGTCGAGCGTCTCGTCGGAAAAACTTTCGCATTTGTTGCTGTTTTAACATAACCGTAACTCTTGTTTCTGGCGACGCGGGCGTTTCGACCGTCGAGCGGCGGCGGAGCGCGAGCGGCGCTTTGCAAACAAACTAACGACGCGTAAAAATCGACGTCGCGAACGATTCCGGCGAGCGGAAAAGCGTCGCGAACGAGTCGGGGCCCGACGGGGGCGGTCGCTCTTGTCGCGAAAAACGGAGCGACGGTCGAGCGGGACTCGCGGCGCGCCGACGGAAAAGTCGGCGGCGGTCGGTTTTTAGGGGCGTCGATAGAGCGTCCTAAAATTCTATGCGCGCCAATAGTAAAGGAAAAAAGGAAAGCGTTCAAGAGCATTTTTTAACGTCGGTGGTAAAATTTGACGTTTTTTTCGATTTTTAGCGCGGCGCGGCGGGCGAGCGACGAGAAAAGAAGCGTTTGCGAAAGAAGCGAGAAAACGCGCCGCTTAAAGACGCGTTAAGATGGGTAAGACGGGGGAAATGGGACTGTCGGCGCGAGCGGAAAAAGGTCGCGTCGCGCCGACGTTGGAGACGCTAACGTCCGCGACCGACCGCGACGAGCGAAAGTTCCGGGTCGACGAGGGGCAGGTCGACTTCGCCGACGCCGGAGAGGAACGAAATCGTCGCGACGCGGTCGAACGACGGGCCGGAGAGCGCCTTGACGACGCCGACGCCGAAACGTCGGTGCCGAACGAAGGAGTTGACGGCGACCCGTTTGAGCGCGTCCGCGTCGCGTTCGGCGGCGGAAGCGTCGTCGGAGCGGAGCGCGGCGCCGGTCGAGACGGCGGACGGCGCGACCGGGCGGGGCGTTCTTTTCGGTTTCGTCGCGAGCGCTTCGAACGGAACGTCGTCGAACTCGGCGGCGTCGGACGGCGTTTTGACGAACGGACGGCGTTTTGAACCGCGCGGCGCCGCGACCGCTCGCGGGACGCCGTCGTCGTCGACGCGAATCTCCGTTTCGCCGTCGTAATCGCCGATTTTGCCGCTCGACGTTTCGTCGGCGTCGAACGGCGCGTCGGAAAAGTCGGCGGAATCGTCGAAGTCGAGCGCGGACGAGTCGAATTCGAGGTCGTTTTCCGGCGCTTCCTGCGAAAAATCGTCGACCGGCTCCGCGTCGACGCAATCGTCGAAATCGGCGTCGGCGAAGTCGGCGCGGCCGCGTTCCCGGCGTCGGCGGTTCGCGTCGTCGAAATCGTCGACGAAACCGTCGTCGAAGCGGTTCGAAAAGCCGCGCGGATAACCGGCGCCGCGTCGTCGACCGGCGTTTCGGGGGGCGCGCCCGTCGACGCGGAAAACCTCCTCTTCCGGCTCGCGGTCGACGCCCTCTTCCCAAAGCGCTTGGCGCTGCGAGCGACCGTCTTGACGCGGGAACATCTTCGGAACGGCGATTTTCGCGTCCGGATTCTCGGCGGCGGCGTTTTCGAGCGATTGACGCCAATCTTCGACCGACTCGAAGGAGTCGACGCCGTCTTTCGGGAACTCGAAAAGGAAGCGGCTGACCATCGCCGGGGAAAAACTCCCGCGGAACTCGCGAAAACGCGTCCGCGAGAGGCGCAGCTCTTCCTCGGCGCGCGTCAAGCCGACGAACAAAAGACGGCGCTCCTCTTCGAGCTGGCGTTTGTCGTGCAGCGACCGCTCGTGCGGAAGGACGCCGTCCTCGACCGCGACGAGATAAACGACCGGAAATTCGAGCCCCTTGGCCGCGTGAAGCGTCATTAACGAAACGCGGTCGTCGTTTTCGTCCCAAGAATCGACGTCGTTGACGAGCGCGATCTGTTCGAGGAAGCGACCGAGCTTGTCGTTCGAGCGCGGTTTCTCCGGGAAGAGCGGAACCGGGAGGTCTTCCTCTTTTTCGTTGCGGCAGTCGGCGTCGAACTCGCGGACTTCCGAGAGGAGTTCCTGAACGTTGGCGAGACGCTGCGCGTCCTCTTCCGTTTTCGCCGCGTCGCGGAGATATTCGACGTACTTCGTGTCGGTTAAAATTTGCGATAAAACGACTTCGAGGTCTTCTCCGGCGGCGAGGGACGCGCTCGCTTTTTCGACGAGCGAAACGAACGAGGCGATCGCCTTTTGCGCTTTCGTCGAGACGCCGGCGACGCGACCGATCGCGCGGGCCGCTTCGAAGAGCGTCGCGTTGTTTTCGGCGGCGAAATTTTCGAGTCGA
>JAFSDX010000275.1 GCA_017436025.1 Thermoguttaceae bacterium
AGGCCGCTTGCGACAAATGGACGCTAATCGTTCACGGCACGGAAGCGGAAACGGAAGCGCTCGCGAAAAAATTCCCGATCTTCGACTTCGTTCTCACCGCCGACACCCCGAGCGCGCCGCCGGCGGAAGCGAAATCGCTCGGCGACGACCGCCTCTTGATCGAAGTCGGCGAAAAGGGCAAATACGCCGTCGTCCTCGGTCTTTACGAATCGGGCGAAATCCGCTACCAACGCGTCGCGCTCGACTCGCGCTTCGAGTCGTCGGAAGACGTCGCTTTATTAATGCAAGACTATCAGTCGATACTGAAAACGCTGATCACGCTCAAAGGGCACCGGGAAGGTCTCGGTCTGAACCCGGCGCGCGCGCCCCGTTCGGAACAGTTGGGCAAATACGTCGGTTCGCAAAAATGCCAGTCTTGCCACGAAGAGGAACACCGAACTTGGCTTCGCTCGCGCCACGCGAACGCTTGGAAGTCGCTGACCGACGTCGCGCATCCGCCGCGCGACTTCGACCCGGAATGCGTCGGCTGCCACGTCGTCGGTTGGGACGGTTTGCAACGCTTCCCCTACGTCGGCGGTTTCGTTACGGCGGAAAGCACGCCGCACCTGTTGAACGTCGGTTGCGAAAATTGCCACGGCCCGGGCGAAAAACATATCGCGGCGGAACTCGGCGACGACGAAGCGGCGATGGAAGCGATTCGCGCCGGAATGCGCCTCGGCTCCTCGGTCAAAACGACCTGCTACTCTTGCCACGACGCCGACAACAGCCCGGAATTCGACTTCGACCGCTACTATCCCTTGATCGACCACTCCGCTCCGGACGACGAAGAAGCGGACGAAGAATAACGGTCGCGCCGTTCGCTTTCGCCGCCAACGGTCGTTTCCCGCGCTCGAACGCGCCGTCGACTCTTTCGCCGACGACGCGTTTTTTCTCGTCGCCAAATTGCCAAAGCGGCTTTTTTCCCCGTTTCTCCCCCTTCTCTCAAAATTTAACGCAAAAAACCAAAAATTTGCGCGAAAAAAAGTTGCTTTCCGCGTTCGAAGCTGGTATAATACGAAAACGCGCTAAATAAATTTCAGTCTCGAGTCGAAAATTCGCGTCGCTTTCGCGCGTCCTCGCGTTCCCGTTCGATCTTGCGAACGTTCGCTCGGCTCGTCCGCGCCCCGTCGGCATATAAATAAAGGAGACGCTATTATGTTCAAAACTTCCGCCGCGTCCGTCGACGTCGTTCATATCCTCGACGCGCTTTCTTCGTCGGTTGCTCTCCTCGATTCGCGTCGCCGCATCGTTTGTTGCAACGCCCCGTTCGCTCGGCTCGTCGGCGTCGAACGTCGGCAAGAACTCGTCGATAAGGACTTTTATCGCACGCTTCGAAGACCGCGTTTCATCGACGGCGACTATTGCCCGCTCCACTTCGTCGAGACGCGCGGCGTCCAAACGCAAACGTTTTTCGTCGTTCCCGGCGCCGACGAGAACGAAGAACGCTTTTACGAAATGATCGCGAAACCGTTCCGCGCTTCGGACTCCGACGAAACGCTGTTCCTCGTCGCCGTTCAAGACGTTACCGAGACGGCTCGCGACGACCGCCGCTTGCAACGCCTCTCCAAAACGCGCGCCGAACTTTTCCTTCACCTCGACCGCGCCGCGTCGCGCGGAGAGTCCGTCGAAGTTCGCAAAGACCGCCTTAAACCGCTCGTTCAAAAGCATATGCGCGCGACCTTGCATTACGACGTCTGCGAAATGCGCCTCCTAAACGCCGAAAAAGAACTGGTTCCGTTCCTCGCTATCGACATTCCCCCGGAAGCGAAAGAACGCGTTCTTTACGCCTCGCCGTCCAAAAACGGGATCACCGGTTACGTCGCAAGCAGCGGCGAACCCTACATTTGCGACGACGTTCGCAACGACCCCTACTACATCGTCGGCGCGATCGACGCCGCCAGCTCGATCACGCTCCCCATCCGTTACTTGAACCAAATCGTCGGCGTCCTCAACGTCGAAAGCCGAACGCCGAACGCCTTCACGCGGCGCGACCTCCGCTACCTCGAACTTTACTTGGCGGACTTGGCGCAAGCGCTCCATCGTTTGGAACTTCTCGAAACGGAAACCGTTCGCGTTCGCGGCGAATGCGCGCAGGAACTCCGCGAACAATTTTTCGGCGCGAACGTCGACGTCGTCGGCTCGGCGTTCGAGCGTCGCCTTCAAAAAAGCCCGCAAACCGAAACCGAAGAAATCGCGACGCGCTTTTACGCCCAAGGCGTTCGCGACGCGTCCCGACGCCTCAAACCGATCGTCAAACGCTTGACGAACAAATGGAGCGACCGCTCGATCGCACCGCCGGAAAATCTCGAACGCTTCGAAGAACTGCAAAATCGCCGCGTTCTTCTCGTCGACCGCGACGTTCGCTTTTTGGAAACTTGCGTCGACGCGTTCGAGCCTTACGGCCTCGTCGTCGACGTCGCGACGAACTCGAGCGTCGCGCTCGCGATGCTTCAAACGCTCGAATACGATCTCGTCGTCAGCGAACGCAATCCGGACGGCGAATACTTCACCTCCGAGGAAAAAGACTCCGCGCGCGGCGTCAACCCCTTTAATTGCAACCTCTTCGACATTCACCTGCAGGATTACGTCGCTCCGATTCCCGACAATCCTCGCGACGCGGAAATCCGCCGGCGCGTTATGTCGGACGTCGCTCGCGGCAAGCTCGACGCCTACTTCTTTTACGAAGCGCTTCAAGCGTCGGGACTCGAGCGCGCGCCGGAGTTCCTCGTCTTTATCGACGAACTTTACGACCCGACGCACATCCTGCGCGATTTGAGCGCCAACCTTCAATTCAAACCGATTCCGATTCACAAAAACTTGAAAACGGAAACCAAGTTGACGCAACTCCTCAAAGGCGTCCTCAAACGAGACGCTTAACCCGCGAACGCCCGTCGCTCGAACCGATCGACCTTTCCGCGCCCGTTCGACGCCGACGCGACGCGTCGAACGCCGCCGAATCGCTCCGCGCGACGCCCGTTCCCCCCCGCCTTCGCCGCGTTCGACGAACGAGCGCGGCCTTCCCCCTTACGACGAACGTTTTAGCAACGCAATAAGGAGGCTTTATGGAATCGCCCCGACGCAACGCCGCGCCCGACTCCAAATCTCGACACGCGTCGCTGACCGCCGAAGACGACGAATTCGTCTACGCCGTTTGCGAACGTTTTTTCCAATGCATGAAGGAGACGCACGAAGCCGGCGCGTCGACCGCTAAGCGCCGTCCCGGCCCGGCCGCGTCCGTCGTCGATTGGCTCGTTCGCGAACGCGGTCGCGACGACATTACACGCGAAAAAATTTATCCGCTTATTTGGCAAGCGTTTAAGCGCGGTTTTCTTTTATTGCAAGCGCCGATCGAATTCAACTTGCGCGATCGTTTGATCAAAAAATTCGAACTCGAAACTTATTTGACGCCGACCGCCCCCGCTTCCGCCGCGACGTCGGAGGGCGCCGTCGCGAACTCGGACGTCGAACGCAAACTCTTTGTCGTCAACGTTTCGGGTCAGACCGCTTCGCGGCACGTCGGCTCGGTCGCCGCGGACGAGATCATCAAATTGATTTACCGCGTCGCCGCCGAAAAGAAAGCGCGCGCCGTCGCCGAAGGTCGCGACCCGAACGATACTCGGGTGCATCTCGGTTTGGGCGCGGGTTACGCCGCGATGGAAGTCGCCAAACGCCTCGCCGAACGCGCCGACGCGCAAACGCCGAAGTTGACGCTGCACGCGATTTCGCCCGGCGGTTTTTACATCCCCAAGGAGCAGATGGATCCGACCGTTTACTTCAATTATTTCATCGACGCCGGTCTCGACGTCCAATGCGTCGGTTTTTTCTCGACGCCGGTCGTCGCGACGGAAGACTTCGAGCGCCTCAAGCGCAATCCGTCGTTGCGCCGTTGTTTTGAAAGACGCGACGAAATCGACATTATCGCGACGTCGCTCGCGTCGGCGGACGACGAACACGGACTTTTCCGAAAATATTTTGAACATTTGCGCGCCGAAAATCTCGTCGACGCGAACGCGCTTCCCGCGTTGGAGGCGCAAGGTTGGGTCGGCGACGTCCTCTTCCAACCGTTTTCGTCGACGGGCGCGCTGACGCCGACGCCGTACCGCGCGGTCGCGCTCTTTACGTTCGACGAATTGGCGGCGTTCTCCCGCCGACCGGGCAAACACGTCGTCGTCGTCGGCGGCCCCTGCGGCGCTTGCGGCGCGCCGAAAACGAACGCGCTTCGTCCCCTTCTTGAAAACGAACGCGCTCGACTTTGGACGCGCCTCATCGTCGACCGCGACGCCGCGAAAGCGCTCCTCGGCGACGACGCGACGCCGAACGACCTCGCGATCGACGCTTTCGACGCGCCTTAATCGGTCGATTTTAACGTCTTCTCGCTTCGTCGCGAAAAAACGAAAAACGCCGAACGCGTTCCCTTTTCGGTTCGCGTTCGGCGTTCTTTTTTTCGTTCGCGCCGCGGCGCTCGTCGCTACTTCTTCTCCGCCCCGTCGGTCGACTCGCTTTCCGTCGCGCAATATTTGTATTCCGGTACGAAATCGTGTAATCGTTTGCGAATAGCGTCGTGCGGGCCTTCGAGCATCGAGAGCAACTCGTCGAGCTGCGCTTGAATTTCGTCCAACTTGAATTGACGGTGATTCGCGGCGAAAATCTTCTTTTGATCGGTTTCGATGCGGGTTTCTGTTTCGAAATAAAGTTCTTCGTACAATTTTTCACCGGGTCGCAAACCGACTTCGCGAATTTCGATCGCGTTTTCCGGGAGGCCGGAGAGCCGAATCAGGTCGCGGGCCAGCGTCTCGATTTTGACCGGCTCGCCCATATCGAGAACGAAAATTTCGCCGCCTTTCCCCATCGCGCCGGCTTCGAGGACGAGTTGCGCCGCTTCCGGAATCGTCATAAAGTACCGCGTCATTCGGAAGTCGGTGATGGTGATCGGGCCGCCTTGTTGAATTTGCTTCGTGAAGATCGGGACGACGCTTCCGTTCGAGCCGAGGACGTTCCCGAATCGCGTTACGATGAACTTCGTTTTCGAGCGTTCCGCCAACGCGTTGACGTACCGCTCCGCCATTTGCTTCGAACAGCCCATCACGTTCGTCGGGTTGACCGCTTTGTCGGTCGAGACCATCACGAACTTCGCCGCGCCGCAACGGTCGGCCGCGTCGGCGACGACTTTCGTCCCGTAAATATTGTTGCGAATCGCTTCCGGAACGTTCGCTTCCATCAGCGGCACGTGTTTGTGCGCCGCCGCGTGAAAAACGATTTCCGGTTTCGTCGCGTCGAAAATTTCGTCGATTCGCGCCTTATTCGACACGTCGGCGATGATCGGCGTCAGTTTCGTCGACTTGCCGAGCGCTCGCAGTTCGCGCTCCAAGAAGAAAATACGGTTCTCGCCGCGTCCGAGCAGAATCAGCTCCGCCGGTTCGAAGCGCGTCAGTTGACGGCAAATTTCGGAGCCGATCGAGCCGCCGGCGCCGGTTACCATCACGCGCCGCCCCGTAATCTGCCGCTTAATCCGCTCCATATCGAGGCGAATCGGATCGCGCTTGAGCAGGTCGTCGACCTTCACTTCGCGAATCGGCGTTTTGGTATCCGGAATAAACTCGACTTGCGGAACGATTTCCAGTTTGAGTCCGTTTTTATCGCAACGGTCGTAAATTTCGCGGAACATCTTGCCCGGAAGGAGCCCGGCGACGCAAAGAATCGTCCTGACGTTCCGCTGTTTCGCCGCGTAAACCAAATTGTCGACGTGCGCGACGACCGGAAGCGAACCGACGCGCAACCGCACTTTATAGTCGTGAATCGTCAAGAAACCAACGACGCGGTACGGCAGGTCGGGTTGGGAGTTGATCGCGTTGGCGACGTGCGCGCCGCGGTTGTTCGCGCCGACCAAGAACGCCGGCTCCACCTCGGCGTCGTCGAATTTCGGCGCCACCGACTCGAAATAGAACCGCCGCGCCAACCGCCAACCGCCGCGAACCCCGACCGTCAGCATAAAGTCGATCAAAAAGACGCTAAGCGGAACGCGGTAGTCGATCCAACCGAGCGAATGAGCCGCCGCAAAACCGCACGTCGCGACGAAAAACGCGACGCTCGACTCGACGACGATCGACCGCAACTCGCGCATCGTCGCGAAATACCCCATATTGCGGTATTGGCGCGACGCGTAAAAAACGACGAACTTAATCGCGAGAACCCAAAAAATCGACGCTTTGAAAATCGCGAACGTCGCCGAAGACCCCGTCGAGCGGAACCAATCGCTCTTCAAAGCGAAGGCGCCGTAATACGCCAACGCAAAGAGCGCAAGGTTGAGCGCAAACGTTCTCGCGTACAAAAACCGTCGATTCTGCAACATTTTATCAAACGCCGTTCGTTTTTTCAATTCCATCGTTAATCTCCAACGTTCGGCCGCTCGACTTTTTCGCCTCGACGGTCGTTTTTTTGCTTAAGTATTTTATCGGCGTTCGCGTTGCGTTCGCGCGGCGCGCTAAACCGTCTTTCAGTTTAAAACCGCGCAACGTTTTTGGCAAGCGCCCGAACGCGTTTTCTCGCGCTTCCTTTCAAAACGGCGCCGTTACAATCGTTTTTTTCCGTTTTTTCGACGCGCGTTCACTCGCACCACTCCGGAATCGGCGCGGACGCTATTTCGCCGGACGTCTTTCCTTGGAGCCGCTTGATATAATGAACGCGCTCCTCGATCGCGTCGACGCCGGTCAGGACGTCGAACTGGAAGCGGAAATTTTTCGTCTCGCCCGCCCCAAGCGGAACGACGCGCCCTTGTTTCTTCTCGAACGAGCGGCGGTTCGGGAAGTTGACCGACGGTTCGATTCCCGAAACGTAAATATCGCCGTTCGGACGCTGCGTCTTCCAGAGCGTAAAACAGGGAAAATCGTTTTTATTGAACGAAAGCGACAGCCCGCGGTTCCCCTTGGCGTTCAGGAGCGCGACCGACGTGTCGCCGTTCTCCTCGGCGGCCAAGTCGAAGAGGTAACACGTTTCGGCGCAACCGGGAATCGGTTCGCGGAAAGCGTCCCAAGCGTCGAGTTCGGCGACGGCGTTTTCGTCGCGCGGACACATTCGGCGGAACGGCGCGACGAATTTCGCCCCCGGCGTGACGAACGGATAACCGGTATTAATGTGATAAAGCAGCTCGAACTCGTCGTCGACGCTCGCTAAGTTGGTAATCGAATCTTCGACAAGGAGCGTCGACGACCCGGCCCAAGTCGTGTAAGAAACGGTCAGCTTGAACCGCCGCCCGAAAACGCTCGTTTCAAGAACTTCGCCGGTCAGCCGAATCATTCCGGTTTCCGGGTCGACCGTTGCCTGGACGCGGCGCGCCGGGAGGTTCGAAATTCGTCCGTGCAGCGGGTAACGGAGGACGCCGTTTTCGTCGAACTCCGGCGCCCCGTTGCTTTCGAGCCCGCAACGCGCGACCCATTCGTCGAACCCTTCGAGCCAACCGCAGCCGTTCGGGGCGAAAATCGGAACGAAACGCGGATGAACCGGCCCGCGAACCGGCGAATCCCACTTCAGCTCGACGTCGCCGCATCGCGCTTTCCAAATATTCATCCCGCGCGACAAAAGAACGACGAACGAGAACTTGCCCGCGTCGATCTCGACGACGTCGACGCCGTCTTGAACGCCGCCGTGCAACCGCCGCTTCGAAACGCGGAACGGAATCGCGCCGGTCGGAGTCGAGTAAATTTCCCGCAAGTCGAGCGACTCGGTGTAAACGTCGTGATACGTGTCGATAATCGTTCTCGTTTTTTCCATCGGCGTTCTCCTTGTTAACTTAACCCCGGTTAATTTTACCCCAAACGAAAAAGGCGTCAACAACCGTTTTTCGCTCGTAAACAAATTTTGCGCAAATTTAGCGACGCGGACGTCTAAATAAGCGTCCCTAGCGTTCCGCCGTCCCCGTCAACGCAATTTCGGGAAGCGAACGTTCCCTTGCCGTCCCATTTTCTCGAACGTCTCGCGCAACTCCGCCGCGACGCGAACCGGGCGCTGCGTCTTGGGCGAAATGAAAGCCCAAAGCGTTTCGGCGGTCGCGAGAATCGCCGACTTGGGAATATCGTCCGGATTTTCCATAAAACCGTCAAAATTTGCCGCGTCGACGTCGTTCGGAAGGCGCAAAAAGCGGTAACGCCGCGTACTCGTAACGTTTTTCATATCGGCGATCCAAGTTTGCGCGAGAATTTTTTCGCCGCGATACGCCGACTGACGGTACTCGATCGCGTGTCGCCGAACGACCCAAATCGCGCCGTAATCGAGGTAGCGTTGCGCCGACCAACCGATCGCCGCCGAGTGCGCGACCGCGACGTCCTGCATCCAATGGAGATAGCAAACGTTGTTCGCGTGCCCCCAAATATCGACGTCGGCTTCGCTCACCTCGATAAGGCGGGCGAAGGTCGGCGAATAGGCGGTCGACGTTTGCGAATCGTTATTTTCGGCGTTTCCGTTATTTTCGGTCATTTCCTCTTATTTCCTCTAACGTATCGGGCGCGCTCCCGATTTTGAACCGTCCGCCGTCGTCGAACCGGATTCCGGTCGCGCTTGTTCGCGTCGGTTTTCGACCGTTTTCGCCCTTATATTAATTAATCCCTTATATTAATTAATAAGGACAAAATCGCCGAAAACCGCCCGTTTCGCTCCCGCTCGCGAACCCCGAACGCAACGCGACGCGCCGCCGCTTCGACGTCCGCCAACCGACGAACGCCGAACGTCGACGCGCTTTTCGTTTTCGGCGACTCGACCGATTTTAACGGTTTTAGCGGCGGTTTTAACAGCGTCAATTTCCAACCGCTAAAAACGTCAAACCGGTCGCGCCGCCCGTTTTCCAACGCTCTTCTCCGCCGTTATTTACTCAGCTCGACGATCAACTCCGCAAGAGCGCGGCGCTTTTCGAGGAGCGGTTTCGGGTCGGTCGAGAAGGTCGTCATATCGGTCGTTATCGGCGAGAAGTCGAAAATTTCTTCAACTTTCTTCCGTTGCGCGTCCGTCAAATCGCGTTTTTCCGTCAACTTTTTCAACATCGACAGCATCTCGTAATCTTGGACGCCTTCGCGAATCATTTCCCAACGCGCGCTCGCGACCGGGTCGTCGAAGATCGGTTTCCCGCCGTTGCGTCCCGGCGTCGCGGCGCTCAGCGGCGGATAGACGAAGCGACCGTCGCCGTTCCCCCAGAACTGCTTCGTTCCGGCGGGCGTCGAGTACCCGGAGACGTAAGACATCGGGTCGCGGTAGGGGTCTTGCGCTTGTTCCGGGTAGGCGGCGGAACTCGTCCAGTACGTCGACTCCCAAACGAGGCAGCCGGTAATGCCGCGCTCGAACGTTTGCCAATGCCAAATCCGCATTTCGACCGGCGGGTGATCGGTGAATTCGGTGCAATACGGCTCTTTCGGGTAACAGCAGACGTACCACCAGAAGCGGTTCCCGGCGTCCTCTTCGATCTTCGCTTGCTCCGCGTCGTAAGCCGGGCTGACCGGGCACCAAACGTCGATCGACGCGTCGTTCTCTTCGAGGATTTTTCGGAACTCGGGCGACGGTTCCTCCGTCAGCATGCGGTCGATTTCCGGCGCGTATTTCTTGAGCTTGGCGAACCCGCGAGCGACGAAGCCGTAATCCTTCGGCTCCGGTTCGTCGAACCAATAGACGTAAGCCGCGTCGAGGAGGCCGCGTTCGCGGAGGCCCTCTTGCAACTTCTTGCCGTAATCGGCGATCATCGCTTTATATTGCGGCGTATCCCCGGCGTAACCGGCGATTTCCCCCTCCGCCGACTCCGCGTAAGTCCCCCAGCCGAGCCCTTGGAACGGGAGGCGGAAGTTCGTGAAGTTGTACTTTTCGAAGACCCGCGTCATCTCTTTTTCGAAGCGCGAGAAATCGAGTTCGCAACGCGGCGGGTTCTCCTCCGGGAACCATTTGACGCCGATGCCGTCGAGCGGGGCCGGATTGTACGGACTAATCCGGTAATCGCCGAAAATTTTCAAATATTTTTCAAAAACGGCGCGTTTATCTTCTTCCGTTTTGCAGTTGTGATACCGCCAAATATTCCCCGGCGACATGCCGTAAGCGGTTTCGAGCGTGTTTTTCGCCGGAAGCGCGAAGTCCCAAACGACGACTTCGAACGGAATCGTCGCGTCGAACTTATCGACGGTCTCCAACGTCGGACGCGTCGTTCCGGTCAAGCGAATCGAACCGCGGTACGTCCCCGGCGCGGCGTCGGCCGGAACACGGACGGTCGTCCAAATCGGGAGGTTTTCCCCTTGTCGAACGACGAGCGGCGCCCCTTCCCCGTCCGAACCGGCTTCGAGCGGAACCAACGCGTCCGGATAATAGCCGACCGCGCAAGTTTTGTCGGTCGGATTCGCGACGTAATGGTAGTAAGCGTAACGCAAATCGACGTTTTCCGCCGAAATCGTCGCGCCGTTCGGGCCGGTCAAATCGCCGACGACGGCGCCGGTAATCCCGTTGATTCCGCGTTCGAAAGCCGGACGAATCGCGACTTGGAACGACTCGAAATCGTTTTTCGCGGCGTAAATGCGAATCGGTTCCGCGGCGCCGATTTTCGTTTCCTTCGCCTTTTTCGGAATCCGGTAATCTTGTTCGCACCAAGAGAAGGAAATTTTATCGGTTTTGCCGGTTATTCCAGAAATTTCGCGGGTGAAATTTTGAACGAAATAGGGGAAGAAGCGCGTTCCGAAGACGAGCCCGCGTCCGCCGCCGAGGAGGTAACGCCGTTCGCAGTCGGGCGAGCCGCCGTTTTCGCCGAAGAGGGGGGATTTTTCGTCTTGGGTCAAGCCGCCCCGCGAAAGTTTTCCGAAACGTTCGCCGGTAAACGTCCAAAACGTTTCTTCGCCGAGCGCGTAAAACGTCGGTTCGCGTTCCGCCGTTCCGGCTTCCTCGCCTTTCTTCTCGCCTTCGCTCGCCGCTTGCGACGCCTTCCGCAACTTTTCGCGCTTATCTTCCCCGACGAGATAATCGGCGCCGTCGACAAAATCGGCAAAATAGGTCTCGCCGAGCCCGCTAAAGAGCGGCGCGTCGGTTGGGTTGAGCGTCAATTCCGCCGAGAGGCTGTAAACTTGCGAGTTGCACCATTTCCCGTCTTCCCCCGCTTCGCCGCGAACGCGAACGAAAATTTCTTCCGCCGCTTTCCCGTCGAGGAGCGTTTCGAGCGACTTTTCAAGCGTTCCGGTTCCGGCGACTTCGCCCAACGCCGTCCAGTTTTCGCCGTCGAGCGAACCTTCCAAAACGGCGCGTCCGCCGGTCGAATGACCGATATTCATCGAAATTTTCCCGGAAACGAACGGGATTTTGCGGCTTTTAACGATTTTACCGTTATTAAAATAAAACCCTAAGCCGTCGCCGGTCATTTCCGCTTTGCAAATTTTCGATTCGAGCGAGAAGCGATAAACGACTTCCGCGCCGTTCCCGAGCGTCCAGCGGTTGGTGTTGAAACCGCTCGTCGTCGAAACGAGCGGGCGGTCGAAGTTGCTCGGCTCCGACGCGCGGAAGCTGGTAAAGCGGTAAACGCCGTCCGAAATCGCTTCCCCGGCGCCAAGCGGGAGGACTTCCTTCGGCTCGGTCCAGGAGCCGCGTTGTTCGCTCGCTCGCGATTTCAAGAGTCCGTAAATCGGCTGAACCGCCGTCAAGGTCGGCTCGGCGAAGCGGTAATAGCGGCGCGAGTCCCATTGCCCGAAGCGGAGTTGCGCCTTGTCGACGTTCTTCGGCGCGACGAAAACAAACGAATAATAATCTTCCGGGGTCTCTTTTTTCGGAAAATCGGTAAAATCGTAATGCGCGAAGGACGTTCCGGACGGCGCGCTCGCCCCGGTTCCGCCCCCCGGAACGACCGACGCTTTGAAGCGGAAGCGGTAAACTTTCCCCGGCTCGAACGCGACCGGATTCGACCGCCAAGACGCGGAGTTGTCGCCGCCCTTTAACTCGAAAACGCCGTCCTTTTCCTCCCCGGCGCCGTCGACGCTAAGCGTCCATTCGGTCGGTCGCTCGACCGTTTTCGCCGCTTCGAAGACGTCGCCCGCGAACGCCCAATTTGCCGAAACCGCCCATTTTGCCCCGTCGCTCGAAGCGCAAAGTCCCGCGACGCCGCAAAACGCCGCCGCGACCGCTCCGAGGAACCCGATTTTTCGCCGTTTCATTTTCGTTCCTCCTTAAATTCCTTGCAACCATTAAAAACCGCCCGGTCTATCAAGCCGACACATTCCTCCTCGACGTCCCTAACGCCGTCGTTTAACGCGCCGTCGCGTTGCCGTTTTTACCGAGTCAACCGATTTTAACCAATAAATCGAAAAACCGTCGACAACGCCTTCGCCGCCGAGAAAGCGCAAAACGCCCCGTCCGCCGTCGGTCGAGGTTTCGCGCCTTTCGAACGTTTCCGCTCGTCGTCCGCGCCGTCTCGCCGCCGCCGAAATTCCGTTATTTCCGTTTGACCGAAGCGCCTTTTTCAACCGAGAAAACATTTTCGCGACGCCGTAAAATTTTCGCGACGCCGCCAGTTTTTTATTCGATTACCAAATCAAATAATAACGCATTTTCGACCCAACAACGTCGTATATCAACCGTTTTTCTTTTGTTCGACGAGCCAACGCAAGCCTTGGTAAAGGATTTTGCGGTAATTAGGGTCGCCGAACGCGCCGCCGGCGTCCCCTTGAATCAGCCCGAGAACCGGCGTTTTCTTGTACCGCCAAGTCCAAACGACCGGCGCGTCCGATTCCGGGTGGTCGGTGCGCGCCAACACGTCGATTCGCGGATTGAAATAGACGTATTGGAATACTTCGTCGTTGATTTTGAAATCGGTAACGCCTTCGGTGATCGGGTGTTTGCGGTCGACGATGTAAATATTGACGTCGGTCGGGTGGAGGTAAGTCGACTTGCGGTAGACGCGCCCTTCGATTTCCGTTTCTTTAAGCAAAAATTGCGCCCCGAACACGTCGCGGAAGAGCGGAAATTCCGGGTGCGAAATCAGCGAGTGGTGCAGCATCACCGTCGGGATTCCTTCGTCCGACCAAAGCGCGGTCAAATTGTCCTTTTGCTCTTGCGTCAACTCGAAAAACGACTGATCGTGAAAGAGGACGACGTCGTAATCCTTCGAGAGGCCGGGCTTTAGCATATCTTGCTTTTCCGGAATCGAAATTTCTTCGAACGTCGAATTCGGGCAATCTTTCAACGCCGCGTGCAGGCCGTCGCGATCGTAAGAGTGCCCGCCGACGACGAGCAGAATCCGCATTTTTTCGCTATTTTCGCCATTTTGACCGTCCGCCGCGCCGTTTTCTTGACCGAACGCCGACTTCGCCGACGCTCCGCCGAACGCCGCGCCGCTCAACGCCGCCAACGTCGCTCCGACGCAAGAAACCCCAAAATCGCGACGTCCCATTTTACCGCTCATTTCGCCAACCTTTCCTTTGCTAAAATCGCTAAAATCGCTCTATTTGTTCCAATTTTATTCAAATTTATTCCAATCGCCGGAACCGACGGCCCTAAACGCCAAGCGCGTTCGCCGTCAAAACCGGTTTCAACGTTAAAATCGTCAGAAACAACCGTCCGACGCCGCCGCGCGACCGTTCGCCGACGCCGCCGTCGATACGATGATACCAGACGCCCGCCCGCAATGCAAGAAAAAAGCGGAAAAAGTCGAGAAAAAGCGCAAAATAAAAGAAAAAACCGCGCCTCGAACGCCGCGGTCAAAAAATCAAACGAAAATAATCCGAATCAAAACTCCCGCTTTTAACGGAGTCGCTCGATCAACTCGCCGACGCGCCGCTCGATTTCGTCGATAACCGTTCCAAAAAACGAATCGTCGCGCCCGGTCGGGTCTTCGAGCCCCCAATCTTCAACGCTCGCCCCCGGAACGAACGGGCAAACGACGCCGCATCCCATCGTTATAACGACGTCCGGCGTCGGAATCGCGTCGAGCGTTTTCGGGCGTTGCGTCGCCTCCAAGTCGAATCCGCGTTCGCGCATCAGTCGAACGGCGTCCGGGTTGATTCGGTCCTTCAACGCCGTCCCCGCCGAGAACGCCTCGAAGACGCCGGCGCCGAGCTTTCGCCCGAACGCCTCCGCGATTTGACTCCGGCAAGAATTATGAACGCAAACAAACGCGACTTTCGGCGTCGCCTTCTTTTTCTCCGCGTTTTCCAAGGTCGCCGCCCTCCCTTCCAAACTGTTCAACATTCAAAAATCACCGCTTAACGCCGCCCGTTTCGCCCGCCTTTCTCCCTCCGACGGACGCGCCTGCCGCCGTTCAACGTTCGACGTTCGACGTTCGACGTTCGACGTTTTCAACGGCTTTATCAACCCGACGACTTTAACGGTCTTGCCTATTCCAACTATTTTGCCGGATTCAACGGCTTTAAGCGCGTTCTTTCGCCTTGCCAAGATTCTTGCGCCGCGTTCGACGTTCCAAGAAACAAAAAAACCTCGTTCGGCCAAAACCGACGAGGCTTTTCGGTCAGAACGTTCCCAACGGAACGCCGTTCAAAGTCGGGGCGACTGGATTCGAACCAGCGACCTTTTGACCCCCAGTCAAACGCGCTAAACCAGACTGCGCCACGCCCCGAAACTCTTTAACAATATTTTAACGTCTTTTTGCGATTTGCCAACCCCTTTTTTCCAAAAACCGCCGATTTTCTTTCAAATTTCCGAAACCGCGCCCCCAAACCGCCTCAACGCGCCGACGTTTTCAAACAAAAACCAAGTTCACGTCCTAAAAACCAATTTTTCGACGAAAAAACGCAAAAAATCGCCGTTCCTTTCGGCGGAAATTTCGCCCCCCTCCATTTTCAACGGCGCGCTTTCCTTTACAATAAGGGAAACGTCGACGCGTCGAGCCGGATTTCGCGTTCCGTCGCGCCGCCGTTTTGCCGACGTTATATTTCCGCCGTCTTCGCCGTTTTCCCATTTTACCGGCGCGGCGACCGTTAAATTCCCCCCAACCTTCCCGTTTTATGTTTTCCGAACAAGAATACGTCCTCGTCGATTTCGGCGCCGGTCGCCGACTCGAACGCTTCGGCCCGCTCCTTCTCGACCGCCTTTGCCCCGTCGCCGAAGGCGTCCGACGCGGCGCGCCCGCTCTTTGGAGTCGCGCCGACGCTCGGTTCGTCCCGCAAAAACCCGATTCGCCGCCCAACAATCGTCAAAACCGACAAGATCGACAAAACCGCACCCAAAACGCCTCGAACGCGCTCGGCTTCCGCGGCGTTTGGGAGCCGCTAACCGAACTCGGGCGCCAATACTTTAACGCCGAAACGGTCGCCGACGCGTCGCAAGGCCAACGCGCCGAAACGATGTCGAGCCAACCTTGGACGATCGAACACGCGGGCCGTTTTCTCTTCGAACTGAAGGGTTCGCCGTTCGGGCACCTCGGCGTTTTCCCGGAACAAGCGGAAAACTGGGACAGAATCGACGAGTTGTGTCGAAAAATCGCCAACCAAACCGGTCGACCGGCTCGCGTCCTGAACCTTTTCGGGTACACCGGCGGAAGCGCGCTCGCCGCCGCGGCCGCCGGAGCGGAGACGACGCACCTCGACGCCGCCCGCAACATCGTCGCGCAAGCTCGCCGCAACGCCGCCCTTTCCTTCCCGACGCCGGACGCCGACGTTGAAGTCAAAGCGGAAGCCAAAACGTCGTTTGAAAACGCCCAAAAAAACGCCGACAATCAACTGCCGTTTCAAAAATCAACACAATCAAACGCCGCGCAACCGCTTCACCCCGCGCACCCGTTAAATCTTGCGCGATCGTCAAACGCCGACGACGCGACGCGCCCGACGCCCGGTTCCATCCGCTGGATCGTCGACGACGCCGTTAAATTCGTCAAACGCGAACTCAAACGGGGCGTCGTTTACGACGGAATTATCCTCGACCCGCCGACTTACGGACACGGCGCGCGCGGCGAAGTTTGGCGCCTCTCCCGCGACCTGCCGCCGCTCCTCGAACGTTGCGTCGAGCTGTTGTCGGAAACGACGGCGTTCGTTATGTTGACCTGTCATACGCCCGGCTTCGAAGCGCCGACGCTCGACCGCCTCCTTCGCTCGACGTTCCGCGCTCGGTTCGGCTCCGAAACCGGTTTTCGCCGCCTCGCGAAACCGCTCGGAATCGAATCGCAAAAGAACGGAACCCTCCCGGCGGGCGACCTCGCGCTTCTCGTTCGCGAAACAAAGTAAAACGCAAAAACGAAAACGCGCCGAAAATCCAAAATCGTTTGATTTACAAATCAAACCTTATTTCGTTTTCGGCGCTTTTTTTTCGTTTTCAAACGCGACGTCTTTTAAACGCGTCCAAACTTGACGGAAACGTGAAACGCGCTGAAAGTCGCGCGACGCAAACCGTTTTAAACACCGTTATTCGTTTTCCGTTTGAATTTTATCAAACGTTTCTTGCAACAATTCGCGCAATTTCTCGCCGTTAAATTCGTTTCTCGTTCGGAAACGCAAATAAACGGCGTCGAAATCGGCGTTCGACGCGTCGACTTCCGGCTCGAACCCGACGTCGGCGACGCTTCCGAGCGGAACGGTTCCCTTCGGCGCGTTGATTTGAACGCAAACAAAGTCGCAATTCTTCGTGTAAACTTGGCACCAAGGCCGTTTCGCGCTCTTTTCGAAAAACGGAACGACAATTTTATTCGTCCAAACCGGTTTCGACTCGGCGGAAATCGACTCGACAATCTCGAACGTTTTCAGCAAAATCCCGAACGGCCAACGCGCTTTGTCGCCCCCGCCGTAAAAGCCGCCGGGCGACATATGCCATTCGCGCCCTTGCGTTTTCCAAGGCGTCAAGTCGATTTCGTTTTCCTTCGCCCGCTCGACCGCCTCGCCGAACCGCTCGACGGCGCGGTCGAGAAACGCCCAAAATTCCGGGCGATCGATCTCGTCGAACGAAAAAACCTTCAGTTCGATCTCCTGCCAATGCCCGACCGACTCGACTTTGACGCGCGGCTGCGTTCCGTAAAGCGGGATTTCGTCGACGTCGTTCAACGGCTTCAAATCGAGTTCGCGAACGAGCGTCGCTTGGTCGAACGTATCGAACGCCGTCCGGAATTTCAGCTTAAGAAGCCATTCTTCCGACGTCAGCGCGTGAAAAAACCAGCCGAGCGACTTCTTTTCGGCTCGAATTTCAACGATCGTTCGATTATTCCAATCGGTTTCGGCCAAGAGCGGCGACTCTTCCAGCCGGTCGACGACGGCGGCCAACGCTTTCCCGCTCCAACGGCAAGGGGTTCCGACGCGGCTCGTCCGCGTTTCGCAGTGCCAGCGCCGCCCGTCCGTCTCCCAAGGCGTCGCGACCGACTCGCTTCCGAGTTCTTCGGCGACCTCTTCGCTCTCGATCGTCGGCGTTTTTTGACTCGCCCAATACTCTTTAACGTCCAAAACGGGCCGCTCGGCGAACGTTCCTTCGCGGAAAACCTCGATCAACGCCTCGCCGGTATGACTGCGGAGCGTCGTTCGCCGTTCTTCCTCCGACGCCGCCAGCCAACGCGCCGAATACTCCGCCAACCGTTCCGGCGTCCCGGCGAAAACGAGCCGCCCCCCTTCGAGCCCGGCTTCCGGCCCGACGTCGATAATCCAGTCGGCGTTCTTGATTACGTCGAGGTTGTGTTCGACGACGACGACGGTATTCCCCAAGTCGACGAGGCGATGCAGGACGTCGAGCAACTTGCGAACGTCTTCGAAGTGCAAGCCGGTCGTCGGCTCGTCGAGGATGTAAAACGTTTTCCCGGAATCGATTCGGGAAAGTTCCGCCGCCAACTTGACGCGTTGCGCTTCCCCGCCGGACAGGGTCGGCGACGGTTGCCCGAGCGTCAAATAGTCGAGCCCGACGTCGCAAAGCGTCCGCAAAATCCGCGCGATCGGCGGAATCCGCTCGAACAATTTCAACGCGTCGCCGCAAGTCAGCTCGAGCGCGTCGGCGATCGACTTTCCGCGAAACTTCACTTCGAGCGTTTCGGCGTCGTACCGCTTCCCGCCGCAAGCGTCGCAGGTAATCCAAACGTCGGCGAGGAAATGCATTTCAATTTTCAAAAGGCCGGAGCCTTCGCACTTTTCGCAACGTCCGCCCGGCGCGTTGAAGCTGAATCGGCGCGGCGCGTACCCGCGAGTTTTCGCTTCGGGTAATTCGGCGTAAAGTCGACGAATCAAGTCGAAAACGCCGACGTAAGTCGCCGGATTCGAGGTCGGCGTTTGCCCGATCGGCGCTTGGTCAACTTGAACGACTTTGTTAATTTTATCGACGCCGACGAGTTCGTCGCAGGAACCGGCGCGAACTTGCGAACGGTTCAAAATTCGAGCTAAGTTCCGATATAAAACGTTTTCGACAAGCGAACTTTTTCCGCTGCCGCTGACGCCGGTTACCGCGACGAGCGCCGAAATCGGGAACGGAACGTCGATCGATTTTAAGTTGTTTTGCCGGGCGCCGCGCGCGATCAACCAACCGGGCGCCCAAGGGGGCAAGTCGAGCGACCGATCGACGTCGCTCGCGACCGGTGGCCGCGATTGCCGTTCCGCCGCGGCGGCGCGACGACGTTCCTTTTCCGCGTTGGAAAGTTGCGATTCGACGTTCGCGAAAACGGCCCGCAACGCGTCGAGCGGCGCCGCGTTCCCTTCGGCTTCCGCAACTTCCGCCGTCAAAGTTTCGCTGTTCTCCCTATTTTCCGCTTCCGCAACCGGCAAATTCTCGCCGTCTTGCGCTTTCTTCGTCGTTTTCTTAGAACGCGTCGACTTCTTAACCGGCGCGGGCTCCCCAACTTCCGCCGTCGTCTTAGAACGCGCCGACCTCTTAACCGGCGTCGACTCCCCAACTTCCGCCGACTTCTTAGAACGCGCCGACTTCTTAACCGGCGTCGACTCCCCAACTTCCGCAACTTCCGCCGTCTTCTTAGAACGCGTCGTTTTCTTAACCGGCGTCGACTCCCCGACTTCCGCAACTTCCGCCGTCGTCTTAGAACGCGCCGACTTCTTAACCGGCGTCGACTCCCCAACTTCCGCCGACTTCTTAGAACGCGCCGACTTCTTAACCGGCGTCGACTCCCCGACTTCCGCAACTTCCGCCGTCGTCTTAGAACGCGTCGTTTTCTTAACCGGCATCGACTCCCCAACTTCCGCAACTTCCGCCGTCGTCTTAGAACGCGCCGACTTCTTAACCGGCGTTTTTTTCTCCGCGTCGGGCGTTATCTCCGGCAAAGTCGGCGTCTTTTCGCTCTTTTTACACCGTTTAGACGCTCTCGCCCCCCTCTTTTTTGGCGTCTCGGCGACGGCGTCTTGCGGTTTCGCGCCCAAATCCGCTTTTTCGCCCGCTTCGCTCGCGGCGTTCGAAACGTTCGCTTCCGAATTTTCGGCGCTCTTTTTCATTATTCAACCAATTAACTTCCAAAGTAAAAACAACAAGGCCAACGTTCGCCGCTTGCCCCCAACGCAAACTTCAAGCGACGAAGCGGCGCGCCGTTAAATACGACAAATTCCTCAAAACCGCCCTTAAAACGTCGCCGTTTCGCTCCGCTTATCCAATAATGCGACGATTAACCGGTATCGGTATCGATTTTTCCCCCGAAAGGTAAGGGCCGGTAACGGAATTCGGGTCGCGCTTCACTTCGTCCGGCGTTCCGGAGGCGACGACGAGCCCGCCGCGCGCGCCGGCGCCCGGGCCGAAATCGATCACATTGTCGGCGTTTTCGATTACCTCGCGGTCGTGTTCGACGATAAGGAGGGTGTTCCCCAAGTCGCGCAACTTATTTAACGACGCGATTAAGCGGCGGTTGTCGCGCGGGTGCAAACCGATCGTCGGCTCGTCCAAGACGTATAAAACGCCGACCAACCCGCTCCCAATTTGCGCCGCCAACCGAATCCGCTGCGACTCGCCCCCGGACAACGACGGCGCCGGTCGGGAAAGGGTCAAATAGTCGAGCCCGACGTCGACCAAGAAACGCAACCGCGCCCGAATCTCGTCCAAGACTTCCCCGGCGACCTTCCGCTCGGTCGGCGACGGCTCCCAATCGGCGAAAAATCGCGCCAACTCGCCGAGCGGCGTTCGACAAATTTGGTCGAGCGTCAAATCGCGGAAGCGGACGGCGGCGACGTCGTCGCGCAAACGGCTCCCCAAACAAGCGGAACACTCGCATTCGTCGACGCGATACTCGAGCCGACTCCGATAATAAGGCGCGATTCGCCCCGCTTCTTCGAGTGCCGGATAAATCCCTTTAAATTGGAACTTAAACGCGGTCGGCGTTCCGGGCGAAGTCGGCGCGAACGTTCCGGCGGCCCGCTCTTCCGGCGTCGTCGCGCGGGTCGCGACCTCGACGTCGGCGACGGTCGCGTCGAACCAACGGTCGCCGGTTCCTTGGAAAATCGCGCGGCGGAATCGGGCGTCCAATCGCTCGAACGGAACGTCGAGCGGCAAGCCGAGCCCGCGAGCGAACGCCCGCAACGTCGCGACCGTCGTCGGCGTCCGGAAATCCGACCAAAGCGCGACCGCCCCTTCCGCCAGCGTCAATTTAGGGTCTTTAACGAAACTTTGCGGGTTTGAACCGGTTTGCGTCCCCAACCCTTCGCAATGCGGACACCAGCCGAGCGGACTGTTGAACGAAAAATGGCGCGGCGTCAGCGGTTCGAACGCCCGCCCGCAACTTTCGCAAGAAAGACGGCGGCTCATCGTCGTCGTTTCCCAATCGCGCTCCGGTTTCGCCGAGTCGGCCTTGGCGACGCGAACGACCCCGGCGCCCCAATCGAGCGCGGTTTCGACGCTTCCGGCGACGCGACCGCGGAACGCTTTGTCGTCGGCGTCCCCCTTCAATTTGATTCGGTCGACGACGACTTCGACGGAATGTCGAGCGCGACGGTCGATTTCCGGCGGCGCGTCGAGCGAATGCGTTTCGCCGTCGACGCGAACCCGCAAAAAGCCTTGCGAACGGAGCCGTTCCCAAAGTTTCGGATAATCGTCCCCGATTTCCAACGTCAGCGGCGCCAAAATATACAGGCGCGAATCGGGTTCGCCGCAAAGAATCCGCGCGACGATTTGGTCGGTCGACTGCGTTCCGATTGGGACGCCGCAATCGGGGCAATGCGGAACGCCGAGTCGGGCGAACAAAATCCGCAAATAATCTTGAATCTCCGAAACCGTCCCGACCGTCGAGCGCGGCGAACGGCTCGTCGTCTTTTGCTCGATCGCGATCGACGGCGCGATTCCGAACGTCTTTTCGACCTTCGGCTTGCGAATTTGTCCCAAAAATTGCCGCGCGTAACTGGAAAGGCTCTCGACGTAACGGCGCCGCCCCTCGGCGTAAGCGACGTCGATCGCCAACGACGACTTCCCGCTCCCGCTCGGCCCGCAACAGACGGTCGTTTTGTCGCGCGGAATCTCGACGGTGATGTTTTGCAGGTTGTTTTCGCAAGCGCCGACGATAACGATCGGGCCCTCGATCTCGACGCTCGGAATCGTCGGGCCGCCGTCTTGACCGCCGGGAGCGCCGCTTTTAACGATTTTACCGACTTTAACGCCGCCAACGCTTTCCGTCGCGCCGTTTTCGTCCCCGTCGACGCCGCCGTCTTCGCGCCCGCCGCCGACTTTAACGGCTTTGCCGGTTTTAACACTTTCCTCGCGACGCGACGCTTCCGCCTCCGCGAGACGTTCGGCGAGTTTTTGTCGGTCGCGGCTCAAAAATTCCTTCAACGCGCGCCCGGTTCGGCTCTCCGCAACTTCGGCGACTTCCTCCGGCGTCCCTTCGGCGACGACGCGCCCGCCGCCGTCCCCCCCTTCCGGGCCGAGGTCGATCACCCAGTCGGCGGTCTTGACGACGTCGAGGTTGTGTTCGACGATAAGAACGGTGTTCCCGGCGTCGGCAAAACTGCGCAAAACGTTTAAAAGGAGCTTGACGTCGGCGAAGTGCAAGCCGGTCGTCGGTTCGTCGAGGAGGTAAAGCGTTCGCCCGGAGCTTCGCTTAACGAGTTCTTTCGCCAACTTGACGCGTTGCGCTTCCCCGCCGGAAAGGGTCGGCGACGGCTGCCCGAGCTTCATATACCCGAGACCGACGTCGTATAAAGTTTGCAACTTTTCCCGAATTTTCGGGATATTCTCAAAATGCTTCAACGCGGTTTCGACGTCCAAATCGAGCGCTTGGTCGATCGAAAGCCCTTTATATTTGACGGCGCGGGTCTCTTGATTGAAGCGTCGACCGCCGCAAACCGGGCAAACCGCCCAAACGTCGGCGAGAAAATCCATTTCGAGCTTCGTCGCGCCGTTTCCTTCGCAATGTTCGCAACGCCCGCCCGGAACGTTGAAGCTGAACCGCCCCGGTTGGAAGCCTTTCGCCCGCGCTTCCGGCGTTTCGGCATACAAACGTCGAATATCGTCAAACAATTTGATATACGTCGCCGGATTAGAACGCGGCGTCCGTCCGATCGGCGCTTGGTCGATCGAAATCAGTTTGTTGAGGTGTTCGACGCCCTCGATCGCTCGGTGCGCGCCCGGTTCGCCGTTCGCTCGGTTGAGGTCGCGAGCGAGCGCTTCCTTCAAAATATCGTTGACGAGCGAACTTTTTCCGCTCCCGCTGACCCCGGTAACGCAAACGACGCCGCCGAGCGGGATTTTTACGTCGATATTCTTTAGGTTGTGATGCGTCGCGCCGCGAACGACGAGGAACCGCCCGTCCGGCGCCTTGCGCTCTTTCGGAACGGCGATCTCTTCTTCGCCGGTCAAGAATCGAGCGGTCAACGACTCCGCGCGGCGATTTTGCAAAACGTCGGCGACCGATCCGGCGGCGACGATCTTCCCGCCGCGAATCCCCGGGCCGGGCCCGAAATCGACGAGATAATCGGACGCGAGCATCGTATCCTCGTCGTGTTCGACGACGACGACGGTATTCCCGAGATCGCGCAACCGCGTCAGCGTCTCGATCAACCGCTCGTTGTCGCGGGGATGCAACCCGATCGACGGCTCGTCCAAGACGTACAAAACGCCGACCAACCCGCCGCCGATCTGCCCGGCTAAACGGATTCGCTGCATTTCGCCCCCGGAAAGGGTCGGCGCCGACCGCCCGAGCGAAAGATAGCCGAGCCCGACGTCGATCAAGAAACCGAGCCGCGCCCGAATCTCCTTGACCAAATCTTGCGCGACGATTTGCCCCGATTCGTCGAGATTCAGTCCGCTAAAGAACTCGCGTAGGTCGGAAATCGGCAAATCCGACAATTCCGGCAACGTGAACGACTTCTTTTCGGCGAAGGGCGCGGCGTCCGATTTCGTTTCGATTCGGAACGCGCTCGCTTGTTCGTTGAGTCGTTTTCCGCCGCAAAAAGCGCAAGGAACGGAACTCATATACCGCTCCATCGCGGCGAGAATCATCTTGTTCCGCGTCTCCCGAAACTGCTTAAGCATTTTCGGAATAATCCCTTCGAACGAACCGCCCCACTTCCGCTCGACCGAACCGTTGCGCCAAGAGAAGGTAACGTGCAAATCGCCGGCGCCCCAAAGCAACGCCTTTTTAACGCGCTCGTCCAACTCCTCCCAAGCGGTTTCAAGGACGTAATTCTTCTCCAGATTGTACAGTTTCTCTAAAGCGTCGGCGACTCCTTGATAAATGTGCCGCCGCCAGCGCCCCATATCCTTCCATTTGCCGATCGGAACGACGCAACCTTGCTGAAACGACTTCGTTTCGTCCGGAATCAAGAGTTTCGGGTCGAACGAGTGAACGACGCCGAGCCCTTGGCAATGCGGGCAACGCCCTTGCGGACTGTTGAAACTAAAAAGTTGCGGCGTCGGACGCTCGAAGCTGATTCCGCAATGCGAACAGGCGTAATCGGCGCTAAAATAAATTTCCGTTTCGCCGGTCGATTTCGCGTTTGTTTCCGGCGCCGCGTCGAGTCCGTCGAAGAGCGCCGCGTCGTCCGTTCCGCCGTCTTCCCGTTCGTTTGCTCCGGCGTTCGACGGCAAATCGTCGACGAACGCCGGGGGCGCGTCGAATTCGGCGCCGTCGACGTTTTCCGCCGCGTCCGCCGCTTTGTTCGCCGTTCCGTCGTTTTCGCCGTCCGCCGCTTCAATCAGCGCGATCGCTCGCCCTTTGCCGAGTTGCAACGCCAAATCGAGCGCTTCCGCCAACCGCCGATAAATCGTTTCCGACTGAACCAAACGGTCGACGACGACGTCGACGGAGCGCCGTAACCGCCGGTCGAGCGAAATTTCGTCGTCGAGCGAAAGAACCCGCCCGTCGATGCGAACGCGGCGAAACCCTTTGCGGCGCAAGTTTGCGAAGAGGTCGACGCAACTCCCCTTTTGATTTCGGAGAAGCGGCGCTAAAATTTGGAGCCGGGCGCCCTTCGGAACGACCTTCAAGCGTTCGAGAATTTGCGCCCTCGTTTGCGCGACGATCGGGCGCCCGCATTTCGGGCAAAAACCGGTCGCGACGCGAGCGAAGAGAACGCGCAAAAAGTCGGAAACTTCGGCGACGGTGCCGACCGTCGAGCGAACGTTTTGCCCAGCCGCCTTTTGCGCGATCGAAATCGCCGGACTCAATCCCGAGACCCGCTCGACGTCCGGCTTTGGAAGCTGTCCCAAAAATTGCCGCGCGTAACTAGAAAGGCTCTCGACGTACCGGCGCTGCCCCTCGGCGTACAAGGTGTCGAACGCGAGCGAACTCTTCCCGCTTCCGCTAACGCCGGTAAAGCAAATCAAACGATTGCGCGGCAACGTCAGCGAAACGTCGTCCAAATTATGTTCGCGAGCGCCGCGAATAACGACGTCGGCCATTTTCCCCCGTTCGACTTCCTAAATTTCTTAAATTTTTTTAATCACTAGACGCCCCAAATCGCCTCAACGCTTCAAACGCTCCCAACGTCCCAAATTAACGTCGCGCAATGAAGAAGCGGCGAACGCGTTTCTTCGTCGTTCCCGATCCGGTCGTCGCTCGGGTTTCGACGCCGAAAAAGAGAAACGCCGTCCTTATTATTATACGCCGTTTGCGTCGCGGCGACGCCCCGGGCGAGGCGTTTTTTCGCTAAATTTTTCAAATTTCGCCAGAAACGCGCAAAAATTTCTCCGCGCCGCCCCGTTTTCCGCTCCCGAAAAGCCGTCGAATTAGCGCATTCTAACAACGCGAACCGTCGCAAAGCGCGCGTTTGCCGCAGACGCCGCGTTCCCCCTAAATTAACGCCGGCGACGACGCCCAAAGTTAGCGAACGATACGTCCCCCGCCGAGCAAACGCCCGCGCCAATAACAAACGAGCGCCTGCCCCGGCGCGACGCCGAAACGCGGCTCGTCCGGAATCGCCCGGAACGTCCCGTCGGAAGCGACGCGAACGGTCGCCGCGACCGAATCGTTGCGATACCGAATTTTAATCTCGCAACGAAAATCTTTGTCGACCGGAACCGGCGCCGTCCAATTCGCGTCGACGGCGCAAATTTCGCGAACCGCCAACGCTTCGTAAGGCCCGAGAACGACCGCCTTCGTCGCCGCGTCGACCCGTTGAACGAAAATCCGTTCGCAGAACCCCATCCCGAGCCCCTTGCGCTGACCGACGGTAAACTTTTCGTATCCCGCGTGTTTTCCGATAATCTTCCCGTCGAGCGAGACAAAATCGCCGGAAGTGTCGTCGAGCGCCGCGCTCCAACGCTCCGGATTCGCCGCCCGAACGTCGCGAATAAACTCGAGCCGCCGCTTGTCCGGAACGAAACAAACCTCTTGGCTGTCTTTGCGCGCCGCGACCGGAAGCCCCCTATCTTGCGCAATTTGCCGAACTTCGCTCTTATCGAGTTCGCCGACCGGAAATTCGACCCGTCGCAACGTCTCCGCGTCGACGCCGTACAAGAAATACGACTGATCTTTCGCCGACGGCGCCCGTTCGATAAAGACCGCGTCGCCGTTCGCTTTTAACCAATCGGGCAAAACGGCAAACTCGCCGCCGTTTGCGCAAGTCCCGCTAAGCGCCCCAGCTCCGCCGTTCCCGCAAGTTCCGCCAACTTCCCCAACGTCGCCGTTCCCGCAAGCTCCGCTAACTTCCTCAACGCCGCCGTTCCCGCAAGTTCCGCCAACTTCATCAACGCCGCCGTTCCCGCAAGCTCCGCTAACTTCCTCAACGCCGCCGTTCCCGCAAGTTTCGCCGTTTGCGCAAACCGCCGAATCGCCGTCAAAATCGATCGACTTTGCCGTTTTTTCCGCCGCCGTTTCGAGTTCCGCAACCCAATCGGCGACGCGGCGCTTGCGGACGTAATGCCCGGTCGCGAGCCGTTCCCCGCCGAGCCGTCGGCAAACGTCGTCGAGGAGCCCGAACTTGATCGTTCGGTTGCAAAGCGCGCAAGGGTTCGGCGTTTGCGCCGCGAAGTATTCGTCGACAAAATTCTCGACGACGGCGGCGAAGGGCGCGTCGACGTCCAAAATCGTCAACGGAATTCCGAGAAACGCCGTCGTTTCGAACGCGGAAACGGCGTCGACGGGAAGCCCTCGTTCGCTCCAAAACGCGACGGCGGCGTCGGGCGCGATTTCAGTCAACTCGTCGTTTCGCGCGACCGAATAAAGCGCCGGCCTTACCCAATCTTCGCGACCGCTTCCGCTTCGCCCGTTCCCGTCGTTTTCCCCGTCTGCCCCGCTCGCCCATTTTGCGAGAACGCGGCGCGTTTCGTCGGCGTCGAGCGTCGGCTGATACCGATGCCGCATATAGAGCCCGCGAACGTCGTCCCCCCGCTCCTTCAAAATCGCCGCCGCGACGCCGCTGTCGACGCCCCCCGAAACCGCGCAAAAGATTTTCATCGTCCCAAACCGCCTATTTTCTTAAAACACGCAGACGTCGCCGTTTGCCCAGTTTGCGCAAAACTCCAAAACAACGCGCCGCGCAAGTCGCAAAATCGTTACTTTTTATCGCCGCCGTCTCTTTTTCGCCCCCAACGAACGATGAAAGCAAACGTCGCGACCGCTAAAATCAGCGCGACCGCTTTAATCGAGCCAATCCGCCGCCGCAATTTTTCCCAATCGACGCCGAATAACCGCCGTTTCGCCGCGACGTTCATTTTCGCCGCCTTATTCGTCCGTCAACGCCCAAATTAGACGCGCCTTACTCGCCCGACTCCGCCGTTTTACTCGCTCAGTTTCAGCGCCGGAACGCCTTCAAACCAACTTTTGTCGATAAAACGCCCGAGCAAGTAGAATTTTTGATCCGGATACCAAAGAACCGCGCGCCCGTCGACTTGCGTCGAACTCGTATAAAACGACTGCCCGCTCGGTCGGTCGGCGAAAAGTTTCGGCTCCGCGAACCAAATCGGCTGACGCGCCCCCGCTTGGTACGTCCCGGCCAAGAGGTAAAGCGGCCCGCGATTCTGCCAAGGATTTTTATCGTCGAAATTAAACTTATTGTGCAAAAACGCGTAATAGTAACCGCTCGCCGCCTCGTTCCCCTTCCAATCGTAAATCGGACAGGGCGACAACGGGTGTTCGAACGGCTTTCCGCCGTCGCGGTCGAGGAGCGGTTCCGGCGCCGACCAAGTTTCGCCGTCGTCCGAGCTAACCGTCCAATACGGTCGCCCGACGCCGGTTCGCAAGAGCGCGAAAAGCCGACCGTCCGGCAACTTAACGATCGCCGGTTCTTCGCAATGCGCGCCGACGCGGAGAACGTCGTCGTTCGTCGCGAACCAACGAACGACCAAATTTTTCGGCTCCGGGTCGTCGTCGATGTTCTCAAACCGGATGAATTCCGTCGCCGTTTTGAATTTCGAATGAAACTCCGGCGCGGCGTATCGAGTGCAACCGACGAGGTATTTTCCGTCCGGGCCGAGCCGCAACGGCTTTTGCCAAACCACCCATTCGGGGGGAATCGACGCGTCGGTCGGGTCGTTCGTCGTTCGCGGCTGGTCGATCGTTTGCGGTTCCGACCAAGTTTCGCCGCCGTCGTCGCTAAAAATTCCGACCATTAAGCCGGTGTGTTGGCGGTTCGTCGAAACCTTACCCGGTTGGTATTGATTGTAAATAACGTAAATTCGGCCCGACTTCGAGACCATCGGGAAGCCCCAACTCGCGATCGGAACGTCGGAATCGAACGTTTTCGGCCCGGCCAAGACTTTCGGCGCCGACCAAGTTTTCCCGCCGTCGACGCTTTTGAAAAGCGTTACATGTTGATCAAGCGCGCCTTCGCACGTCGCTTGGCAGGTTAGCGCGAAGAGGGCTCCGCCCGGGCCGTCGAAGACTTGGAAGTGATCGTTGTAACAGTCGCCTAACTTTTCCGGCTCAACTTGCGGGATATAAACGATAAAATCGGGTTTCGTCGTTTGAACGTCCTTCGCAAAGTTAGGTTTCTGTTCCTTTCGCGCCTCCAACGTTCGCCGAATTCGCCCTTCGTACTCCGCTCGCCAAGCGTCGACGCTCGCGCTCTGTTGGGCGACGACCGCGTTTTCGGTCGTCGGAGCGACGCCGCCTAGGGTTAAAGCCGCCAACAAAATCGCCGTTCGCCTCAACATCGTTTCGCACTCCTTATCGTTCGTCGGTCAAAATTTCGATTCGCGACGTTTTATCGGCGCCGGTTATCGCTTTTCAAAACGCGACGTTTTATCGGCGTCGATTATCGCTTTCCAAAACGCGAAGCGTTCTCAGCGCCAATTAACATTTTCCAAAACGCGACCTTTTATCGGCGCCGCTTAACGTTTTTCGCCTCGTTCGTCGTTATCCGCGACGTTTAACCAACCGCAAAACCGGCAAAACCTCGTCTTTTTATCTCAAACGTCGTCGATTTCCGCTTGTTTCGGCTTCGAGAAGTAAAGAAGCGAGCGTTTCGGGCCCGGCAAAACGCTTGACTCGCCAACGTAAGAGTCGCCGGACTCGGCCCAAGTCTCCGCTTCGTCGGTCAAACCGTTCAAAATCGCCTCGATTCGCCGGCGATAATGCTCGACGCCGTCGCGGTCGAGGTCGGGCGGAACCCAAATATCGCCGCTCGGAATGCAACGCGCTCGCGAACCGGGACGCGGAATCGCGAAACGATCCCAACTCTTAAAGCGGAACGGCCGGTCGTACCCGACGCCCATCGCGACGATCGGGATTTGCAACTTCGACGCAAGATAAACGCATCCCGGCGCCAAAACGCGACGCGGGCCCCGCGGGCCGTCCGGAGTGATCGTTAAATGCCGCTTTTCACTCCGCTCTTTGCGCATCATCTCGCGCAACGCTTGAACGCCGCCGCGATTCGTCGAGCCGCGAACGCAGTCGAAACCGAGCAAATTCGCGACTTGCTCCAAAACGTCGGCGTCCGCGTGTTTACTCGCCAACATCGCCAAACGACAATGCCTTCGCAAATAAATGAAAAATTGAATATATTCGTGCCAAAAAATATATATTCGTCGTTTTCCATCGTTTTCATACGCTGGATCGATTATCGGATCGTAATAAGCGACGCGGTAGTCGAGCGTCGGCATTAAGGAGTGAACGCCGAGCGAAACCAAGGAGCCCGCCGCTCGAATCAGCGTTTTGCTTCGAATCTTCATCGGTTGGGAGTCGTTTCTAATCGTCGACGTTAACAACGAAAAAAGCCGACGCGACGTTAAACTTTAACGGTCGCGTCGGTTTTATTAATAATTCCGCTTTATTTAAAGCGCCGAATCCAGGGTTAAATTCTTCTCTCTTTCCTTTCGCCGTCGTCTCGTTCGTTCCGCCGACTCCGCCGACGGTTCCTCGAACGGCGCCGCTCCGACGCGCTCAACGAACGCCGACGATAAAATCCTCTTCCGGCTCGCTCAAAGTTGGCCTCGGATTCGTCGCGGAAGACGGGGCGAAGTCGAAATTTTCCTCGTTCAAACCGGGCCCGTTGGTCGGCGGCGCCGGTTCGCAAATCGGCTCGAACGGTTCCTCGTCGTCGAACGAAGTCGGCGCGTTTGAACTCGACAGGAAAGCCAAATCGTCAAACGCGGCGTCGAGACGCTCTCCGTCGGCGGAAATCAACAATTCGTCAAAATCGGCGGCGACGGCGTTCGGCGAACGCAAACGAGCGTTGCGCGCCAAATCCGCTTTCAAACGCTCGCGGTAACGATAATCGACGTAAATAAAACCGCCGAGCGCGGCAAGCGCGAACGAAAGCGCGAAAAAGAGAATTTGATCGCCGGCCTCCTTCTTCGGCGGCTCCGGTTCGGGCGGAGGCGCGAGCGGAGTCGTTTCGGCGAACGGGTCGAGTCGCCGGGGCGGCTCTTCCTTCTTCGTCGATTCTCGCGGCTCCCCGACGACGTCCTTCGTCTCCTCGACCGTCGGTTCGACGACCGGCTCCGGCGTCGGCGCGGAAAGTTTCAAAAACCCTTCGGGATATAGAAGTTCCTCGGAACGCTTCGTCGGTTGCGGAGGGCGGTTGCGGCGAGCCGCGTCGACGGACGAAAAAACGGTCGGCGACTCCAAATCGAGCGACGGGACAAAGAGCGCGCGACCTTCGTAAGCCGCCGAAACGTCGCCGGACGACGCCGCGCCGACGCCCTGCGCCGACGCTTCCAAACCGCCGACGCACCAAGAGGCGACCGTCGCGCCGACGCAAAGACGGACGAACGCCGTCGAAAAACGCCGCTTAAAGGAGCGTCGATCGTTCGTCAAGAACGCGCTTGCCATCGTTTTCATTCGTTTCGTTGAAGTGTCAAAACCGCCGCGAACGTCGCCGCCGCAAACCTAAGCGTTCTCCATTATACCGCGAAATCTCGTTCGTTTCAAGAAATAAATCGCGACAAACGCGAAATTTCCCAACGTCGCGCTCCCGACCGACGAAAAAACTCCGACGATCGTTTTTTACGGAACGCCGACGCGCCGTCGAAAAAGAAAAAAAGAGGAGTCGAACATAAGCCGGATTCTGTCCTCCCGAAAGAGGGACGGTCATTTATCTTGACGGATTCGTCGCCGAACCGTTCTTCGCGGTCTACCCGCGTCTTGAGGACGGATCGCCCCCCGCTCGACCCGAAAGTCGAACGCGACGCTGTTTAACCTTGCTCCCGATGGGGCTTGCCTGGCCGGCCGGTTGCCCGGGCCGCCGGTGAGCTCTTACCTCGCCGTTTCACCCTTACCGACGACGGTCGAGACCGTCGCAGGCGGTTTGCTTTCTGTTGCGCTATTCCCTGATCTCGCGATCGGCGGGCGTTACCCGCCATCGTATCCTGCGGAGTCCGGACTTTCCTCGAAAGAACGCCTTGCGACGCTCTCTCCGCGACCGTCCGTTCGGCTCCTCTTTTTTCCTTTTTCGAAACGAAACGCGCAAAAACGCCGCCGACCGACGCTTCCGCCTCTCTTCGATTATAACCTCGAACGCGTTCTTTTCAACGCCGCGCGCTCGATTTTTTCCATTTTCTCGCCCCGTCCCCTCCGATTTTACCGGCGGCGCGTCCGGCGGCGCAAACTAAGCGAAACGCGTCGACTAGACAAACAGCGCAAAATAAGCAAAATAGTTATAATAACTAAAAGAGAAAAAATAATCAAAAAAACAGAAAAGCTAAAAACAGGAAAATAGTCAAAAGAGCCCAAAAAGCAAAAACAGGAAAAACAGGAAA
>JAFSDX010000276.1 GCA_017436025.1 Thermoguttaceae bacterium
AAGTCGGCATGACGGGCGAAAACGAGACGACGTTCTTCGCGACGGACTTGGCGCCTTCGACGACCTACGAATTCCGGGTTTCTGCGTTCAACGACGCGGGCTCGTCGGACTACGCTTACGCGACGATTACGACCCCGGCTCCTGAACCGGAAACGGCTCCTTCGGCTCCGAGCGACGCGACGTTCGGCGAATATATCGCCGAAGATATGGTCGCCCCGCTGACCTGGGCGGATAACGCGGACAACGAACTCGGTTACGTGATCGAAATGCAAGTCGACGGCGAATGGGTCGAGGTCGGTATGACGGGCGAAAACGAGACGACGTTCTACGCGACGGACTTGGCGCCCTCGACGACCTACGAATTCCGGGTTTCTGCGTTCAACGACGCGGGCTCGTCGGATTACGCTTACGCGACGCTTACGACCCCGGCTCCTGAACCGGAAACGCCCGCCGCGCCGTCGAACTTGGTTTTCGGCGCCTACGACGCGGCCAACAACGCGCTCCCGATGAGCTGGACGGATAATTCCGCCGACGAAACGGCGTTCGTCGTTCAATATAGCGTCGACGGCGGTAAAACTTGGCTCGCCTCCGCGACGTTGAAAGCGAACGAAACCGGGCGCGTCGCGTCCTATGTTTGGGCGAACAAAGAATACCAATTCCGCGTTTGCGCTCGCAACGCCGAAGGCGCCTCCGATTGGGTTTACGCGACTTTCGACGCTCGAACCGACGCGTTGACGACGCCGACCTTCTCGACCGCCGTTCCGGCCCTCGACGAAGCGATTTCGGCCGTTTTCGATTCCGAAACCGCGAACGCGACCTTCCAATGGTATCGCGTCGAAGCCGACGGAACCGAAACGTTGATCGAAGGCGCGACCGCCGCCGAGTATCAACCGACCGCCGCCGACGTCGGGCTCCGCCTGAAAGTCGTCGCGTCGAGCGCGAACCCGGCCTATGCCGCGACCGTCTCGGCCGTTAGCGAAGTCGTCCTCGAAACGGCCCGCTTCGTCCCGACCGCGCCGTCGAACGTCGTCTTCTCGAATTACGACCCGGCGACGCAAAAAATGACGATGTCTTGGAGCGATAACTCGAACAACGAAAGCTATTTCGAAATCGAGTATATGAAAGACACCGGCGCGAGCAAGGGACAATGGCGCTCCGCCGCGAAGGTCGGGCGCGACGTCGAAGGCCGCGTTTGCTCGATGGTTTACGGCGACACGCGTTTCGACTTCCGGATTCGCGCCGTTTACGAATACGTCGACGAAAGCGGACAAACGGTCAAAATTACCTCCGATTGGGCCGAAGCGTCGTTCCAATACGGGCGCGACGTCGTTACGAGCGTCGAACTTTCGACCGACGCGCCGCAAGTCGGCGTCGCGATTACCGCGACGGTTCCGGATCGCGTTATCGAAGCGACCCAAGGCGGCGCGCAAGTTTCCGTCGACGCGACGATCCAATGGTATCGCGTCGTCGAAGGCGTCGCGACCGCGATCGAAGGCGCGACCGGCGCGACCTACGTTCCGACGCTCGACGACGTCGGCTGCCAACTCCAAGCGGTCGCGACGAGCGCCAACGTCGCTTACGTCAGCTCCGCCGCTTCGACGACCGCGCAAGTCGTCGACGAAACCGCCGACTCGCGCCCGGTTCCGCCGAGCGGGATCGTCTTCGGCCAATACGACCCGGAAACCGATACGCTTCCGATGAGCTGGACGAACAACTCCGAAATCGCGACCAAGATCGTCGTCGAGTATCGCTCGGCGGGCGGCGCTTGGAAAATCGCGCAAATTTTGGACGGTTCCGCGACCGGTCGCGTCGCGCAAAAGGTTTACGCCGACCGCGTTTACGACTTCCGCGTCAAAGCGGTCGTCGGCGAAGGCGAAACGGCGCTCGAATCGGTTTACGCGACCGCGTCCTTCGACGCTCGCCGCGATATTCTCGAAGGCGCGTCCTTTACCTGCGACGTTCCGACCGTCGGCGAGGCGACGCGAGTCGTTCTCGACGGCGCCCGCAACGAAGCGACGTTCCAATGGTACCGCGTCGACGCCGAAGGAAACGCGACGCCGATCGAAGGCGCGACGAACGCCGCTTACGCTCCGACCGCTTCCGACGTCGGGTTCGCGTTGAAAGTCGTCGCGACCGCCGCGAACGGCGCTTACGATTCGCAAATTTCGGCGACTACGGAGATTGTCGTCGCGACGCCGAGCGTCCCGAACGCTCCGACGAACGTCGTTTTCGGCGCTTACGACGCGACGCGGCGAGAAGTCGAATTGAGCTGGACCGACGCTTCGAATAACGAAACGGGTTTCTACGTCGAATACAGCGTCGACGGCGGCAAGACTTGGCGCGCTTCCGAGACGATGGACGCGAACGAAACGGCGCGTCGCGCTTGGGGATTGCGCGTCGGAACGACGTATCAATTCCGCGTCGCGTCGTTCAATACGGCGGGCGTTTCGGAATGGACGGTCGCTTCGTTCCAAGTTCCGGCGCCGGTCGCGAGCGCGGCGGTTCTCGAAACGGCGTTCGAAGACGACGAACTCGGCGACGGATTGTTCGACGAGTTGGACGACTTCTTCGCGACGCTCGACTAAGTCGTTAAGTTGAGGGAAACGGCGGTTTCGAACGCGGAGCCGCCGTTCTTCGACCGCGCTAAAAAATAAAAAACGCCGCTCGAAGTTTCGACTTCGAGCGGCGTTTTCGCGTTTGCGTCGAGCGGATTAACGTTTTAACGTTAACTTAACGTTGGGCGGCGAGCCGACGTCGCCGCCTCCGATTGACGGTTTAGAAATCGAATTCGCCGTTCCAGCGGACGAACGCTTCCATCGCGAAATATTCCGGGAGACCGACGCGGTTGTAAGCGTCTGCGGTCGCGAGGTTGCGGTCTTCGGCGCGCTGCCAAAATTCGCGAGCGTCGGAGCCCGGGAAAAGGGCGGCGTCCTTTTGCGACTCGTGTCGGAAGATCGCGGCGCGTTTTTTGTCGGAGTCCTCCGGCGAAAGCGGAACGGCGATCTCGATTTGGTCGAGCGGCCATTCTTGCCAAGCGCCGCGGTAAAGGAACGTTTCCGGAATTTCGCGTCCCTCGGTTTCCATTTCCTTCAAAACGGAGAAAATGACCTGAGCGCAAACGCGGTGCGTGCCGTGCGGGTCGGAGAGGTCTCCGGCGACGTAAAGCTGCTCCGGTTCGAGCGTTTCGAGGAGTTCGCGAACGATGCGGCGGTCTTCGTCGGACGGCGGGCGTTTCTCGACGGCGCCGGTTTCGTAAAACGGCAGATTCAGGAAGTGAACGCGGTCTTCCGGGACGCCGCAAACGAGGTCGGCGGCGCGCGCTTCGCTCCAACGGATGAGGCGTTTGATGAGGAGAACCTCCGGCGAGTCGACTTCGCCCGGCTTTTTACGGCGCAACGACTCGGCGACCTTTTCCTCGAGGATCGGCGTCATTTGCGAGTCGACGCCGAACTGGCGGTTGATTTCCGTCATCAGGTCGGCGAAGCGGCGCGCGTCGTGGTCGAAAACGGCGATGTTGCCGCTCGTCATGTACGCCATATGCAGCTCGTGCCCGTCGTCGACGAGACGAATCATCGTCCCGCCCATACTGATGACGTCGTCGTCCGGGTGCGGACTGAACGCGAGAATCCGTTTTTTGCGCGTCCCGGACGGGTGCGGTTCGATCGTTTTCATCATCCAATGGAAGACGCTCGTCGCCGCTTTTGAGGCCGGGCCGCGAGCGCGGAGCAGGGAGTGCAGCCCGTGCGCGCGGAAGTCGGCGTCGGTCAGCTTAAGGAGCGACTTGCCCGATTTTTCGCAGAGCCAAAGGACGGCGCGTTTCGTCATATTGTCGTCCCATTCGACCGAGCGAACCGTCCAAGGCGTCGCGACGTCTTGGAGCGCGGCGGCGGCGCTTTTGTCGACGATGAACGAAACGCCGGGGTGAGCGCGGAGCCAACCGGCGGGCGTCGCGTCGGCGAGCGGTTCCTCGACGGCGCGGCGAATCACCGACGCTTTCCCGTCGCCGAACGCGAGAACGACGATTTTGCGCGCTTCCATAATCGTTCCGAAACCGATCGTCAGTCCGTGCGTCGGAACGTTCGCTTCGCCGAAGAAGGTCGACGCGGCGCTAACGCGGGTTTGCGGTTCGAGCATCGCCAAACGGGTTCGGCTCTTTTTCGACGTGTACGGCTCGTTGAAGCCGACCGCGCCGTTCCCGGCGACGCCGAGGAGAAGGACGTCGATTCCGCCCGCCGCCGCGATTTCCTCTTCGTACCGCTTGCAGTAAGCGTCGACGTTCGCCGCCGCGACGGTCGAGTCGAGGAAGCGGACGTTCGCCGGGTCGAGATTGACCTTTTTGACGAAATTTTCGTTCAGCCAAAGGCGCAAACTTTGCAGGCGCTCGCGGTCGAGCCCGAAATATTCGTTGACGGTGAAGACGGAGACGCGCGAAAAGTCGAGACCGTTTTCTTCGTACAGGCGGACAAGCTCTTGGTAGACGCCGATCGGACTCGACCCGGCGACCAAGCCGAGCGTCGCGCTGCGACCGAGCGAGTTCCGTTCGCGAATGATTCCGGCGATTTGTTCCGCGACGTGGCGGCAGGCGTCGCCGCTGGCGTCGAAGACGTAAGTCGGCGCCTCGACGTTGCGCACCGGAAGCGCGACGCGCGGGGAGGCGGTTAAATTTTGCATCTCGTTTCTCCGTCTTGAAACTTTTGGGTTGGCGCCGCCCGATTTTCTGTTAAAATAGTAAAGTAAGGGGAGGCGCGCAAGGGACGTCGAGCGTTCGGCGCCGCTTTCGACCCGTCCGAAGGGATGAAAACGGGGGCGCGGAACGAGCGGATAACGTAAAATTTTTCGGTTTTGCGAGAGAAGACGCGTTTTTTTTGCCGACTATCGGTAAAATAGCGGATTTTCGGCGCCCGCCCCCTCAAAAAAATTCGCGCCCTTATTATAATATAAATTTAAGCGTCGGACTAGCCCGATTTTGAAATTTCGTCGCGCGGGGCTTTTGGGGCCTTGTCGAACCGGGGTTCGTCGTTTAAAATAGAGAAGCTAAGAGAACTGAATTGGCCCGACGCTTTTTCGCCGGGCGACGTTTCATAGAGAGGAAAACGACATGAGCAAACGAACGAGCGTTTATCGTTGGGCGACCTGCGGCGCGCTGGGGTTGGCGAGTTGCGTCGGGTTGACCGGTTGCGGCGAGAAAGATTATTCGTATTTGATCGACCAGGAAACGACCGAAGCCGGCGCCGACGACGCGGCTTACGACGCCGAAAGACAAGCGTTGGAAAAGGAACTTTTGACGGGCGCGGTCGGCGCCGCCGGGTTCGCGGGCGGTTTCGCCGGGACGACCGGCGCCGTTCCGGGATTCGCCTTTGCGAACGCGGGGACGACCGGCGCGGTTCCGGGGTTCGCGTTTGCGAACGCGGGGACGACCGGCGACGCTCCGGCGTTCAACTTCGCTTCCGCCGCGACGACGGGCGACGCTCCGGCGTTCAATTTCGCGTCGGCGGGCGCGACGGGCGACGCTCCGGTCTTCAATTTCGCGGCGGCGGGCGCGACGAGCGACGCTCCGGTTTTCAACTTCGCTCCGAGCGCTCCGGCTCCGGCTCCGGTCGCCGCGAAACCGGTCGCTCCGCAACTTCCTAAGAAACCGACTTACGACTTCGCCGCCACCCAAGCGGTCGTCGAAGCGGAACGCAAAGCCGCCGAACAACAAGCCGCCGCCGAAAAAGCGGAAGCGGAACGCAAAGCCGCCGAAGCGAAAGCCGCCGAAGCCGCCGCCGCGCAACAAGCCGCCGAAGCGAAAGTCGCCGAAGCCGACGCCGCTCGCAAGGCCGCCGAAACGAAAGCCGCCGAAGCCGAAGCGAAAGCCGCCGAAGCCGCGACCGCGCAAAAAGCCGCCGAAACGAAAGCCGCCGAAGCCGCCGCCGCGCAACAAGCCGCCGAAACGAAGGCCGCCGAAGCCGCCGCCGCGCGTCAGGCCGCCGAAACGACCGCGACCGACGCCGCGAACGCTCTGAAAGCCGCCGAAGCGAAGGCCGCCGAAGCCGCCGCCGCGCAACAAGCCGCCGAAACGAAAGCCGCCGCCGACGTGAAGGCCGCCGAAGCGAAGGTCGCCGAAGCCGACGCCGCTCGCAAAGCCGCCGAAGCGAAAGTCGCGGAAGCCGACAAAGCGCGTCAAGCCGCCGAAGCGAAAGCCGCCGAAGCCGAAACGGCTCGCAAAGCCGCCGAAGCGAAAGCCGCCGAAGCCGACGCCGCTCGCAAGGCCGCCGAAGCGAAAGCCGCCGAACCGGCTCCGGCTCCGGCCGAAGAACCGGCTCCGGAAAACACGGTCGCCGCTTTTTTTTTTCTGAGCTGAACGCCGGTTATTCCGCCGAAGTCGCGCCGCGCCTTCCGTCGATCGCCGACTTGGAAAGCGCGCTCGACGCGACGATCGCCAAGCTCAAGCGCGACGTCGAAGACCTTGAGCTGATTCCGAGTTTCGAAGACGGCTCCGTCGGGCTCTATCGCGACGCGAACGCTTTGGCCGCCGTCGCGCTCGCGCTCGGTATGTCGCCGGAAGACTCGCCCGCGAAAGCCGCCGCTCCCGCGCTCCTCGAAGCCGCGCGGGCCGCCGCGTCCGCAAAGAACCTCGAAGAGGCGCAAGCGGCGATGAAAGCGATCGAAGCGGCGCGAACGAGCCAAGGTTCGACCGACGCGCTCCGTTGGAATCAAAAAGTCGTCGCGCTCCGTCCGCTGATGAAAAACGCGGTGCCGGCGCTGACGACCGAAATGAAACGCCTCGGACGCAACGAAAAAACGTTTTTGCGTCGCGGCAACGCGAAGAAAGTAATCGACAACGCGACCGTTTTGGCCGCGATCGCGTTGGCGTGTCGCGAAAACGTCGACGAAACGCTCGCGCCGGAAGAAGACGAACTTTGGCGCGAATATTGCGAACGCTTGGCCGCCGCCGCGAACGATTTTAACGAAAAAGCGAACGCGACCGCCGCCGGAAAAGGCGATTTCGCCGAAGCGCTCGACGCGATGAAAGCGGTCGAAGCGACGTGCAACACGACTTGCCACGAAAAATTCGGCGGGAAAGCGGCCGAATAATCGGACTTTCGACGCGTCGTCGCGTCTTGGGCGACGACGGTTTTTATTCGGGTTTTTCGACGCGTTTTTCAAAACGGGCGCGCTCGGGGAACCCGATTTTTATCCCTCTTGGAGACATTTCGCGATGCGTCGCGTCAAACTCGAACTCTGTTACGACGGCGGCGAGTACGCCGGTTGGCAAATTCAAAAGAAACAGCCGAACGTTCGAACGATTCAGGAAGAATTGGAAAAAGCGATTCGTCGCGTCGTCGGCGCCGACGTCGAGGTTCTCGGAAGCGGTCGCACCGACGCCGGCGTTCACGCGCTTTACCAAGTCGCGGCGTTTTCGACCGAGTCGGCGCTCCCTTGCGAAACGTTGACGCGGGCGATCAACGCGTTTTTGCCGCCGGACGTTCGAATTTGGCGCGCTTCCGACGTCGCCGAAGATTTTCACCCGATTCGCGACGTCGTTCGAAAGCGGTACCGTTATCTGCTCAGCGACGCTCGCCCGGCGTTCCCGTTTTGGCGGCGCAACGTTTGGAACCTCCGCGAAGCGTTCGACGACGCGGCGGCGCTCGAAGCGGCGAAGTTCCTTGTCGGAACGTTCGACTTCGCCGCGTTTCAGACGCAGGGATCGCCGCGTAAAACGACCGTTCGCACCGTTTACGACGTTCGCGTCGAGCGGCGTTCCGTTTCCGATTCGTTCGTTTTTCCGAAAGCGACGAGCGCCGCGTCGAACGGTTTGAGCGATTGGGAAAATTTAAGCGGCGTTCCGAGGTCGCCGTTCGGCCCGCCGTCGTTGATTTCGGTCGAAGTCGAGGCGAACGGATTCCTGTACAATATGGTGCGCTCGATCGTCGGAACGCTCTTTTGGTTCGCGACGCGCCACCAAGGGTTCGAAAAACCCGAGAAAATGCGGCGAATCGTCGAGGAAGCCGACCGTCGCAACGCCGGGCCGACCGCGCCGCCTTGGGGGCTTTATATGATCGACGTCGTATACCCGGACGAGATTCAAACGGAAGAAAAATCGGCGTCGAGCTTGCCTTTTTCCGAAAAAACGACATACTAAAGGGAAGCGGCGCGGCGTTGGAAAAGCGCGTCGTTTTACGCAACCGTTTTGAGGAAGAAAATGGATCGACTGCTCGTTAAACTTCCGTCGTCGCCGACGCCGACGACGCATTGGCTTCGCTCCGATTCGATCGTCGTCGGACGGCATCCTTATTGCGACGTCGTTTTGAACAACAACGCCGTCAGCCGCGAACACGCGCGCTTGACGAAGCGGAGCGACGGCGTTTACGTCGAGGATTTGCACAGTCGCAACGGCGTTTGGGTCAACGGAGCCAAGATCGCGGAGCCGACCCGGATTTACTCGCGGGATTCGTTGCAAGTCGGCGACGCGACGCTCGTTTTTTACTCCGATTCGCCGCTCGCCGTTCGCGAAACGGTTCGCGCGGAGCGGGCGCGTTCCAATTCGCTCTGTTGGCGCGACGGCGAACAGGATCGACCGCTGATTACGTCCCAACTGACGATGAATTCGTCGTCGTTTTGCGACGACGCCGTCCCGAACCGTCGAACCGCTTGCGAATACGAGCGCGAAATTCGGCTGTTGGAAGAGCGGGTGCGCGTTTTGCTCGATTTTGCGCGAATTTTGGGGAAAGCGGACGACGTTTCCGACCTGACGCCGCGTTTTTTGACGAATATTTTACGCCTCTTCCCGAGCGCGGACTCCGCTTGCGTTTTGGCGCCGGACGCGAAAGAGTCGACGGCGAAGCGTCCCGTTTTGAAACTCGTTCATTATAAACGGCGCGACGAGGAGAGCGACGAGCCGTTTCGCGTCAGCCGAGCGATCGTCAAACACGTCGTCGCGACCCGGTCGGCGGTCGTTTCGGACGCGGCGTTCGAGGATTCGCGCTTCGATTCGTCGGAAAGCATCGTTCGCTCCCAGATTTGCTCGGTGATGGCGGCGCCGATTTGCGACGTCGCGACGAACGAAATTCTCGGCGTCATTCAGATCGACGCGCGCACCGGAGGCCGACGGTTCGAACAGGACGAGTTGAAACTTCTCGTCGCCGTCGCGAACCAAATCGCCGTTTATATGGAGAACCAAAGTTACCGCGACGCTCGAATGCGCGAGAAAATGGAGCGGCGCGAGATGGAGTTCGCGACGCAGGTGCAGCGCGGTTTTCTCCCGGTCGAGTTGCCGAAGACCGACGGTTACGATTTTTACGATTATTATTGTCCGGCGAAGTTTGTCGGCGGCGACTATTTCGACTACGTTCCGCTTCCGGACGGCAAGCTCGCGATTCTGTTGGGCGACGTTTCCGGCAAGGGAATTTCGGCGTCGCTCCTGATGGCGAAGCTCTCGTCGGAAGCGCGTTACGGGCTGCTTCTCGAAAAGAGCGGCGCCGCCGTTATGGAGCGGTTGAATCGCGTTTATTCGGAGAATCGTTGGGGCGACCGCTTCGTTACGTTCGTCTTGGCGATTCTCGAGCCGGAAACCGGAACGCTCCGCGTTTACAACGCCGGGCATCTTTACCCGATCGTCGCCAAGACGGACGGTTCGGTCGAATTTATCGGCGAAGGGCGCAACGGTTTCCCGCTCGGAATCGTTCCGGACGCGACTTACGAGGAGACCGTTTACCGGTTGGCGCCGGGGGACGCGGTCGCGCTAATGAGCGACGGGCTCCCGGACGCGATCAACGCCGACGAACGAGCGTTGGGCGGTCGCGGCGTCGCGGAGTTGTTCCGCAATCCGGACGGGCTCGACGCGGCGCCGCTCGGGCGGCGGTTGGTCGTCGGCGTCTTGGATTACGTCGGCGGCGCGCAACAGGTCGACGACCAATGCCTCGTCGTTTTCCGGCGCAAACCGCTCGGCGAAACGGCGGCGTCGGAGGCGACTTCGACGAATGTCGACGTTTGACGTTCGATTGCGAACGCTCCTTAAGTATTAATGACAAAATCGACGATAAGAAGAACGGCGACGGAGCGAGGGGTTCGCGGCGCCGTCGTTATTGTCCGCTTTTTTAGAATACGTTGAGAAAATGGAAAAAACGAAAGAATTTTTTAAGCGTTTGATCGAGACGCCGAGTCCGTCCGGGTACGAAGAGAAAATTCAACGCGTCGTTCGCGAGTACGCGGCCGATTTCGCCGATTCGATTACGACGGACGTTCACGGGAACGTCGTCGCGGCGCGCAACCCGGACGCTCCGATTCGCGTTATGTTCGCCGGGCACTGCGACCAAATCGGCTTGACGGTCAATTACATCGACTCCGACGGTTTCGTTTACGTTCTTCCGCTCGGCGGTTGGGATCCGCAAACGCTCGTCGGCGTCCGCGTTACGTTCTGGGGACGCAAGGGCCCGGTCGAGGGCGTTATCGGGCGCAAGGCGATTCACCTCTTGACCGAAGACGAACGCAAGCGCGTTCCGAAGGTTACCGATCTTTGGGTCGATATTGGCGCCAAGGACAAAGAGGAGGCCGAAAGCGTTCTCCGCGTCGGCGACTGCGGGACGATTCCGCTCGAATGCCGCGAACTCCTCAACAACCGCGTCGCGGCGCCGGCGACCGACGACAAAGCCGGCGTTTGGGTCGCGATGGAAGCGCTCCGCCGCATCGACGGAAGCAAGTTGAAGGTCGGCGTTTTCGCGGTCTCGACCGTTCAAGAGGAAGTCGGTTTGCGCGGCGCCCGAACGAGCGCTTACGGCGTCGACCCGCATATTGGGATCGCGATCGACGTAACGCACGCGACCGACTGTCCGACCGTCGATAAGAAAATTTGCGGCGACGTCAAACTCGGCGCCGGGCCCGCCGTCGGGAAGGGGCCGAATATGAATATGCGCCTCGTCGACGCGCTCCTCGACGTCGCCGAAGCGAACGAAATTCCTTACCAACTCTGCGCCGAGAACCGCATCACCGGCACCGACGCGGCGGCGATTCAGGTGAGTCGCGCGGGCGTCGCGACGGCGCTGATTTCGATTCCGAACCGTTATATGCACACCCCGGTCGAAATGGTCTCTTGGGACGATATGAACGCCGCCGCCGACCTGTTGGCGCGGTATTGCGAATCGCTCGACGAAAACGCGTCGTATATTCCGGAGTGAGCGGAACGTTTTGCGCGTCGGGCGGCATAATCGCTAAAATCGGCGTTCGCGTTGAAACAAGAACGCCGATCGGTAAAATTTTGAGCGCTCTTTCTTTTGGGCGCGCTTGCGTTTAGCGTACTAAACGTTAAAATGGGTTTAGGCGAGCGGTTCCGCGCCGTTCGCCGATTCTTCGTCCCGAACTTTGGACTCTAATTCTTTCCTTGAAGGCGACGCGACCGGAAAAACGCGTCGAGAACGATTTGACGCGCCGTTGACGACGACGGCGAGTTTGCGGATTAGGCAAAAGAAAGGGATTTTGGGGACGGCGCGGGCCGGGGCGTCGCCGGAAAAACGAGAACGCCTCTTTTTTAAGGGATTCGCGTTTCGTTTTGGTCGATACTTTTTCTACCGGTTTTAACGAACGAGCGCGCCGTCGAACGCGTTCGACCGTTGGCGACGACGTCGAAACGTCGGTTTGGTTTTGGAAATAAACGATGAATTTAAAAACGTGGTTGTTGCTGCTTGTCGCGCTCCTTACCGGCGGCGCGGCGGCTTTGGGCGTTAAGTCGATATTTTTTGTCGAATCGGACGAAGGCGTCGAAGAGGTCGCCGTCGCGGTCGGAACGGAAACGCAAGTGTTGGTCGCGAACGTCGATATTCCGGCGGGCGTCGAGTTGACGGCGCAAAACGTTCGGCTGACGTTGACGCCGGAGAGCGAAATTCCGCGCGAAGAACGTCCGTTGACTTTTAGCGAAGCCGTCGGCGCGTTGACGGTTCGCGACTTGAAAGCGGGCGAGCCGATTTCTTTATTCGACGTCGCCGCGCCGGAAAATTTGACGGCGTCGGAAGAAATTTACGTGAAGCCCGGATACGCGATCGTTCCGATCGAGATTCAAACGGCGACGAAAGCGGGCGGCGGGCGCGATTTCTTGAAAACGACGAAACTCGACAAAATGTTGAAACCGGGCGACGTCGTCGATTTAGCGGTCGTCAAGGAAGATAAAAGCGTTTCGTCGTCGACGTTGGGTTCCGTCCCGCGCCGTCGTTTGACGACCGAAACGATCGTCGAAGGCGTCGAGGTCTTCAGCGTTTCGGACGCGAGCCGTTTTTCGCAAGAAACCGGCGCCGCCGAACGCGCTTCGACCGTTTCCGTTCAGCTTTCGCAGGAGCAACTGACGGCGGCGTTGAAAGCGGCGGAGCAAGGGCGCGTTAAAATTATTCCGCGCGTCGAGCAAACCGAATTTGAAACCGGTTCGTCGGACGCTCCGTTGGCGCTCGACGGCGCTCTTAACGGCGGCGCGTTCGAACCGCCGATGAACGCCGATTTTTCCTTTTCCGGGCTGACGGAGGAGACGACCGTTCCGGAAAACGTCGCGCCGACGGGAACGGCGATCGCCGCCGACGTCGCGCCGACGAACGAACCGACCGTCGCCGCGCCGTCGTCTCCCGCTTCCGACGCGCTCGTTCCGTTCGAGATCGCGGTCGACGAAGCCGCTCCTGAAGCGGAAACTGAATCGAAATCGGTTTCGTCGTCCCCTGCTTCCGACGCGCTCGTTCCGTTCGAGATCGCGGTCGACGAAGCCGCTCCTGAAGCGGAAAACGACGTGGAAAAAGCGACGCCTTTCCGACTCCGCAACGCGAGCGTTCGTTCCGAAAACGTCGAGGAGACGGAAGAAGAAACCGCCGACGAAGAGACTCCGAACGGCGCCGCGGTTCCGGTCGCGCCGAACGCGGAGCCGCGACCGCGTCAAGCGAGCGTCGCGCCGTCGCCGAACGCGCCGACGTACCGCGAAAGCGCCGTCGAAGCGGGCGTCGCCGACAAGGCGAACGTCGAGACCGCGCCGAACGGTTCCGCGAAAAATTTCAAATATGTTTCGCCCTTTGTAACGGTTAACAAAAAAAAGTCGTCGGCGTCCGTCGCGCCGTCCGGGCGTTTGGGGGCGGTCGCGCGTTAAACGTCGAGGTTAAAGCAAGCGCCGTCGAATCGAACGACCGGTAAAACGGAGGGAAAAATGGAAAAAAACGAACAACGCGAAATCCTTTGGGCGCCTTGGCGAATGGCGTATATCAAGAACGCCGACGACGCGAAACCGGCGCCGCCGCCGGAAGTTTGGCCGGACGGAGACGCGTCGTGTTTCATTTGCCAAGCGGTCGTCGACGAGAGTTCGGAGCGCGAGCGGCTTGTGATCGGGCGAACCAAGACGACGTTGGCTTTGTTGAATCGATACCCTTATAATAACGGGCATCTTTTGATCGCGCCGAAGCGACACGTCGCGCGGTTGGATTTGCTGACGGCGGACGAATGGAGCGAAATTTCGGCGGAGCTGACGTTTTGGGTCGGCGAAATCGAGCGCAAAATGAACGCGGAGGGGTTTAACGTCGGGCTGAATTTGGGGCGCGTCGCCGGGGCCGGGTTGCCGGGGCACCTGCACTGGCATATTGTGCCGCGTTGGAACGGCGACTCGAACTTTATGCCGACGATCGGCGGAACGAAGTCGATACCGCAGTCGCTTGAAGCGGCTTGGGAGCTTTTGAAGCGCGACTGAACCGGCGTTCAAACGACGAACGACGATAAAATAGACAAACCGCGACGTTTAGAACGTCGCGGTTTTTTTGTTGCGACGTTGGATAGCCGTCGGTATTCGTCGGTATTCGTCGGTATTCGGCGGGATTCGTCGGGAGTCGTCGGGAGTCGTCGGGAGTCGTCGGGAGTCGTCGGGAGTCGTCGGGAGTCGTCGGGAGTCGGCGGTATTCGTCGGGAGTCGGCGGGAGTCGTCGGGAGTCGTCGGTATTCGGCGGTATTCGGCGGGATTCGGCGGGATTCGGCGGGAGTCGGCGGTATTCGGCGGGAGTCGTCGGGAGTCGGCGGGAGTCGGCGGGAGTCGGCGGGAGTCGGCGGGAGTCGTCGGGAGTCGTCGGGAGTCGTCGGTATTCGGCGGGAGTCGGCGGTATTCGGCGGTATTCGTCGGGATTCGGCGGGATTCGTCGG
>JAFSDX010000277.1 GCA_017436025.1 Thermoguttaceae bacterium
CTATCCGGGCGATTTGCTCGGACGACCGGGCGAAATTCTCGACTCGATTCGGTCGGAGCAAGCGCGGCGCGGCGTCGAGGACGCGGGCTGGCTCGTCGGTTTGCGAGACGCGATTCAAACGAAGACGAAGCCGGGCTCGCCGGAGCGGGCCGAGGCGCAAGCGGTTCTCGACCGGGCGCTGAATTACTTGCCGTTGCAATGCGGGTGCGGGCGGTTCGCGACGCGGTATATGAACGACCCGGCGGAGTTCGAAGCGATTCGGCTCGACGTCGGGCGCAAATTGGCCGAATTGACGGCGGCGCCTTAGTCGACGTTCTCCCCGGAACGCTCGACATATCCGGGCGGGAAATTGAAGCTAACTCCGGCGTCTTAGTCGACGTTTTTCCCGGAACGCTCGACGCCGACTCGCGCCGGGCGCTCCGAGGCGTTTAGCGTCGAATTGCGTTGAACGTTCTCGGAGCGTTTGACGCGAAAATAGATAAAACGGCGAGCTTTTGACGGCGCGTCGTTCCGTTCGAACGAGAAATCGGCGAACGGAGCGGCGCGTTTTTTTATTTTGCGCCTAATATAAATAAGGGGCGGAAGGAGCGTTTAAACAAGCGTCTAAAAAGAGAATGGGAAAAAAGGGGAGGAAAAGAAGGAAGGGGGGAGAGGGGAAAGGGAAAGAAGAGGCGGGGTTTGCGAGTAAGAGGAGGCGCGGGAGACGGGGAGGTTTTTGCGGAAAAAACGCGATTTACCGGTTATTTGGGCTTGAATCGAGCGGGCCGTCGACGGTATAATCGGCAAGATATTCTGCGGCGACGGCAAACGTCGCGGTTAAACGACCGAGGCGACAACGAGAAAAATAAAAAAAAAGTTAAAATAAGCGGGATGCGTGAAATAAATCGAGCGAAACGGCTGAAGGTCGGCGTTTGGGGCGGCGTCGCGGTTCTTGGAACGGCGATCATTTTCGGCGAGTCGGTTGGGGGAAAGGTCGCGACGGCGAACGCGAACGGCGACGCGACGTTGACCGGCGCGGCGGGGCGCGGCGGCGCGAACGGCGGATTTTGGCCGCGTTTGGGATCGGACGCGATTCCGATCTCCGAATTTGACGGAAATTTCGGTTATGCCGGCGTTTTGACGGACGGCGACGGGAACGAGAAAACGCCGACGAGCGCGACGGCGGCGCGGGGGAGCGTTGAATTGGCGGGCTTTGCCGGTTATTCCGTTCGTTCCGGTTTTAACGAGCAGGAAGACTCGGTTAGCGGACGAACGCGGTTGGTCGATTGGACGGCGCCCGACGCGCGTTCGGAAACGCTCGGGACGGCGGTTTCGAACGCGAATCCGGCGGCAAGCGAAACGTTCGTCGCGGTTGAAGGGAATGAAAAGGAGAGCGAAACGGCGCGGTTTAGCGGAAATAGCGAAGACGGCGAGAATGGAGAGAACGCGTCGCGTTCGAAAACGCCGATTTTGCGGGACGAACCGGTCGCGACGGCGCAAAGCGACGGTTCCTTGGCGGGCGCGCTCGTTTCGACGTTTGGCGCGTTGGCGGTCGTTTTGGGCGCTTTTTTCGCGTTGGTTGCTTTCTTGAAACGAACGGGGGCGAACGGGGGCGGCGTCGGAAACGCGTTGGAGATCGTCGACTCGACGTCCGTCGGCGATAAGGCCCGACTTTTGACGATTCGTTGGGGAAATAGGTTGATTTTAGCGGCTAAAACGCCGGAAAAGATTGCGCCGCTTGCCGAAATTACCGACGTCGACGAAGCGAACGCGCTGTTGGCCGAGATCGAGCGGCGAAAAGAAAACGCGTCGCTCGGGAAGGTCGGCGAAAAAACGACGGCGATTTGGAAACGGGGACGAGACGCGGCGAGCGTTTGGCGAAAGGCGTTGACGGCGAAAGGACGACGATAATGAAAAAAGCGCGAAAAATCAACGGCGGACGAAATAAAACGGCGGCGTTCGTCGGCGTCGCGGCGGTTGTCGCGTCGGCGGCGTTCGGTTCGTTCGCGACGTTGGGCGGGAACGCGTCGGCGCAAGAGGGCGGCGCGATTCCGGCGGCGGTCGAAGCGGAACGTTCCGGCAAGGCGACGTTGGGCGTCGAAACGTCCGAGTTGGACTTTTATAACGATTTTAACGGCGCGAGAGGCGGGACGGGCGAACAAGTCGCGCGGTCTGCGGGAACAGGCGAAGTCGACGGAACGGCGCAAAGAAGGCAAACGGCGGAGACGGGGAGCGTCGGTCAAAGAACGCAAACGGCGGAGGTTGGGAGCGTCGGTCAAAGAACGCAAACGGCGGAGGTTGGGAGCGTCGGTCAAAGAACGCAAACGGCGGAGGTTGGGAACGTCGGTCAAAGTGCGCAAACGGCGGAGGTTGGGAGTGTCGGGCAAAGAACGCAAACGGCGGAGATTGGGAGCGTCGGGCAAAGAGCGCGAGCGGCGGAGGTTAAAAGTGTCGGGCAAAAAGCGCAAGCGGCGGAGATTGGCGAGGTTGCGCAAACAACGACGAACGCGGGAAATTTAACGGAAGAGATCGAATTTGACGGCGGCGACGATAAGTCGAATTTTTGGACGCAAGGCCCGAGCGGCTGGTTCGGGCCTGAAGGCGCCGCGACGTCGTTGAAAACGTTGTTGACTTTTTCGATTTTAGCGGTCGCGCCGGCGATTTTGTTGGCGACGACTTCTTTCGTCCGCATTTCGGTCGTTTTGTCGTTGTTGCGGCAAGGGATTGGAGCCGGGCAGGTTCCGTCGAACCAAACGATCGCGGCGTTGGCGGTCTTTTTGTCCTTATTAATAATGACGCCGGTTTGGTCGGAGATTTACGAGACCGCCGTCGTTCCTTATTCGGAGGGGCAAATTTCGAACGCGGAGGCGTTTCAGCGCGGTCAAGCGCCGATTCGAACCTTCCTTTGGCGTCAAATTGAGAAAACTGGGAATGTTGAGACGATCAGGGTCTTTACGCGGTTTATACCGGGGAAGGAAAATCCGGAGTTTTACGAAGACGTTCCTTGGCGCGCGCTCGCTCCGGCGTTTTTGTTAAGCGAGTTAAAAACGGCATTCTTGATTGGTTTTCAAATTTTGATTCCATTTTTGATTATCGACGTCGTCGTTTCGTCGGTTTTGGTTTCGACCGGGATGATGATGCTTCCGCCGACCGTCGTTTCGCTTCCTTTTAAGTTGGCGTTGTTCGTTTTGTCGGACGGTTGGACGCTCGTTGTGAAGTCGTTGCTCGAGAGTTTCGCTTGGAGCGGGGCGGCGGGTTGACGGCTAACGACGCGCATTAGCGTTTTAAAAATTGGATAAGCGGCGTTAAAACTTGAAACTCGGAGAAAAACGAATATGGAAACGGAAACGGCGGTCTTTTTAGGACGAGAAGCGTTGCGAACGATGTTGGCGATCGGCGCGCCGGCGTTGATCGTTTGCGTTCTCGTCGGTTTAGCGACCGGAATTTTGCAGGCGGCGACGCAGATTCAAGATCAAGCGTTCGCGACGGTTTTGAAAATTGTCGCGACTTTTGCCGCCGTCGCGACTTTTCTTCCTTGGTCGGTCGCGCGGTTGCAAGAGTTTGCGCGAACTCTTTGGGAAAGAATTCCCGAAACGACGACTTATTTTTGGGGATGAAATGAAAATTTGTCGACGATTTGCGGTTTTGCGCGGAAAAAAACGCGTCGGGACGAACGCAAGGCGGACGAGGCGGCGGGCGTCGCGTTCAGAATCGCCGCTTTAATCCTTATAATTCTTAAAATCGGTTTTATCGGCGCGTTCGGACGCAATATTCTTTCTTCTCGGCGGCGGGGTTCTTGACTTTTGTCGCGTCGCGTTTTACAATACGATAGACGTCGTTTTGCGGCGCTCGGTCGACGTTTGGCGTTTTCGCCGCGTCGGTTTGTTAAAACGGATAAGATTTTTTGAATTTGCGGGGGCGTTATGTTCGCGGCGATCGTCAGTCAGCAAAATCCGCGCGTCAAAAACGCGGCGCGTTTGCGAGAGAGTCGGGTTCGGCGGCGCGAAGGCCTCTTTTTGATCGACGGCGTTCGGGAGGCGGCGCGAGCTTGGGAACGCGGTTTCGAGTTCGTCGAGGTCTTTTGGAACGCCGGAAAGAACGTCGCGGCGGACGAAAGGGTCGACGTCGACGCGGCGTTGAGCGCGGTTCGAGCGCGAGCCGGGAAGGGCGAGCGGGACGCCGACGCGGTCGAGAAGCGGTTCGAAGACCTGCGAACGCTCTTGAAAACGGTCGACGCGGCGGGCGTTCCGACGATTCCGCTCTCAACCGGCGCCTTCGAGAAGATTGGGTTCGGCGAGCGGGACGAGGCGGTCGTCGCGGTTGTTCGGGCGAAAACGACGACGCTCGACGCGTTGGATTCGATATTGTCGGCAAAATCGGAAAAGTCGGGGGAAGCGCCTCTTGTCGCGGTGATCGAGGGCGTCGAGAAGCCGGGGAACGTCGGGGCAATTTTGCGGAGCGCGGACGGCGCCGGGTTGGACGCGCTGATCGTCGCGGCGCCCGATTTCGACCTTTTCAACCCGAACGCGATTCGGTCGAGCTTGGGCGCGATTTTCAGCGTCCCGACCGTCGTCGCGCCGGCGTCGGACGTTCTCGCTTGGCTGCGTCGCCGCAAAATTCAACGGGCGACCGCGCTTTGCGACGACTCGATTCCTTATCCGCAGCTCGATTACCGCCGCCCGACCGCGATCGTTCTCGGGAGCGAAGCGGACGGTTTGACCGAAATTTGGGCGACCGAAACGCCGGAGGACGCCGCCGACGGCCTCCTCAAAAAGGCGCGCTTGCCGATGTTGGGGATCGCCGACAGCTTGAACGTTTCGAACGCCGCCGCCGTCTTCTTTTACGAAGCGCGCCGCGTTCGGTCGTTGGACGCCGACGCCGAAAATTGAACGACGACCCGACGGCGGCGGACGGCGCGAACCGAACGAGCGGGGCCGAATTGACGGAATAGGTAAAATAAACAAAGCGGGAAGAATCGGAAAGCAGATGGACGGAAAAGAAATCGCCGCGTTAATCGACGAACTGCACGGGATTCATCGGGCCTTGGCCGAGTTGAATTATCGGATTCAGCGCGGACGCCGAGCGGTCGCGGCTTGCGTCGCGGCGGAAAAAAAGGCGGCGGACGCGTTGGCGGCGCGGCGCGAGGAGAAGCAGAATCTCCTTTTGGCGGCGAAGGAAAAAGAGCGCGAGTCGGACGCCGCGGCGCAAGAGCTGGAACGGCGGCGCTCTCAACTCGACGCGGCGAAGTCGAACCGCGAATTCGAGTCGATTCAAATTCAAATCGAGTCGATCGCGTATAAAAACGACGAGTTGGCGGAAGCGGCGTTTGAAGCGTTGACCGTCGCCGAGGAGTTCGACGCCGAAGTCGAGCGCGCCGAAAACGCGTTAAAAGAGGAGACGGAGCGGCTCGAAAAGACGCGGGCGACCGTCGCCGAGTCGGAGCCGAAGTTGGCGGCGGACGTCGAGCGAGCGCAAGCGCGGCTTCGCGACGCCGAAGGGCGGCTTCCGCGCGACTGGGCCGGGTTGTACGCTCGACTCGTCAAAGATTTTGGCGGCGAGGAGACGTTCGCGCCGTTGACCGGGGAGGGGTATTGCGGTTCCTGTCGTCGTCGGCTTCCGGTCGAAACGGCGGCGAAAGTTTGTCGCGGCGCGGCGTTGACTTGTCCGGCTTGCGGACGGCTGTTGTATATGCCCGCCGGGTTCGTTTTAAAGTAAAACGACGGCGTCGGCGGCGACCTTGCGTATTGAAGCGTTTGCGGCGACCTTGCGCTTTGAAGCGTTTGCGGCGTCGTCGGCGACCTTGCGCTTTGAAGCGTTTGCGTCGGCGTCGTCGGCGACCTTGCGCTTTGAAGCGTTTGCGGCGTCGTCGTCGGCGACCTTGCGTATTGAAGCGTTTGCGGCGTCGTCGGCGACCTTGCGCTTTGAAACGTTTGCGGCGTCGTCGGCGACCTTGCGCTTTGAAGCGTTTGCGTCGGCGTCGTCGGCGACCTTGCGCTTTGAAGCGTTTGCGTCGGCGTCGTCGGCGACCTTGCGTTTGGCGATATTTACGGCGTCGGCGGCGTTTTTGCGTTTTGCGTCGGTCGCGGCGATTTTGCGGGACGTCCGGCGGGAAGGCGCGCGTTTGGCGCCCCTGAAAGAAAATTTAAAAGTTGATTTTAACAGTTAAGACGGTTTTAGCGTTTAAGTTAAAGAGTTCGATATGAAAGTTGGATTGGTTGGGTACGCGGGCAGCGGTAAAAGTTCCTTATTCGAGTGGTTGAGCGGCGCGACGCCCGACCCGTCGGCGGTTCACTCGTCGCAGTCGGCGATGGCGACGATTCCGGAACCGCGCGTCGCGGCGCTTTGCGAAATTTACAAGCCGAAAAAGGTTACATACGCCGCGATGGAAATCGTCGACACGCCCGGTCTCAACCGCGATCACGTCGGGAACGTCGCGAAATTGGCGCACCTTCGCGAAGCCGACTACTTGGTTTGCGTCGTTCCGGCGTTCGACGGTTCGAAAGTCGACGCGGAAATGCAAGCGTTCGTCGAAGATATGATTCTCGCCGACCTCGAAATCGCGACGAACCGCGTTGAAAAGATCGAAGAGCAATTCAAGCGTCGCCGCTCGAAGGAAGAGCAAGAGGCTCTTGAAATCGAATACGAAACGCTGAAAGTCATCCGCGAACGCCTCGAAGCCGGGAACCCGCTCCTCGCCGAAGAGATGACGGAAGAGCAGTACAAAGCGACGCGTTCCTTCCGCTTTTTGACCGAAAAACGCCGAATGATTCTCGTCAACACCGGCGACGACGAAACCGATTTTGAGCAATATAACAAATTTGCGACGGAAAAAGAGCCGGTTCTCGCCGTTTCGGTCGGGCTCGAGTTAGAACTGTCGAAGATGGCGCCGGAGGAAGCGGACGCGTTCCTCGAAGAGATGGGCTTGGCCCGCGTTGGGCGGGACAAAGTCGTTCGCACGTTGATGGACGCTTCCGGGCAAATGGTCTTCTTGACCGCCGGCGACAAGGAAGTTCGCAGTTGGTTGACGCGCAAAAACAGCTCCGCGGTCGAGGCGGCCGGGAAAATTCACACCGACTTCATTAAGAAGTTCATCCGCTGCGAAGTGATCGCTTGCGACGACTTGGTTCGACTCGGAAGCGAGCGCGAAGTCAAGGCCGCCGGGCTCAATCACCGCGAAACGAAGGAGTACGTCGTTCAAGAAGGCGACGTGTTGCTCTTCCATATTTCGCAGTAAAAACGGAAAAGCGGCGAAAGTTTGACGATTGTAGCGGCGGCGAAGCGCTCGAGCGAACAAGCGCGCGTCGTTACAATCGGCATATTCGGGCTTTTGCCGTTCGGATTGTCGTCGGGCGAACGAAAACGTCGATGAAACGACGGCGTTTCGGCGCTCCGACGACCGGCGTTCGCCGGGGACGCGTCGATTAAAACGAAAATGACGGGAAAACGGAAAGAAGGGAAACGATGGAATTTTTTGAAACGGTCGCTCGTCGCCGATGTTATCGCGGCGAATTTACCGACGCTCCGGTTTCGCGGGAAGCGTTGACGAAGATTCTCGAAGCGGCGATCGAGGCGCCGACGGCTTGCAACGCGCAGTCGCCGTCCTTCGTCGCGGTCGACGATCCGGCGATTCTTGCGAAAATCGCGGAAATTATGCCGACGCCGGTTTGCAAAACCGCGAAAGCGGCGATCGTTTGCGTCGCGGACGAGCGACCCGTTTTCGCCGATATGTCGTTTTATAAGGAAGACTGCGCCGCCGCCGTTCAAAATATGTTGCTCGCGATAACGGCGCTCGGGTTCCACTCCGTTTGGCTCGACGGCGTCCTGCGTCGCGACCAAAACGCCGAAAAAATTGCCCAACTTCTCCAAATTCCGGAGGGAAAACGCGTTCAAATTGTCTTGCCGATCGGCGTCGCGCCGTCGGAACCGACGAAAGCCGAGCGTTTGCCTTTTGAAAAGCGCGCCTCCTTTAACGTTTGGCAAGAACAACAATAGATTATTGTCGCGACGGAAACTGTTGGATTTCCGTTAAATCGAAACGGCGCCAAGAATGCGGCGCGTTGAAAAAGTGCGAATGGGAATCGCCTAATGACGAGCGAAATTAAAATTGTAACGCCGAATTCGCGACGGGACAAAAAACGCTTTCTGTTGTTTCCTTGGAAAGTGTATAAAAACGATCCGTATTGGATTCCGCCGCTCCTGATTAACGAAAAGGGGCTCGTCGGATACGCGAAGGAACCGTTTTACGACCGGAACCAAATTCAAACGTTTTTGGCCGAGCGCGACGGCGAGGTCGTCGGACGAATCGCGGCGATTTTGAACGTCGGCCACCTGGAGCGATACAACGATAAAGTCGGTTTCTTCGGGTTTTACGAATCGATCGACGATCAAGCGGTCGCCGACGCGCTTTTCGCCGCCGCCGCCGATTGGCTGAAAGAGCGAGGGTGCGAAACGATGCGCGGCCCGATGAATCCGTCGATGAATCAGACCGTCGGGTTGTTGATCGAAGGCTTCGACTCGTCGCCGTTCTTTATGATGACGTACAATCCGGCTTATTACGAGCGGCTCTTCGAGAACGTCGGCTTGGCGAAATCGCAAGACCTCTACTCGTTTTGGGGCGAGATCGAAATGTTGCCGAAGGTGCGCGAACGTTATCTTCGAACGGTCGAGTTGATCGAGGAGCGTTACAACGTCAAGTTGCGTCCGCTCAATAAAAAGCGGTTCGAGGCCGACGTGCAAATGTTCCTCGAAATTTACAACCGCTCCCTTTCGAACACTTGGGGTTTCGTTCCGTTTTCCGACGCCGAATTGCGAGCGACGGCCGCGTCGATGAAATATCTGATGGTGCCGGAGTTGGCGATCGTCGCGGAAATCGACGGCAAACCGGCGGGCGTTACTTTTTGTTTGCCCGACTATAACCCGAGAATTAAAGCGATTAACGGTCGGCTTTTTCCGTTCGGTTTCTTGAAGCTGTTACGCAAGCGTTCGGAAATCAAAAAAATGCGGATTATCAGCGCGAACGTCCTGCCGGAGTTCCAGATGACCGGGCTCGGGCTCGTGTTGTTGAACGCGTTGGTGCCGAAAACGCTTGAATGGGGAATTCAAGAAGCCGAGTTTTCTTGGGTGCTTGAATCGAACCAATATTCGCGCGGCAGTTTGGAAAAAGCGGGAACGATTCGCAACAAAACATATCGCGTGTACGACAAAAAGATCGCTTGACGCGACCCGATTTCCTCCCCCCCCCC
>JAFSDX010000278.1 GCA_017436025.1 Thermoguttaceae bacterium
GACGCCCGTTTCGCGACTCGCCGCCGTTCGAGCGACGCCCGTTTCGCGACTCGCCGCCGGTCGAGCGACGACCGTTTCGCGACCCGCCGCCGGTCGAGCGACGACCGTTTCGCGACCCGCCGCCGTTCGCGCGACGACCGTTTCGCGACTCGCCGCCGGTCGAGCGACGACCGTTTCGCGACTCGCCGCCGGTCGAGCGACGACCGTTTCGCGACTCGCCGCCGGTCAAGCGACGCCCGTTTCGCGACCCGCCGCCGGTCGAGCGACGCCCGCAACGACATTATACCGCGCGCCGCGTCGAACGTCCGGGCCTTTTCGCTAGAAAAAGGAAAAAAACAACAATTTTTAAAGAAGCGATTCGCTATAATCGCGAAAACCGTCTTTTTTATCGTTCCTCTTCCTCGTCTCGCCTTCGACGACGCGGCGCGCCCTTTTCGCTGTTTCCCGATTCGCCGCCGTCCGTCGTTCTTCCCTCGCCGCTCATTCCGCCTACTCCGCTTATTTTACGCATTTCGCCCAAAACCCGCCTTTTATCTTACCGCGTTCTTCCTCCGCGCTTCCCGCCCCTTGTTTTGCGTTAAACGCTCGTTTCTTTCCTTAAAATCGGGATAAAACGAACGCGGCGCCCTTTTTTTCCGCAATTCGGACGCGAAAACGGTCGATAAACCGTTAATAAGAAGCTCGATTTTTCGCTCGGGAATCTCGTTTTTTATTTTTCTCTCCCTTTTTCATACGCAAGGAAAATTGTTTGAATAAGCTGTTTTATTTGGCGGCGGCGGTCGCGCTCGCGCTTTGCGTCGGTTGCTCGGACGGCGAAAAAAAACGCTCGATTTTGAACGTTTCCTACGACCCGACGCGCGAACTTTACAAGGAATACGACGCCGCGTTCGCCGAACATTGGCTCGCGACGACCGGCGAAGCGATCGAAATCGAAAAGTGCAACGGCGGTTCCGGCGCCCAAGCTCGCGCGGTCAAAATGGGACACGAAGCCGACGTCGTTACGTTGGCGCTCGCGTTCGATATTAACGACGTCGCGACCGACCTCTTCGAAGCCGGCTCCGACAATCCGGAAAACCCGAATTATTGGCAAAAGCGGCTCCCGAACAACAGCTGCCCGTACACGTCGACGATCGTTATCGTCGTTCGCAAGGGGAACCCGAAAAAAATCCGCGGTTGGGACGACTTAACGCGTTCCGACGTCGAAGTCGTTACGCCGAACCCGAAAACGTCCGGCGGCGCGCGCTGGAATTACCTCGCGCTTTGGGGGTTCGCGCTCGACAAAGCGCTCGCCGACGTCGGCGGTCTCGACGCGCTCTCCAATCCGACGCAAGCGGAACGCGTCGAAGCGGCGCAAGCGGAGGCCCGCGCTTTCGTCAAACGAGTCCTCGCGAACGTTCGCGGCGGGATGCAAGCCGGCGCTCGCGGCGCGACCGACGATTTCGTCAAAAACAAGGTCGGCGACGCGTTCCTCGCTTGGGAAAACGAAGCGATTTTAGCGAAAGAGTACGCGGAAGGGGAACTCGAAATTATCGTCCCGGAAATCACCGTCAAAGCGGAACCCCCGGTCGCGGTCGTCGACAAAATCGTCGACCGCCGAGGGACGCGCGACTTGGCGGAGGCTTATTTAAAATATATGTACGAGCCGGAAGCGCAGGACATAATCGCCCGCGCCCATTACCGCCCTTGTCTCCCGGAAGTCGCGGAAAAGTATCGCGACAAGTTCCCGGAAACGCGACTTTTCACCGTCGACGACGTGTTCGGCGGTTGGTTGAACGCTCAACGAACGCACTTCAACTCCGGCGGCGTTTTCGACCAAATCGTCGAGGAAAACCTGCGCGAAGGCCAATAACGTCCGCGACCGCCGCTTTCGAAAGCGCAAAAACTTATTAAAAGCCCCCAAAAAACAAAAGTAAAAAGCAAAAAAGCGGCGAACGTCGGCGCTTTGGCCGCTTTAGGGAAAATAGAGAAAGACGATGCGACTTGTTCAACGAAGCGTGTTGCCGGGTTTTGGCGTTACGATGGGCTTTACCGTCGCGTATTTGAGCTTAATCGTTTTGATTCCCCTTTCCGGTTTGTTTATCGTTACGTCGGGCATTTCATTCGACGAATTTTGCGCGATTTTATCGAACAAGCTGGTGAAGCGGGCGTTTATCGTTACGTTCCGCGCGTCGTTTATCGCGGCGTTAATCAACGCGTTTTTCGGTTTGATCGTCGCTTGGACGCTCGTCCGTTATCAGTTTTGGGGACGTCGGCTCCTCGACGCGTTGGTCGACGTTCCGTTCGCGCTCCCGACGGCGGTTTCGGGGTTGGCGTTGGCTCGGATTTACTCGAGCGACGCGACGGTCGGCTGGGTCGGGCCGTATTTGCCGTTCGAGGTTTGCGGGACGGAAATCGGCGTTACGATCGCGTTAACGTTTATTGGGACGCCGTTTGTTATCCGGACGCTCCAACCGGCGCTGAAGGAGGTGGAGCGGGAACTTGAAGAAGCGGCGGCGAGTTTGGGCGCGACGCGTTGGCAGACGTTTTGGCGGGTGATTTTTCCGCTGATACTCCCGGCGCAGATCGCGGGTTTTACGATGGCGTTCGCGCGGGCGCTCGGCGAATACGGTTCGGTTCTCTTCATCGGGCGGATGATCCCGGGGAAAACGGAGTTGATTTCGAACGTCATTATGGGAAAATTGTACGCGGAAAACGGTCTCGTAACCGCGTCGGCGGTCGCGTTGGCGGCGCTCCTCGTTTCGTTCGCGCTCCTCTTGTTGATTAACGGCGCGCAAGCCTGGGCGCGACGCCGAAGCGGCCTAACCGACTGACCGCTTCGTTCCCCCCCGCCGCCGACGACGTCCCCGCCGACGACGTTCCCGACGACGACGTTCCCGACGTTCCCGATCGGAAAGCGGTTTGTCAAGCGTCGGTTTTCTCCCCGCCGACGACGTTCCCGACCTTTGCGACCGTCCGACGACGCGACCGAACGCCGCCGCGTCGTTTCAATGCGTCGTTTCAATCGACCGACGCGTTTTCGCCGTCCAAACCGCGAGCGCCGCCTTGCCGATTTTTCCCCGTCTTGCCGTTCCGTTCATTTTGTTCCGCTCCTATTTCATCGTCTATTTTGCCGCGAAAGCGCTTCGAGCTTTTGAAAAACGCCGTTCGATCATTAAACGCCGCAAATTTCTTATCGTTTTACTCAAACGCGCCGACGTCGCGACCCGAAGAGCGTCGCTCGGCGAAAAAAACGCGAAAATTTTCAGAAAAAGCCCTCTATCTCCTAAAAAAACGCCGAAACGGTCGCCCGCTCCGACGTTTTCAACGCTTTCAATATTTTGTCGCTTTTGTCGTTTCGCTCGTTTTCGAGCGACTCGCGCGCTCGGCTTTAACCGACGCTCAGTCCCACTCGATTTCGCCGCCGCGTTCGCGAACGATTCGCAGGAGTTCCGTTTCCTCTTCGATTAGCGATTCGATAATCTTGGCAAACCGTTCCGCTTTCTTTTCGTTTTCGTCGCGCAAGTCGTAATACGCGGCGTAAGTTTCGGCTTCCGGGTCGGTTTCGATTCCGTCGAGGAGTTCCGGCGCGTTCTCGGCGAGATAAAAATTGAAAAACGCTTCCCAGTTGTACCCGTTCATATAAGCGTTTTCGTCGATCTCCGTCATCTTTTCGCCGACGGCGAACGGCTTGTCGTCCGTTACGTTAAAAACGACGCCGATTTGATTTCCTTCTTCGTAACGATTAATCCAAACGTAATCAGCCATCGCGTTTTCTCCCTTTTTGTCCTTATTACTATAGAGGGTAAAAAATCGGACGCGCCGACCCGGGCGCCGGTCGCGTCGTCCCTCATTTTACCGCGACGGCGACGCCGAGTCAAGCAAATTCCCGCCGTTCGCTCTAATTTTCGTTTTTTTTTCATTCCAACCGCGTTAGCCGTCAAAACCGGCCAACTCGACCGCCGAAAACGTCGAAACGCTCGACGATGCCGTTTAAACTTCCCGCTCGCTTGCGCCGCCGCGACGCTCCAACGCCGCCCAATCCGCGCGACCGGTCTATTTTACCCATTTTTGTCTCTTCGCCCGCGCCGTTCTATCTTTTCGTTAGCGTTCGCGGCGCGCTCTCGCCGTCGCGCTTCCATCCCCCGTCCCATTCCGCCCTTTTTAACCGTTTACCCCTTCGTACTTAACCCTTTTAACCGTTTAACCGCTTTCCATTTCCCCCTTTTAACCGGTTAAACCTTGCCCCATTCAACCCTTTAACCGGTTAAACCTTGCCCCATTCAACCCTTTTAATTATTTACCCCCTTCCCCCTTTTTCGCAACCGTTAAATTTTAAGGAGCCGGAATATGTTGTCGCGCCGAATCGTCGACGTCGTCGGACGCCAAATTCTCGACAGCCGCGGAACGCCGACGTTGGAGGCGGAAGTCGCGCTAGAAAACGGAATCGTCGGACGCGCCGCCGTCCCGAGCGGAGCCAGCGTCGGTTCCGGAGAGGCGTTCGAGTTGCGCGACGACGAGTACGAAGAATACGGCGGACGCGGCGTTTTGAACGCGGTCGCCAACGTCGAAGGCCCGCTCGCCGACGCCCTTCGCGGTCTCGACGTTTGCGATCAACTCGAAATCGACCGAATCGCCGTCGAACTCGACGGAACGCGGAACAAGAAGAAACTCGGCGCCAACGCGATCCTCGCCGTTTCGCTCGCTTGCGCCAAAGCCGGCGCCGCCGCTTGCAACCTCCCGCTTTACCGATACTTAGGCGGCGTCGGCGCGCGAACGCTCCCGGTTCCGCTCGCGAACGTCCTCAACGGCGGCGCGCACGCGAACAACCGCCTCGACGTCCAAGAGTTTATGATCGAGCCGATCGGGTTCGAAACGTTCTCCGACGCGCTCCGAGCTTGCGTCGACGTTTTTCAATCGCTGAAACAAATATTGCACAAACGCGGCAAAACGACGAGCGTCGGCGACGAAGGCGGGTTCGCGCCGGTCTTGAAGTCGAACGAAGAAGGGCTCGCGCTCCTCGTCGAAGCGATCGACGCCGCCGGATACGCGCCCGGCAAGGACGTCTTTCTCGCGCTCGACGTCGCCGCGTCGGAGTTCTACCGCGAAAACCGTTATCATTTTGAAAACCAAAAACTTACGTCGGTCGAATTCATCGAGATTTTGGCCGCTTGGACGCAAAAATATCCGATCGCGTCGATCGAAGACGGGTGCGCCGAGGACGATTGGAGCGGTTGGCGGCGGCTGACGGAGCGGCTCGGCGGCAAAATTCAGCTCGTCGGCGACGACCTCTTCACGACGAACGTTCGACGGTTCCAGCGCGGCGTCGACGAGAACGTCGCGAACGCGATCTTAGTGAAACCGAACCAAATCGGCTCCGTCTCCGAAACGCTCGACGCGGTCGAAATGGCGCGGCGCAACGGATACGCGGCGGTCGTCAGTCATCGGAGCGGCGAAACGGAGGACGCGTTCGTCGCCGACTTGGCCGTCGCGACCAACTGCGGGCAAATCAAGATCGGCTCCGTCGTTCGCGGCGAACGAGTCGCGAAGTACAACCAACTCCTTCGCATCGAGGAGGAACTCGGCGCGAACGCGATTTACGGCGGCGAATATTTCGAGTTCGAAGAATCGGAAAACGGCCTTTGACGGCGCCGCGTCTCTTTCCCGCCTTCTTTCCGGCGTTAAGACGGGAAAAATTTGCCGATTGGAACGACTTTCCTTGCGGCGGCGCGCTTTCGACTTTAAGATGAGCGCGTCGCCGAACGAGCGGAGCGTCGGCGCGATTTTTCGCTTCCTCCGCTTTTTTACTCGCTCCAAAGAAAGTCGCCCGATGAAAACAACGCTGCAACAAGTCGCGAACGTTTACTCCGGAATCGCCGGGGGCCGCCGCGTCCTCGTCGCCCTTTTCGAATACGTCAAACCGGACGGAACCGCGCTCGCCGCCGAAGAGATCGAAACGATTCTCGACGCCGCGAACGCCGCCGCGTCCGAACTCGGCGCCGAAATTTGCTGGCGCGCGACCAACGGCGAAATCGCGACGCCGACGCTCGCCGACGACGAACGCGTCGCGCTCGAACTCGTCGCGAACGCCGTCAAAATCTCGCCCGACCCGATTCCAGAACTCGACGAAAGCGAACTCGAACCCGTCGTCGAAGAAACGAACGAAACGACGGGCGGCGAAGAAGCCCAAAACGACGAAAGCGCCGCCGCTTAACGTCGCCTCTCTCCGCTCGCTTCTCTCGATCAATAAAAAACGGTCGCGCCGAACAAAACCGCTCGACGCGACCGCTTCTCTTAATCCGGACTCTTCCGGAAACCAATTTCAACCGTTAATCGGTCGTTACCAAGTCATCTTGAACCCGGCGCTTCCGTTGACGTAAGTCGTGTAACCGTTCAACTGAACGTCGGCGCCGCCGAACGCGCTGAAACGGTCGTTGAAGTTCCAAGTTCCGCCCAAACCGGTATAAACCCAGTCGCGCCCGACGCCGTTGCCGACGACGCGGAACGTTCCGTTCGGGCCGCCGACCAACGTCGCGTCCCCTTCGGCGTTCGCGTCGAGGAACTCGTGCGTCCAGTTCGCGTAAGCGTTGAAGTCGAAGAGTCGTCCGCCCAAGACGGTCGATTTCAGCCAACGAACGCCCAAGACGCCTTGCAAGGAGTCGTACTCGGTTTCCAAACCTTTGATCGCCAACGCGCCGATCGTTCCGGTTTCGGCGAACTCGTCCATCACGATGTGCGTAAACTGTAAGCCGCCGTAGGGTTGGAGCGCGGAGGCGCCCAAGTCGAACGTGTAACCGCGTTCGAGGTAAATCGAACCGGTCCAGCCGTCCGTTTCGCCGTCGAAGGACGCGGTCGGATAGGCGCCCAACGCGATTCGACGTTCGAACTCGTAGTCGACCGCGCCGAAACCGCCGGTAACGAAGCCGTACCCCCAACCGTCGTTCCAACGGAGGTAAGCGCCGAAGTCGTTGCTGGAGATTTCCGTTTCGCCGATATTCGCGTCGGCGTCGAGGCTCGCGTTGTTGTAACTGTAATACAAGCCGAATTGTTGCGTCGGATTCGAACCGAGTTCAAGCCCGAACATTCCGCCCAAGAGCGCGTAATCGTAACCGGAAACGCCCTTGCGATCGTCGGCGGCGCCGCCCGCGCCGAAAGCCGACGCCCAGCCGCTAAAGCCGCTTTGCTCGCTCGCTTGGCCGCGAACGCCGGTATATTCGCTCGACGTCAAGGACGAAGCGCGCACCAAGACGTTTTGCGTCAAGGTTTGACGCATCAGGTTGCGGCCTTGAACTTGAGCGTTCATCGCCGACAAGCGGAGTTCGCCGGTCAGTTGGTTCAGCGCGTTCGGGTCGCGGGCGATTTCGTTTTCGAGCGCGGCGACGTAGGCGTTTTGCTCCGAGTCGAGTCCGCCGTTATCGAGCCAACCGTTTAGGTAGCCGCCGATTTGACGTTCGTTCGCGGAATTCGCGCCGCTCGCATAGTCGACTTTTTGCATCGTCAACGTAAAATCGCCGTTCGCAAGCGCGTCGCGGTCGACGACGAAACGGTTCCCCGCGACGTTGTCGTAAATCAGCAAATTGTCGACGTTCGCGTTCATTTTGCCGTTTTCGGTCGAAACGACCGTCAACGCGTCGCCCGCTTGGAGACCGGCGTTCTTGGCCGCGTCGACGTAAACGGAGCCTTTGTTGAGCGCGACGTCGCCGTCTTGCGTCGCGTAATTCGTGTAATTTTCGGCGTTTTCAACCGCGACGCCGAGCGTCCCGCCGTCGAGCGAGAAGACCGTTCCGGAGCCGGTCAGGTCGACGCGTCCGGTTTTCGACAAGGCGAGCGAACCGCCGCGCCCGATCGCGACCGAGCCGAGCGCGTCGGTCCAACCGGTCAAGGAGCCGCCGTTCAAGACGACCGCCGCGTTCGCCGCTTGGGCGTTCGGAGCGTTGGCGCTCGTCCCGAGTTGAAGGACGCCTTGCGAAACGGTCAGCCCGGAAACCGCGTCCGTTCCGGCGAGAACCGCCGTTCCGGCGCCGCTCTTCGCCAAGACGCCGTCGCCGGAAATCGCGCTTTCGACGTAAACGAGCGGCGAATCGACGGTCAACGTCAGGAGTCCGGTTTGGTCGCCGACGAAGGAAATCGCGTCGACAACCTTGACCGCTTCGGAAGCGTTCGCGATCGTCAATCCGCCCGCGCCGTCGACTTGCAACTCGGCGCCCCAAAGGGAACCGAACGCGTCGTCGCCGTCGGCGAGTTTTTCGTTCGCGTAATCGTAAATAATCGTTCCGCCGTCTTTAAGGGTCGTCGCTTCGCGCCCTTGGGCGACGTTGTTTCCGCCGACGACGAAGGTTCCGCCGGCGACGGTCGTCGCGCCGGTAAAGTCGGCCGCCGCGTCCGCGCCGTTGAGGACGAACATTCCGGCGCCGCCGATTTCGAGCGGGTTCGCGCCGCCGTCGAGTTTGTCGACGTAAAGCGAACGCTTCGCCGCGACTTGCGCGACGGTCGAGCCGCCGAGCGTCAACGTTCCGAGCCGGTTCGTCGCGTTCGCGTTCAGCGTCGCGCCGTCGCCGAGAACGATCGTCGAATCTTTCGTCGTCGCGTTTTCGGAGTCGAGCGCGAGCTTCGCGCCGTTTTCGGTCGCGGAGACCGTTCCGCTCCAAGCGGAGTTGTTCCCGGCGAGCGACCAAGTTTCGACGGAGCCGTCTTCGCCCGCGACGTTCGCGAGTTCGAGCGTCCCGGCGCCGCGGAGGTTCGCCGCGAGTTTCGTCGACGTATTTTTGTTCGACAGCTTGACGACGTTGTTTTCGCCGATTTCGATCGCGCCGGTCTTTTGTTCGGCGAAGAAATTGTCGAGTTCGACGGTCGCGCCGTTCGGGTCGGCGAGCTTGAACGTCCCGCCGCGGTCGACGTAAATTTTGAACCCGGTCGCCGCGTCGTAATGATTCGCGCCGAGCGAGAACGCGCCGTCGAGGATCGAAACGTTTTCGACGTTCGAATCGTCGGTCAAGTTCAGCGTCCAGGAACCGGTTCCGGCTTTGTAAATCGTCGCGCCCTTTTCGTCCGAACCGACGATCTTGCCGGAATACGTCAAGTCCGCGTCGGCGAAGTCGACCGCCAAGTCTTTCGAACCGGCGACGACCGCGACGTCGTCTCCGCTCGACGAAAGGCCGCCGAGGAAAACTTGCGTCGCGCTCGATTTCGAAACGTCGAGCGTTCCGGACGCCATATCGGTAAACGCGTGTCCGAAGGCGCCGGTCAGTTTGAACGTTTGTCCGGAACCGACGTCGACGCGCAACCCGCCGAGGCCGCTCGTCGTTCCGCCGTACTCGACGTTCGAACCGTTTCCGCCGACCGTCAAAAAGCCGGAGTTCAAAATCATTTTGTTCGCGAACCCGACCGCGACGTCCGCCGAAGCGTCCGAATCGAGCGAACGGTCGAGCGTCAAGTCGAGACGGTTGTTTCCGTCGTTCGTCAACGCGGCGCCGCCGAGCGCGTTGTACCAATGGCGGACGCCGGCGTCGGTTTTAAAGGTCGAGACCGCGACGTCGAGCGTTCCGTTCTTCAAAACGACGGAGTCGAGCGCGGGCGGCGCGACCGTCCAAGCGTTCTTTTCGCTCTTTTCGCCGGTTTCCGCGTCGGTAATTTCTTCGGTTTTTTTGGCGACGCCGGTATACGTCAGGTTCAAGGTTTGCGTCGCGACGTCGGACTCGACGACAAGCTCCTTCGCTTTCGAATCGCTCGCCGAAATCAAACCGGAATAGGTCGCCGAAGCGTTCGCGTCGTCGGACGAAACGCCGACTTTCAGCGCCGCTTCGTTCCCTTGCAGAACAATATTGTTCGAAATTTCGACGCCGTCGCCGAACGCGATCGCTCGCGTTTGGTCGTTTTTGTCGGTTCGCGAGTAAACGACTTTGCCGTCGCCGAACGCGCCGTCGTTTTCGACGCGAACGGTTCCGCCGACGAGGTTCGTCGTAAAGGCGTTCGTCGCTTTTTCCCCGGTCGCGTCGTCGACTTCGCCGCGACTGTCTCCGGCGAGGGTCAGCGTTCCGGTTCCTTTTTTCGTCAGCGCGGCGTCCTTGCCGTTCGCGACGATTTTACCGTTGAACGTTTCGTTTTCGTCGTCGGCGGCGCCTTGCGAAACGGTCAGCGTATTTCCGCCGAGATTCAGCGTTCCGCCTTCGCCGTTCGAACTTTTCAGGTTGACGACCGTTTGATTCGCCTCCAAGCGAACCGTCCCGCCGTCGACGTCGAGATCGGAATATTCGCTAAGAACGCCCGCTTTTTCCGCGACGAGCGTCCCTTCTCGGACGACCGTGTCTCCGGCGTAACTCGATTTGTCGACCGAATTCAGAACCAACGTTCCGGCGCCGGTCTTAACGAGTCCCGCGTCGTTCCCAAAGGAGCCGTTCGCGTCCGCCTTCGAGTCTTTCGACCCCGCGACGCCGCCGATACCGTTTGAGAGCGTATAGGTCGCGCCTTCGGCGACTTCGATCTTCATATCGTTGAGGAGGAAAACGCCGCCGCCGATCGCTTCGCCGTTTTCGGCCGTTCCGCCGCCTCCCATACCGCCGACCGCAACGTTTCCGGCGATCCCGCCCGCGTTCGAATCGGAAACGACGAACGTCACGTCCGCGTTTTCGGCGATAAAGATCGCGCCGCCGAGCCCGGCTCCGCCGCCGCCCGTTCCGCCGCCTTTAGTATCGTCGAATTTTTCGCTGGTCGTTCCCTCGACGTACCCGCCGTTCCCGGCTCCGAAACCGCCGAGCCCGCCGGTCGTCGCGGACGCGCCGCCGCCCCCGCCGGCTCCGAAGCCGCCGTCGCCCCCTTCGAGAGCGCCCGCGCCGCCGCCTCCGCCGAAGCCGCCGTCGCCGCCGAGACCGGTCGAACCGCCGCCCCCGCCGCCGAATTCGGAGTTTCCGCCGACCGGCGTCGTGTTGCCGTTCAAATGTCCGAACGAGTCGGCGTTGTCGGTCGACGTTTGCCCGCCGTTCCCCGCCGCGACGTACTCTTTCGCCGTCGCCGAGTCGGCCTTGGCGTTCGCGCCGTCGACGGTAATCCCGCCGCCGTCCGCCGCGCCGTATTTCAACTGCGAACCGTCGCCGCCGTCGCCGCCGAGACCGCCGCCCCCCGCGTAAGAGTAAGACTCTTGCAAGACGGAGCCGCCGTTCCCGCCGACCGCCGCGTTGTTTAGCGCCGACACGTCGCTCAAGACGACTTTCCCGCTCTGCGCGAAGATCGCCGCCCCGGCGCCCATACCGCCGCCGCCCCCGCTCGCGCCGTCGCCGCCGTTTCCGCCTTGCGCGACGCAGTTGGCGAAGGTCGTCGACGCGATCGTAACGGTCGCGCCGGATTTTTCCGCGTCGACAATCAAACCGCGATGCGCCTCGCCGCCGTCGAGCTTATGCCCGTCGCCGTCGATCGTCAGCGCTCCGCTCGACGCGCCGACCAACGAAACGTTGCCGGTAATCGTCGGAAGCGCGCCTTCGAGCGCGACGTCGCCGGTTAAAACGATTTTATAATCGTCGCCGGTCGAACCGTTAAACTCGTTAATCGCGGCGCTCAGCTCCGAATGATTCGAAACATAACGAACGACCTCCGCGCCGGAAACGATCGGCGCGAACCCGAAGAGCGCGAAATAAAGAATCGCGCCTCTCCACTTTTTCGACGTTTGCGGCGTTCTCGTCTTCCTTCTCGACGCTTTCGTCTTTTTCGATGAAAAACGCATTTTTATCCTTCCTTGAATCCTTTGCGTCCTCGCGGAGCGCCGCGGCCCTCGACCGCAACCGCGACGCTTTTTCGTTAAAGGTCGCGCAAAACTTACAAGCGACGTCTCCTTACGCCGCCCCCAAACGCCGATTTATCGAAAACGCGCGATTCGTTCGTCGGAAAGCGCGCCGCGTCGTTCGGGTTCCCTATCGTTCGTATCGACTCGACGAAAAGTAAAGTTTTTACTTTTTTTTCGAATAATAGGAAATTTTACAATTTTTTCAGAAAAATCGCAAGCCCAAACGGCGACGCGTCGACAATCTTCCGCTCGACCGGAAAACCGTCGTCTTTAACGCTTAACAACAACGAACGCGCAATAACGCTTCAACCGCTTTAAAACGTTTCAAAAACCGCAAAATTCCTTTATTGAAACAAAACTCTTCGTCTCATCGTTAAATTCATAAAGTCGCGCCTTTAGAAAAACGAAACGGCGAATCGCGCGCGCGTCGGCGCTAAAAAGAAAAAACTTGAGAAGAATCGCGAAAAGTTCTCAAATACGCCTTGACTTCCCCCCCGGTTATAGGCTATTATAGGCGTAATCTTCAGCATAAGCCGCCTAACCCATATAGTCGGGACAGTCGGCGCGTTAAATTGGAGCGTTTATGCTGAAACGACGGTCGCTTCGTCGAGCGGTTTGTCAAAAATACGGGAAATCGGTTAAATTTTCCCTCCGTTCTCTCTTCGAGACGCGTACTTTTTGGCGAACGACGTTTTCGAATCGACGATTCGAGCCGCCCTCCGCTTTCGGCGAGCGCGCTTGGTCGCGTCGTTTGCGCTCCATTTAAACCGTTTATTTTAATCGGTTTAAAAAAACAGTAAGTTCGCGGTCGCTCGCGTTTCCCTTTGATTTACTCGTCGCAATATGTCCAACGCCAAAACGCTTCGCCCCGTCGTCGCCGTTCCTCGAACCGCTTCCGTTTTCGAATCCGCCGTCGAGAGTTTCTCGCCGCGTCGAAACGGCGATTCGCGGCGCCGCGCTTTTCCGCATTTCCTTGTCGCGCCGATCAAATACGAGAAAAATTACTCTTATCCGCTCCTCGTTTGGCTGCACGATTCCTCGTCGAACGAAGCCGAACTTTTCGACGTCGCGCCTCAAATTTCGTCGCGCAACTACGTCGCGGTCGCGCCGCGCGGTCTCGCCGCGTCCCGCTCCGACCTCGTTTGCAGCCGTTCGAACGACGGGCGCTTAGTCGTTGAAAAGACGCGTCAAACCGCCTATTACGATTGGCCCGAGACGGAAGAGGGCGTTTCGGAAGCGGAAAACCTCGTTTTTCATTCGATCGACCAAGCGTTGGCCAAATTCAACGTTCACCGTCGCCGCGTTTTCCTCTTGGGACGCGGAACCGGCGGGACGATGGCGCTCCGCGTCGCGCTCCGCAATCCTCGCGAGTTCGCCGGGGTCGTTTCGATCGACGGCGCCTTCCCGACGCTCGAACGTCAACCGCTCCGAGACTGGCGCAGCGCGCGCGATCTGCCGATTCTGATGACGACCGGCCTCGGTTCCTCCGCGATTCCGCAACTGACGCCGAAACAACTGCGCCTCTTCCATACCGCCGGCCTTACGGTGGTCATCCGTCAATACAACGAACGCCCGGACGAACCGAACGCCGCCGAAACGCGGATGAAAAAAATTCTTCTCGACGTCAACCGTTGGACGATGGAACGCGCGTTGAACCCGCAAGCCCCGATTTCCGAAATGTTCCAAGCTCGTTAATCGGCGCCGACTTTAACGATTTTAGCGCCGCGTTTCCAAGCTCAAAATTTAACGTTTGCGTCGACTTTTCCGGTCGCCGCTCCGCCGACGCGCTATGAACGAAAGGCTTCCCGACTTCGCCGCCGCGTCGGCCTCTTATTGGCTCGACGTCGAACGACGCCTCGACGCGATCTTGCGCCGCTCCCGCGAACGGCTCGACGCCTTAACGACCGACGCGAACGTGCGAGCGTTAAGTCGAGCGTTCGGCGATTTTTCGGAACGCAAGCCCGCGCCGCCCGTTCGATACTCGTTGGAACTCGGTCGCGTTCGCTTAACGCCGGACGAACTCGACGCGCTCGGCCCCGACTCGATCGTTTCTCTTTCGGGCGCTTCCGACGGCGCCGTCGTTCAAATTTGGGCCGACGGTCGCCTCCAAGGTCGCGGCGTCCTTCTCGTCGTCGACGGAAAGCTCGCCGTTCGCGTCGAAGAACTCGCGCCCTACGAGCCGTCGGACGCTTAAACGCCGGCGCTCAATCCTGCACTAATATTCAAAAAAGCGACAAAAAATGGCGAACGTCTCGACGCTCGCCGTTTTTTTATCGCTCAAACGCGCGAATTTTCGCCGCGATTCCCTTTGAACGCGACGAAAATCCGTTTACCGTTCGAATTATTTTTGTCTCAATAACGATAAAACAGCCCAAAACAACCGACCGGATACGCGGGCTTCATTTCAGTAACGTAAATTTCCTTAAACCAAACTTGGCATCCGTGATCCTGCAAGAAAATACGACCGACCGCCGTCGTCCCAAATTCTTTCATATCTTTGAACTTGCTCTTGCCGACCAATTCGTTCCACTCCGGCGACCCGACGTTAATCGAAACGATCAGCTCGTCGTTCAGGTAATGCTCGATACGGTTCCCCATCACGACGATTTTACCGCGGTTAAATTCGCCCATCTTAATCTTCGACGTTCCTTCGCGGGGAACGACGACGTCGTACAGCGACGCGGTTTGGTAACGCGGCGGGTTTTTCTTGTCGTTAATATCGTCGTAAATCTGATATTCGCACCCTAAACCGTATCCTTTAGTGTTCCAGGAACGATATTTTACGCCGCTATTGCCTTTTTCGCTGATTTTGAATTCGAATTCTAAGACGAAGTTTTCGAATTTTCCGTCGAAATAAAGGTCGCCGCCGTTCTTTTCGCGGAAAATCGTTCCGTCGACGACTTTCCAACCTTCGCCCGGCGCGCCCCCTTCGACGTTGGTCCAACCGCTCAAATCGACGCCGTTGAACAGCGGCGTTTTGAGACCGTCGACGACGTAAAACGCGGCGGAACCGCTTCCCGCCGGCGCCGGCAAAATCGTCGGTCGGTTCGCGACCGCGCCGCGCCCCGCTTTAAACGCGCCGAACTCGCAACGCGTTTGAACCGCCTCTCGCCAAGCTCGGCAAAAACCGCCGTCAAAAATTTTCGCTTCCGCCGAAGAAGTCGCGCACATCGCCGCGACGACCGTTCCCAACGCGACGCGCAACGCGGCGCCGCGCCCCAATTTAAAACGAATCATTAACAACCTCTCGACGCCTTGGTCGTCGACGCCGGTTCCCTTGGGAAAATCCCAACGTCCGCGCCGTTCGCCAAGGCTTTTACGTTACCTATTAGCGCTTTCGCCAATCGATTTTGCGCAAAATTGCGACGCGGCTCCCCGAAACCGCAATTTTAACGCGTCGCGCCGACGTCCCAATCGACGCGTTCCATACGACCATTTTAACCCGCCGACTCTTTTTTACCAGCAGAATCTTCCAATTCCATCCAAACCTCTCAAAAAACATTATCGATTTTTTCTATTTTTCCAATTTTAACGCCCGTTTTAAATCCTTCAATTTGCTCTTGTCTTCTATCCGGAAAAATTGTTATACTTCCTCCGTTTTATCGCGACGTCGGTCGACTTCGTTTGTCGCGTTTTTTTTTCAAACACTATTACAATAAACGGTTTTCTTCGTTTTTTCTTTTCAAGAAAAGAAAACGTCGGAACCGCCGTCGGGAGCGTCAATGTTTTCGCCGCGCCGTCCTCATCGTTTGCACCGCGCCTCCTTGGCCGACCGTTTTAATCGATACGTTCGTTATTATCGCGTCGGTTTGTTGCTCGCCGCGACTTCCGTTCCTTGCCTCGGCTTCCTTCCCCTTAGTTCGCCGTTGCAAGAAACGCTTTTTCGCGCCGAAAGCGGCTTATTCGCGCAAGACCCCGCCGATTTTAACGTGCGCGCCGACGCCGCTCCCCTTGCGTCCCGCTCTTATTACGACGGCGCCGAAACGATCGGACGCGTCGGACACGAGGCGATTTTACGTCGCGATATTCTTCACCAACTCAAAAAATTTGCGCATATGCAATACCTCGAGGAAATCAAAAAACTTCCCGAGGACGTTCGGGAAGCGCATCGAGAAGAGTACAAAAAAGGGATTTTAAACCAATATCTAAACAACGAAGAAATTTTCACGCAAATCCTCGACAATCATATCCGAAAACTACTGTTTTATAACGATTACGTCGTCAGCCGCCCAAAAGACCAAATCGAGGAGCAAACGAAGCAACTCGAAGGGGAATTCGACGCGAAAATGGTTCCGGAGCTAAAAGAAACGTTCGGTTGCAAAACGCAGAAAGAGCTGGAAGATTATTTCGAACGCGAAATCGGCAGCGATTACGCGCAAGAAAAACGCATCTTTATGCAACAAACGCTCGGCGAACTTTGGATGAATTACAATCTCGGCGAAGAGGATTTCGACCCGACGGTCGTCGATTTACGCCGCTATTACGAGGCCAACCGCGACATTTATCGAGTCGAAACGCGCGTTCGTTGGCAAGCGATGACCGTCTATTTCGGTCGCAAACGTTCGAAAGACGAAGCGCGTCGCAAGATCGCGCATATGGGGAACGCCGTTCAAGCGGAATCCGACCCGCAACGTCAAGAAGCGTTGTTCGCCGAAGTTTGCCGCGTCGACTCGGAAGACGTGTTTGCGTCGAAAGGCGGGTATCGCGATTGGACGGAACGCGGTTCGTTGCGTTCGCAAGTCGTCGAAAACGCGATTTTTAGCGAAGATTTGCCGGTTGGGGCGCTTAGTCGAATTTTAGAAGACGAGAACAGTTTAACGATCGCAAGGATTATCGAACGCGTTCCGGAGCGAATCAAAGCCTTCTCGGAAGTTCAAGAAGAGGTGCGCGAAAAATTGATCGCCGACCGCCGCGAAGCGATGCGCAAAACTTACGAAGAGCGGCTGAGCAAGCGATTTTCGATCGAAATTTACGCGATCACTCCGGACGAGCGCGAAAAATGGTTCCGCTCCGCCGAGCGCGAAACCGAGTCGGCGACCGGTCGCGAAATTCGCTAATCCCCGCATTTTCCCTAAAGCGCCGTCTCAACGCGGTTCGATCGTCGCCGACGCGTCGCCTCGCTCGACGTTTTCCCGTTTTTCCCGCTCCCGCTTCCTTAGCCTGCCCGTTTTCCCCATTTCCCCGTTTCCTCCCGCTCAACTCGACCGTCAAACGCTTCCCTCGCCCCCCGTTTTCCTCGTTCCGTGTATTCCTCCCTTTTTCTCTCGTCGCTGCGACCGTTCGAAACGGCCCTGCTCGCCGCTTTTCCGCTCGACGCTTGGCGCGCTCGCCGAGTTTGCGTCGCCGTTTCGGGAGGCGCGGACAGCGTCGCGCTCCTTCGCGGTCTCGTTCGCCTTCCGGAAATAACGAATAATCCGGATTTGCGGCGCAATTTCTTCGTCGCGACGGTCGATCACCGCTCTCGCGGCGCAGAGTCGGACGGCGACGTCGCGTTTGTCGAGGCGTTGGCGGCGGAACTCGGCGTCGATTTTTTTCACCGAACGCTCGATCCCGCCGAGTTGGAAGCGGAGGCGCGGCGGCAAGGAAGTTGGGAGAGCGCGGCGCGAACGTTGCGTTATCGGGCGCTCGTCGACGCGGCGAAAAACGGCGGCGCCCGTTATCTCGCGACGGCGCACCATCGGGACGACCAGCTCGAAACGCTCCTTTTCCGACTCTTCCGCGGCGCCGGTTTCGACGGTTTGCGCGGCGTCCCGGCGGTTCGTCCGCTCGACGAGTCGCTCGTCCTGATTCGCCCGCTTCTCGCCGTCGGACGCGCCGAAATTCTCGCCTATTTAGCCCAGCTCGCCCAACCGTACCGCGTCGACTCCTCGAACGCGTCGCCGCGATACGCTCGGAACCGAATCCGCAACGAATTGGCGCCCCTCCTCGAGTCGATCTTTCCCGGGCGTTGGGAGGCCGCGCTCCTCCGGCTCGCCGAACTCGCCGCCGAAACGGAGACCTTTTTCGACGCGCAAACCGCCCCGCTCGACGAGCAAATCGCCGCCGCGAAGCGCCGCGACGCGCTTTTCGCCCGAACGCTCGACGCGCTCGGCGTTCCGGTCGCTTCCGCAAACAACGCAAACGACGCAAACGACGCAAACGACGCGTCTTCGCCCGACGTCGTTATGTTGCCGCTCGAACCGTTGCGCGCGGCGCCGGAACCGCTCGTTCGCCGTTATTTTCGGCAAATTTGGCGCGACCGGAATTGGCCGCTCGCCGCGATGGGCGCCGCCGAATGGCGCCGCCTAGCCGCCGCCGTCCTAAAAACGCCGCTCGACCGCCGCGCCGAACCGCAATTTCCCGGCGACGTCCGGTTGACTTTTCCGGACGCGGCGACTTTAAGGCTCGAACGCCGCGTCAAGAACGCCGCCGTCCCCTCCAACGTCGATTCCTCGCCGCCGTTCGATTGAAAATCGCGCCGAACGGCGCCGCGCCGTCAAATTACCGAAAATAGAACGGACGCGCAAAATAAAGCGGCAAGCGCGGCCCGCCAAACAACCGCCGCCAACCCCTCA
>JAFSDX010000279.1 GCA_017436025.1 Thermoguttaceae bacterium
GACGAACAGCGTCAATTCCTCGTCGACGCGTTGGAAGTCGTCGAGGGCTCCGGCGTAGTCGGCTTGAGCGCGACGGGAGTAGCCGCGAAGTTTGCGCGCTAAACGGTTGCCCGGTTGCGCGTTAAGCGAGTAGTCCATAAGGGCTTCGATCGTCGGATAGTCGCCGTTAACGTTTTGGCGTTGCTCTTCTTTTTCTTTTTGCTTTTGCGTCAGCGCGTCGCCGGCGTGGAGCGCGAAGAGCGCGTCGCTTTCTTGGGCGAGCGATTTTGCGTCGAACGATTGCGCGAAAAGGTTGCGTTTCGTCAACACGAGACGGTCGACGCCGTTCCAATTCCGCGCGTCGTTCGCTTCGTAAAGCTCCGGCGTTTGCTCGTGTCTTAACGCTTGGGCGGCGCGTTTCGTCCGAGCGTTCGCGTAGTTGTACGCTTCGATCAACGTGATTTCGCCGTCGTAAGCGCCGTTAAACTCGGCGTTTCCGGCGAGACCTTCGAGGAAATAAAGGAAAAAAAGACCGCGAAAAGTCCCGTTGTCGACTATCGTTTCCCGCGCTTTTTGGCCCAAGCAACAACTCGCCATCACCGCCAAATTCGCGTGCGGTTTGCCGCGCAAACGGTCTTCAAATTCTTTCAGGAAATGAACTTCCGAGTTCGCTTGCGCGTTCGACGTGTTTTTGCGGCAAGCGTCGATAATTAAGACTTTACGCCCTTTGAGCGCCGAGATTTTATCGAGGAGCGACGAAACGGCGAGCAGTCTTTTGGCGTCCGCGATTTCGGCGAGATTTTCCGCGTTCGCGTCTTGCAGATCGCCGTCGACCGCGTTCTTCGGGCAGAGAAAACTGCGATCGAACGCGGAGACGCCGTGCGTCGAAACGCAAATGTAAATCGCGTCGTTGTCGTTGGTTAGGCCTTTGAGCTTTTCGAGCGTCGCGACGAAATTTTCGCGAGTCGGCGCGAGCGCGTTCGGGCCGTTAACGCCGTCGACGAGCGAGTAAACGCGACCTTCGAACTCCGGCGCGCTAAACCACTCCCGTCGAAGCGCTTTCATATCGTTGACCGCGCCGGGCAGTTCGCCGAGCTTTGCGCTCTCAAACTTGCCGACGCCGAACAGAACCGCGTAACTCTTGGCGGGATTCGAGTTAGCGTCGCCGTTTGCGCCGCGCGCCGTCCCGCCGAACGCTCCCAAAACGAGAAAAACAACGCCCAAAAAAAGATTTCGACAATTCATCGCGCGCTCCTTTCGCCGACGGCTTGCGCGACTTCCGCAAACGACGCCGCTTCGAGGTAGTAAATGTTGTTGGAAGAAGAGTTTAAACGAAGGATTAACCAAGAGTCGTCGCGAGGCGACAGGATGTAATCGCCGTCGCGGATTTGCTCGAACGTCGGGCGGCGATTTTGGGAAAACCGCAAGCGTTCGTAATCGCTCTGCCGAAACTTCGCGAAAACGCGCCGCGTCGCTTCTTGAGCGAGGAGCCCTTGACCGGCGCCGCTAAGCGAACCGGCGGCTTTCAGGAAAAGATCGGACGGCGGCGCGGGAGGCGTTTTACGGCTTTGGGCGATCGGGAAGTCTTGCCCGGCCAGTTCGATACCCGGCGCGACCGAGGAAACGTTGCGCAGGTAATCGCGAATTTCGAACGCGGTAACGATTTTGTCGGCGTTCAAAACGTCGGCGTCGCCTTCGAACGCGTCGGCGAGGACGGCGAAAAATTGGGCGTCGCTTTGGTTGAAAAATAACGTGCGAAAATAGGTCTCCTGGAATTGGCGAGGCGCGGCGCCCCAGGCGTTATTGGACTCGTCGTTAAAAGTCGGCGCCTCGTCGACGAGAGGCGCAAGAACGGCCGACGAGCCGCGCGTTCTCGTTTCGGAAGCGAGATTGAAGAAGAGAAGCGTTCGTTCGCAGGGACGGTCGCCTTCGCGCAGAGCGGAGCGAAAGGCGTCGATTTTGATCGTTTGCGTCGAATTGGAATCGGGCAGGCGAAGCTCGTTGTTTTCGCTTTGACCGCAAACGAAAAGGCGAATTTCGAGCGGAGCTTCGCGGTCGCCGCGCGCCGCTTCGAGACCTAACTTACCGCTTCGAGTTTGATTTTCGCGAAACCAAGCGAGGAGCGCGTCGAGCGTTTGGAACGTCGGGCGTCGGTTGGCGGCGGATTCGAACGGAGAAAAAACGACGACGTTTTCCGACGCGTCGGAGGAACGCAAAGAATTCGCCAAGCGTCGGAAGTTTTTAAAACTCTCCGAATACCGCGAGTTCGAGTCGGACGCGTAAATCAGTATCGACCAACGGTTTGCGGTCGGCGTAAACCGATCGGAGAATTTGTCTTGCGCGTTGAGCGTCGAGAACGTCGACGCAAAAAGCGCGAGAGCGAAGGGAAAAAGCAAGCGATTGAACATAAACGGTTGACTCTCCAACTATCCAAAAGTAAAGGGAAACGAGAATACGAACGCGTCGCGATGAGAAACGAAACGCGTTCGGCCTTATTATAAAGAGGAACGCGTTTCGAAATTTTGACGTTTTTTTAAGGTTTTCGATTATAAATTGTTAAAAACTTCGGGCGACACGTGGTAAATCTGGAACGTCGTGTGTTCCTGGTCTTCGAGCCGTTCCGCCTCCGCTAGATTGACGACGATTTTTTGGGTGAAGTCCGGAGCGACGCTGTAGCTGTCTCCAACGCCGCGCGTGAGTTCGACCGCCGCCGCGGTTTCGGCGGAAACTTCGCCGAGTTTCGCGTCTTGACCTCGAACGACGACGCGTAAAAAGCAGTCGACGTCGTCGTCTCCCAACGGATAAATTTTGTCGACGCGACCGGGGACGGGTTTCCACTCCGTTTCGCCGGCTTTGCGACGTTCCCAACGGTAAACGTAGGTTTCGCTCGGCGGAACGATTTGAGCGGCGATTTCGCCTTGCGGTTTGTCGTCCTTGAATACGAGTTTAGGTTCGAGGTCGGAGAGCGAAAGGGTGCGCTTCGGAGTCGAAAAAATCGCCGTAATGAGTCCGACGCGGGAACCGTCGACCCCTCGCAGCGCGGCGAAGGAGTTGGGCGAGTAGGCTTCGACGAGGAACGGCGCGATCTTCGTTTCTTCGACGCCGCGCGTTTTAAGGGTAAAACCGGTTATTTGCGCCGTCTTGCCTTTCGGCAAATACCAAGCCGTCGCGTTTTCGACGTCGTCGACGAGGGGCGCAAATTCCGAGGCGTCGTCGTTCGACTTTTCTCCGAACGAATCGGCGGAAACGGGAACCATTCCGCGAGCGGAGGCGGAACTGTACGCAAGGGTGTTCATACCGTCGACAAAAAGGCGAAGGTAAGACGCGTCGGCGTCGGGATAATTGTTGACGAGACGAACGGCGAAACGTTCGCCTTTGTCGAGCGGGACGTAATGTTTGCCGTCGACGGTTTTCCCTTGGCGCGGCTCGTAGATTTTAGAAACGGGATTTTGAACGTAAATTTGAATTTTGAACGGCGATTTCAGATCGTCGATCGGGTTCTGAGCTTTGGCGACTTGCTCGGCGATTTTTTCGGCTTCGCGAAATTCGGGGGCCGCGACGGCGCCGACGGGCCCGTCGACGAACTCTTTTTCGGGCGGCGCGGGCGCTTCGGACGTCGAGGAAGTCGAAGCGACGCCGAGGCGTTTGCAGTCGTCCGGCGTCAACCAGATTCTTTCCGAGTAGCGATACCTCGACGTTTTGGGGGCGCCGTTCGCTTGATCCTTTTTAAAGGTCATTAAGGTAATTTGAATCTTCAAAACGCCGGCGGTTTCCGGGTCGTAATAGAGGCGCCCGAGAACGGCCGCGTCGAGTTCTTCGTCTTCGACGTAATTTTGGAGGTCTTCTTTAGTCAACGCGCCGAGATCGTCCGAGAGGTCGACGAAATCGTAAATCGCTTCGTCGGCGTCGTCGACCAAAATATTCTCTAGTTTTTGCGTGAAATATTGCGGGAACACGCCGTAGGAGATCGCGTCGGTTTGCGAACCTTTTTCGCCGGTGAAAAAAGACGTCGGGAACGCGACGCGAACGTTTTCGAGTTTGCGTTCGGACTTAAACTTTCTTAGAGCGCGATCGATAAATTCGGCGCAATAGTCCGCCGCTTTGTTCGTTTTGCGCGCCGGACGAACGAACGAGAGCGACGCGTTGGCGCTTGCGTTGTGCATTATCGGCGTTTGGGGCTTCATTTTTTCCGAGGGCGAATTGGAAACGCTTTCGACGCGTTGGACGACGTAGGCGTTTAATTCGTCGAGCGTGAGTCGAAAATCGTCGTTTTCGTCGGCGTATCCGGCAAGCCCCTTGGCGAGCCAATAGGTGAAAAGCGAACTCTTTTGAGCGTCCCAAAGCCAACTTTCTTGTTCGGCGGAGCTGCTGGCGAAAACGGTGATTCGCGACGAGGCGCCGCCGTCGCGCGAAACGGGCGGAATAAATTCGCGAACCGGGGAATCGGTTTTATCGCCGAACGCGCGGGAGGTCGCGCCGGAGTAACAAGCGTCGACGAACACGACGCGATGTTTGCAGTCGGCGGCTTCCAATTGGTCGCGTATCCAAGAGTAAGGAACCGCCGCGTCTTGGAACTGTCGCTCTTCCGGCGTGTTGAGGAAATTCAGCATCGGAATATAAAATTTATCGGTTTTGCGGTCTTTAACGCCGTGGCCCGCGAGGTAGAGGACGCCGGTTTCGTCGGAACGCAAACTCGCGCACCAGTCGGACACGTCTTTCTGGAACGCTTCCTTGAAATTTTGCGGATTTAGGTAAGTTTCTTCTCGGATGATTTTCAATTCGCACCCGACGAGCGCGTCTTGCAAACTCCGCAAGTCCGAGTCGGCGTATTTTAACGGAGCGCCCGCGTAACTTTCGAGGTTGACGCAAAGAACGCGAATTTTCGGAACGACGACGTTCGCGCCGTCGGCGGCGGCGACGGAAAACAACGACGCAAAGGCGATAAACGCCGCGATCGCGCAGGTTGAGAAACGCATAATAACGATGGCTCCTTAGAAAACGTGGAAAATCGAACGAGAAACGCGACGTCGCGCCAATCCGAATCGGAAAGAGTTTCGAAAAACGTCGCGTTTGTTTTTTGTGTTTTAATTATTATAGACGAGCGCGAAGAAACGTCAAGCGGACGAAAGCGGATCGCGATGAAAAAACGGACGAAAATTGCCCGAAGCTAACGGGCGGACGGAGCGGACGGAGCCGTCAAACGCTCGAAACCGCGTCGACGGCCCAAGAAGTAACCGGCGAAGAGGACGATTCCGGCGACCGTCCAAGAAAGCGGGTACGAGACGAAAATCGTTTCGAGCGCCGGTCGCGTCGGAAAAACGAACGTTATCCAAACGACGCGCAAAACGCAAACGCCGAAGAAAATCGCCAACGTCGGGAAAAGGGAATAACCCAAGCCGCGCAAGGCGTTGCCGCAAACGTCCATCGCGCCGCAGAGGATATACGTCGACGCGAGAATAACGACGCGAATTTCTCCGGCGCGAATCGCCGCTTCGTCCGGAGTGAAAACGCCGAGCAGTTCGCGTCGGAAAAGGAGCGCGCCGCCGCCGAGAAGGAGGCAAGCGATTACGTCGAGCAAAACGCAAAGCGCGACCGCCCGCTTGACCCGAGAGTAAGAACCGGCGCCGACGTTTTGGCTGACGGAGGTGGTCGCCGCGTTCGCGACCGCGTTTTGAGCGACGAAAATTAACGACTCGATCTGCAAACCGGCCGCCGCGCCCGCCATCGCCGTCGCGCCGAGCGAGTTGATCGCCCCTTGAACGACGACGTTCGAAAAGCTGAACATCGAACCTTGGATTCCCGCCGGAATTCCGATGTAAAGCAAGGAGCCTAAACGCTTTCGGTCGATTCGCAAGTCGCGGTAATTAAAGCGGTAAGCGGCGCTCGAACGCGCCAAAAAACGGAGCGTCAGGACGCAGGAAACGACCGACGCGGCGACCGTCGCGATTCCGACGCCCGCGACGCCCCAACCGAAAAAGACGACGAAAATAAAGTTGAGGACGACGTTCAAAACGCCGGCGACCGTCAAATAATAAAGAGGCCGCCGCGCGTCGCCGACCGCTCGCAGGATCGCCGCCGCGCAGTTGTAGAGCGCCAACGCGGGAAAACCGGCGAAGTAAATTCGCAAGTAAAGCGCCGCAAGGGGTAAAACGTCGTCCGGCGTCTCCATTAGTCGCAAAATCGGCGCGGAAAATACGATTCCGACCGCCGCGAAGAGAAGCGAGCCGAGCCCGACCGTCGCGAACGAAGTGCGAACCGTTTCTCGAAGCGCCGCGTCGTCTTTCGCTCCGTAAAAGCGCGAAACTAAGACGCCGACGCCGAGCGTCAGTCCGCCGATCAAGCAAACGAGCAACGAAACAAGCGAAACGTTCGAACCGACCGCCGCCAACGCTTCGTCGCCGACGTACCGCCCGACGACGACTAAGTCCGCCATATTGAACGCGATTTGAAGAACGTTCGATAACGCCAACGGAATCGAAAAGAGAATCAGCTTCGGCCAAAGCGCGCCGACGCTCATATCGATTTCGGTCGAACGCGATTTCGAATGCGCGCCCCAAGGAAAATGGAGGTGTAAATGCGGGAAACGGAAACGGTTGGGCGACAAACGACGCCTCCTTGCGCGTTGCGGAAAGAACCGCTCCCGGCGTTGGGAACGGAAAAGGATAACGATTTTGCGAGTTTTAACGGCGGTTCAAGGCCGAGTTGGGGCAAAGCGGCGCGAAAAAACGACGCTCGAAAGTCGATTCGCCTTTGAAGGCCGACTTCCGAGCGCCGGAAAAAGCGCCGGTTAAACGTCGTCGTTCAATCACTTAACGACGAGATTGACCATCTTGCCGGGAACGATAATCTTTTTGACGATCGTTTTTCCTTCGACGGCGGCGGCGATCTTCGCGTCGGCCAACGCGGCGGCTTCCATCGCTTGCGCGTCGGCGTCGGCGGCGACTTCGATTCGAGCGCGCACCTTGCCGTTGATTTGAACCGGAACGACGACGGCGCTTTCGCGGAGCGCGTTTTCGTCCCAAGTCGGCCAAGGTTCGTACGCGAGCGTCGTCGAGGCGCCGAGCAACTGCCAAAGTTCCTCCGCCAAGTGCGGCGCGAACGGCGAAACGAGCAAAACGAACGTCTTCATCGTCGATTTCGGGCGGACGTCTTGACGGCTGAAGAAGTTGGCGCACTCCATCATCCGCGCGATGGCGGTGTTAAACGACAGCGCCTTAATGTCTTCCGTCGTCGCTTTGATCGTTTTGTGCAAGACGCGGTTTTGTTCTTCGGTCGGTTCGACGTCTTGCACCGCTTCGTGAAGCTCCGTTTTTTCCGGGTCTTGCGAAACGATCATCCGCCAAACGCGGTCGAGGAAGTTGCGGACGC
>JAFSDX010000280.1 GCA_017436025.1 Thermoguttaceae bacterium
CCGACGAGCCAGCCCGCGTCCTCGACGCCGCGCCGCGCTTGCTCCGACCGAATCGAGTCGAGAATTTCGCCCGGTCGTCCGAGCAAATCGCCCGGATAGAAAATGTATCCGTCGCCGTTCGGATACCGGACGTAATACCGAACGCCCGGCTGATCCGATTGCGAAATATAGAGATGCGACGCGGACTCGAACGGGTCGCAGGTATGCCAAGTCGCGCCCCAGAACTCGTAAAGCTCGGCGCCGCGAGCGACGCAGGTATACGGCAGGAGCCGCTCGACGGCGTTGTACGGCGCGTCCAAGCACATCTGACCGTCGGTCGTCCACCAGATTCGGCTCCCGGCGGCGCGAATTTTCGCCAACTCCGCTTCGCCGACGAGTCCGTAATGGCCGACGCCCCAAACGTCGAGATAGCCGAGCCATTCCGGTACGAAAACCCACGTACTGCAGTAAATCGGGATTTTCGGGTCGACTTCGTGAATCATATCGCAAAGCGCTTTCATCTGAACGATAATTTCCCGCTTCGAGTAGAACGGCTCGTCCGAAATGTACAGAACGAGATTATCGTCCCAGCCCTTTTCCTTGATATGTTCCCAGTAAAGCTTTAGCTTGGCTTGATACGCTTTTTTATATTCGGGACGCAAAACGCTTCGGTCGACGTTTTCATACGGGTATTCGCCTTCATACGGTTTTTCGCCGTCGATTTCTTTCGGCGGCATTCCCCAACCGAAAAGGTAAAATTCGTGCGGAAAATACCCCGCTTTCGCGCCGAGTTCGTCGAAAAAGCGCCCGGTTACGCGGTCGTATTCGCCCCAATCGGCGGTCGCGACGCCCGTTTCTTTATTGTACGAGAATTTCGGCGCGACGGTCGGCCCGTCCGGCGAGAGTTTCCGCTCGAGTAATTTTTCGCCTATTTTCTCCAATTTATCGGCGCGTTTTCCTTCGCCGTAAAAATCGGCGGAGATTCGGGCGTCGTAAATCGCCGAAACGCCCGAATCCGGCGCCTCGAACGGCAGAACCTCGACGCGGTAAGGAACGACGCGAACCGTCCCGTTTTCCGCCGACGCTTCCGATTTTACCGATTCCGTCAACTTTAACGAATCCAAGTCGACCGCCGCCGTCGCGTCTTGCGCCGACTTGCCGGAATCACCCGTTTTTTCCGCTCGCGTCCCCTTCCCGGAGTCGTCCGATCTTTCCGCCGTCCCGCCGACGTCGCGCAAGACCAACTCGCCGACGTAAACGCCCGGAACGGTTTCCGGCGTCGTTCGGAAGCGGAGCCAAATCGCTCGGGTCGCGAACGCGTCGATCGGCGCGACGCCGACTCTCGCCAACGCGTCGACGGCGAGCGAATCGTTTTGCGACGCGGTCCGGCGGCGCTCAAATTCGGCCAATCCGGCGGCGGTTTCGGCGGCGGACGCTCCCGGTCGCGACGACTTTGCCAAATTTGCCGCGTTTACCGTCTTCGCGGCGACCGGAATCAACGGGTCGGGCCAAAGTCCGACCCAGCCGTCCGACTGCGGCGTCGCGGTCGGGAACTTGCGCTTCGTTTCGAGCCCGGTTTCTTGATAATACGAACTCGGATAATCGACGATAACGTTAGAAACGGCAAAAACTTCCGGCGGGGAAAGCGCAACCGTTCGCCCGTCCGCCGTTTTCAACTCCGGCGCCCGAACGACGATTTCGAGCCGTTCGTCCTTCGCCGACCGAATCGCCAGCTGAATCGTTTCCTCTTCGTCGAGCGCGAGCGCGCAAAACGCCGGATTTTTCGCGTCGACCGTTTTTTCGTCCGCCGCGAACGTCGTATCCGGGAAGACTTTAACGACCGCCGGAACGTCGAAAACGCCGGTTCGCCCGCCGAGGAACGCGATCGGCTCCGCATTCTCGACCGGAGCGACGAAAACGGAGTCGTACCGCGCCGTTCCGCGAGTTTGGCTCGTTAAATGCAGATCGAGGAACGCGCAATCGTTCGTCGTTCGGAGCGCGCCGGTTTTCAGGGCCCAATCGGTTTTGCCGCCGACAGGCTTCCCGAGCGACGACATTCCGCCTTCCGCGAGCGTCCAGTCGGCTCGCCGCGAATGAATATGCAGGTCGAACGAGCCGGTGAACGCCTTGGCTTCCGAATCGGTCGCGACGACGTAACCAATCAGGTAACAGCGGTTCGGCTCGACCGCGACGCGCCGACGCCAACCGCGCCAACGCAACTCCGCCGTTTCGTCGATCGATATTTCAAGCGCCTTCGCCCCGAGCGCCGCGACGCCCGGTTCGACGACTTTATACGAAACGCCCGGCTCGTCCGCGTCGCGCGACCAATCGGATTCGCCCGGCGGCAGGGTCGTTTTCGCGTCGACGTTTTCAAAATCGCCGTCCGCGACGATATTATTCTCCGCGAGGAACGTCGGCAACGTCAAAACGCCGCCGTCGACCTTGCCGGTTTCGCCGGTTTTAACGGTTTCAACGCCGTCTTTTCCCTCCGCGCCGCCGCTATTTTCGTTATTACCCGCAAGGTCGGCGGGATTCGCCGTTTGGAGCGTCGTTCCCGGGAACGCTTGGTTCGCAAGATTCGCCCCGTCGTTCGAGCGGCGAGCGGCGCCGGTTTTAGCGTTTTTGTCGTTTTTGCCGCCGCTTTTGCCGGTCTTCTCGACGACCGCGAAGACGTTCCGCGCTCCCGCGACGACGTTCGCTTCGAAGAAAACGGAACCGTCGAAAAATTCGAGCGACGTTTCTTTACCGTTCAAGTCGAGAACGGCGAAATCGCCCGCCGCGAGCGTTCGCCCCCAACGCGTTTCGATCGGCGCCAAGTCGAGCCGAATCAGCCGCCGATCGTCCGCCGACGGCGTTTCGACGCGAACAAGAACGCAACGCGCGCCGGAGTATTGCGGAACCGCCAATTTCGCCGAGTTCGCCGAATCCGCCGACTTTTCCGATTTTAACGTTTTTTCAACGGCGATTCCTAATTTTTCCGGTTCGAACCGTTCCGCTCCGCGCGTCGCGTTCGGATCGCCGCTCGGGTAAACGGTCGGAGTCGCCGGAATCGCAAACGTTTCGCCGATTCGGAACGGGCGAACGTTTTTCGGCGGGTCGACGCCGGGTTCCTCGATCAACTCGATTTCGACCGCGTCGAACCAAGCGGTTCCGGTTCCGCGCAAGACCGTCCCGAACTCGAGCCGGTTCGCGTCCGCCGGAACGGAGTAAACCTCCGAAAGCTCCGTCCAACCGAACTCCGTTTTATCGCTAAAACCGAGAAGCGGCGCCGCGATCATCGGCTTTTCCTCGTTCCCCAAGTGCAGGTACCAGCCGACCGTCCCGCGAACGTTTTCGCCGCGAACCCGTCCGGTAAAGCGATACTTGCGCCCCGGTTCGACCGCGACGCCCCCTTGCCGCGCGGCAATCCAAGACGGCTCCGCCCCGTCCGCGACGTCGCAACGGACGCATTTTCGTCCCGAAAACGGGTTTTCGTCGACCCAACGCATCGAACGGTCGGCGCCGTCGACGTCGAACCGCCAACCGCTCGGAACGTCGCCGGTTCCCGCTTCGAAGTCGAGATTCGACAAGCGCCGCCGAATTTGCGAATATTGATCCGGGTGTCCCGTCGCGCGGTCGTTCCCGGCAAAGACGAGATAACGCGCCGTCGATTTCGCCGCGACGGTCGCCGGAATCGTCAACGAAAAGCCTTCGCCGATTTCGCCGCGCTCGACCGTTTCGCCGTCCTTATTAATAATATTGAAAACGAACTCGACGCCGTCCGAGTCGCAAAAGCGAACCGACTCCGCCCGTTCCCCGACGAGCGGCGCCGCGCCGTCGACCGGTTTTTCCGGCGTTCCGGCGATCGAAATCTCGACCGCCCGCTCCGACCAATCCCGTTCGGTCGCGTTCTCGACAAACAGCTCGAACGCGCTCGCCCATTCGCCCCCGCCGTCGCGACAAAGCCGCTCCGAAATCACCCGAATCTCCGGCGTCGCGTCCGCGCCCCAAACCGGCGCCGTTCCGAACGTCCCGAGCGCCCCAACCGTTCCCAACGTCGCTAAACCGAGCGCGGCTCCGAGCCCGAACTTCGCCCTTCGTTTTAACCGTTGAACTCCGCGCATTCTGCGTCTCCTTTGCGTTTTAACCTTTTTAACGTTTTTAACGCCTTTTCCCGTCGCGAACTTTCCAAGGTCGCGACGGGAAACGCTCGCCGCCGACGCCGAACGCGCCGAAACGAACTTTTTCGCAATGTCGCCGATTATACCGGAAGCGAACCGGCGATTCAAGCGTTCGTCGAAACGAAAGCGAAAAAAACGGAAAATCGCCGAAAACGTCGCCGTCGCCCCGCTCCGCCCTTGCGCCGCGTCGCGACGCCGGTATAATTGACGGGAAACGTCGAGCGCCGCTAAAAAAACGCCGCGTTCCGACGTCGCGCTAATCAAAAAGCGTTTCAAATGCAAAACAAACCGACAAAAACGAGTTTCCGAACGCGCCGCAACCGTTCAAAAACAGACAAACGCGACCCTAAGCGAAAATCGGCGCTTAAACCGCGTTTTTATCATTGAAATTTTAAAATCAAACATCGAGTCAAAGAAACGGCGACGCCAATGATTACGATCCCGGTTGAATTAAGCGAACGAAGTTACGATATTCAAATTGAAGCGGGCGCGTTGGAACGTTCCGGCGTCGCGTTGGCGTCGTTGGGGGACGTTTCCCGCGTCTTGCTCGTTACCGACGAGAACGTCGACGCCCTTTATACCGAAACGGTCGCGGCGGCGCTCGTCGACCGCGGGCTCGACCTCGACGTCGTCGTTATCCCGGCGGGCGAAGAGAGCAAGTCGATCGAGATGGCGAACTCCCTTTGGGAACGCTTCCTCGAAGTCGGCGCCGACCGCAAGTCGGTCGCGGTCGCGCTCGGCGGCGGGGTCGTCGGCGACTTAACCGGTTTTGTTGCGGCGACTTACGTTCGCGGAATCCGTTTCTTCCAAATCCCGACGACGCTCCTTGCGCAAGTCGACAGTTCCGTCGGCGGCAAAACGGCGGTCGACCTTCCCGGCGGCAAGAATATGGTCGGCGCGTTTTGGCAACCGGGCGGCGTTTTGATCGACCCGAACGTTTTGGCGACGCTCCCCGCCGACCAATACCGCGCCGGGCTCGGCGAAGTCGTCAAATACGGCGCGTCGCTCGACGCCGATTTCTTCGGCTTCTTGGAACGCAACGTCGAAAAGATCGCCGCCCGCGACCCGGAAACGCTCGGCGCCGTCGTCGCGAAGTGTTGCGAAATTAAAGCGCAAGTCGTTTCGGAAGACGAGTTTGAGACGACCGGACGCCGCGCGCTCTTGAATTACGGACATACGTTCGGACACGCGCTCGAGTCGGCGCTTGGTTACGGGACGCTTTTACACGGCGACGGCGTTTCGATCGGCTCGCTCGCCGCCGCTCGACTCGCCAAACGCTTGGGCGAAAACGGCGACGCCCGCTTCTCCGCGATCGACGGCGCTTGGGTCGCGCGCCAAACGGAACTCTTGGAGCGACTTGGACTTCCGACGTCGCTCGAAGTCGTCGGACGGCGAATCGGCGACGCGCCGGAAACGTCGATCGAGCGTCTCGTCGACCTGATGCGAACCGACAAAAAGGCGGAATTCGGCAAGTTGAGTTTCGTTCTCCCGACCGGGCTCGGCGAATGCGTCCGTCTCCGCGACGTTTCCCCCGAGGACGCCGCCGCGGCGTTGGCCGAATGAGCGCGAAACGACGTCCGAAAAAACGCAAAGCCGCGCCGCCCCCCGCCGCAAAGAAGCCGACGAAACCGGAAAAATCGGAAAACAAAGGCGGTTCGACGGCGTTCCAAGCGGAAAAATCGGAAAGCCAAGGCGGTTCGACGGCGTTCCAAACGGAAAAAACGGAAAGTCAAGGCGGTTCGACGGCGTTCCAAGCGGAAAACGTCGGCGGCTCCGCGCCCTCCCCGTCGACGCGACCGCCCCAACCCGCGAAATCGACGTCAAGCGTCGCGTTCCGTTTTTTCGACGCGGTCGTCGCCGGAGGGTTCCGTTTGAAAACGTCGAAATCCGTTTCAAAATTTTTTAACGGCTTTTCCCGAACGTCGGCGCGACTCTTTGACGGCTCGGCCCGCCCCAAAACGCCTCGTCAAGAAGCGGACGACCGCCAAGCGCGCTTTGTCGCCGGAGTCGCGGCGCTTGCGTTCGCCGTCGGCGTCGTTTTCTTCTTCGCCGGAAAAACGAGTCGTCGCCTCGCCCCGCCGTCGAAACCGGGCGTCGCGACAATTTCGACGCCGCAAAAGTTGGCCGACGCGGTCGCCGCCGAAGTCGTCAAAGAGCGTTCCAACGCGATTCGCCGTCGCGCAATTCTCGAAACGAGCGTTAAAACCGCCGCGAACGCCGCCGCGCCCGACGACGTTAACAATAAAGCCGATTTTAAAGCCGCCCGCGTCGCCGAATTGGACGCAAACCCCGACGCCGTCGCCGTCGTCGCGACCGTCCCGCCCGTCGAAACGCTCTCGTTTATCGTCGAGTTGAACACCGCGTCGAAAGCGGAGCTGACGAACTTGCCGCGCGTCGGCGAGAAGTTGGCGGAGCGAATTATCGAGCGCCGCGAAGAACTCGGCGGATTCCGTTCGGTCGACGACCTGCTCGGCGTCAAAGGAATCGGCGAAAAAACGCTTGACAAGATGCGCCCGCATTGCGTCGTCGCACCCCTCGACGAAGCCGAGTAAAACGCGACTTTAAAACCTTTACCCGCAACGACGAAGCATACGGCGGCTCCCCCGAATCGCAACCGTTGTCGCCCTCCAAAAAGCAAGAAACATAACGCCGCGCTAACGCTCGCCAAGAATTGCGCCACCAAACGCCCGCGTCTCAACCGACGCGCCGCGAAACGCGCTAAGGTTCGGGCCCCCGTCGACGTTCGGTTTCCCCAACGACAAACGGCGTTAAAACCGACGCAAATCGCCGCTCTTAACGCCGTCGCCGCCGTCCAGAGCGTTTTAACAACGTTCAACGTTTAACGCTCAACGGTTTTAAAACGCTTAACGGTTCAAGAACGCCCAAAGTTTCTCCGGATACGCGAAGTCCGGAACGATCGCGTCCGCCCCGGCTTCCAACAGGAACCCGCGCTTATGTCCGTTGACGCCGATTCGCTCCGCTTCGTTCGACGCGACGCCGACCGCGTATCCGCCGACCGCCTTCACCGCCGCCATATCGAACCCGCCGTCGCCAAAACCGACCAACTCGTCGCCGCTCCAGCCGTTTTTCTCAAGAAGCGCCTTCAACACGTCGTTCTTTTCGCAGGGCGAACCGTCTTCGCGAGCGCCGTAAATCCCTTGATCGAAGTACTTCGTCAAGCCGAGACGTTCGCATTCCGCCGTCAAGCGTTTTTCGTCGGTTCCGCTCGCCAAGCAGAGCGCGACGCCGTTCGCTTTCAACAGCTCCAAGAAACGAATCAACCCCGGCAACACCAAATCGTCGACCGTCTTCTCGCCGGTTTCGAGCCCCGCGAACTTCGTCGCGACCAAGCGGTCGAGGACGACGTCGTATTCCTCTTTATAAACGATCGGCGCTTTCGGCGTTCCGCCGCGCTTCGCGACCTCTTCCGCCAAGTGTTCGCCGAGCGCGATCATCGGCCGCCCGGTCTCCTTCTCGATGTACGCCCGCACGATCGGCTCGACGTCCGCCGCCGAAACGCCCGGAATCTCCGCCAACGTCGCGCAAGCCTCCGCCGTCACCGCGTCTTGCCAACCTTGACGCAACGTCGCGACCGTCCCGTCGAAGTCGAAAAACGCCGCCTTAATCGCCGTTCCGGCCTTGCGATAGCGCAAAACTTCGACGTCGAAGTTCAACGGCGCGACCTTTTGCATCAGCGACACGATCGCGTGTTCGTACAGCATGTGCATATCTTCGAGCTGCTCCATCGAGTCGGTCGGCGCGATCAGGATTTCGTCGCAAAACGCCTTCATTTTCCCGCCGTCGCGCCCGCCGAAACCGATCGTCGTCAGCCCCATTTCCTTCGCGGTTTGGAGCCCTTTCACAATGTTCGGCGAGTTCCCGCTTCCGCTAAAGACGATCAGCAAATCGCCCGGGTCGGCGTATGTTCGCAGCTGAATCGAGTAAATATCTTCATACGCAAAGTCGTTCGCCAAGCAGGTTACGATCGGCGTCGAGTCGTTCAAGCAGACGGCGCGGAAACCTTCCCGACCGAGAACGCGGGCGCCCTTCATTAAGTCGTTGCACATATGCGACGCCGTCGCCGCGCTCCCGCCGTTCCCCGCCGTGTAAACGCGCTTTCCGCTCTTCTTCGTCGCCAAAATCAATCCGGCGATTTTCGCCAGCGTCTCGAAGTTAGAGCGCATTAAGTCGGTCGCGACCTGCCGCGCGTAATCTTGCAAAAAAGCCGCCGCTTTGCTTTCGGAGTAATTCATCGGGTCGTCCTTCCGTCGTTTGGGGCGAGAGAAAAAGTCGAGAGAAACGCGAAACGGTCGAACGACGCGCTCAACCGCCGTCCGTCGCCGCCCTTATGAATAAATTATACCCGAAAAACGCTCTCCGTCAACGCGCCCGCTTCCTTTTTTACCGACTTTTCCGCTCTTTCCGCCCATTCTCGTCGCCGCACGTCGCAAACGCAACGCTTTTCAAAAATTCAAACGACGGTTCCGAACGCCGCGTTCGCTCGGTTTCTTTGATTCCCTTGACGCCGCAACAATTTTCAAACTTTTCAAACGCTCGCCGTCCGTCGCTCTCGCGACGCCGTTCCCGACGCCGCGTTTTTTAAAAATCGCGTTTCCGCCCCCTTGGAAGCGAAGCGATTTCGGTTATAATGAAAGCGGTGAAGAGTCGCAAAGCGCGACTTTTCGCTTGAGTTCGCGCTCGGATCGCTTTCGCTCGAAACGCCGACGCGCCTTCGACTTTTTGCTTCGCTCACCCCTAAAAACAACGAACGGAACCTCGACGATGGCGCCGCACTTTATCTTTGAAATGAATCGCGTTTCGAAGCGATTCGGAGACAAAACGATCCTTCAAAACATCAGCCTCTCCTTCTATTACGGCGCGAAAATCGGCGTCGTCGGCGAAAACGGCGCCGGGAAGTCGACGCTCTTAAAGATTATGGCGCAAATCGACAAGGATATCGACGGCGAAGTCAAGTTCGTCAAAGGGATGACCTGCAAATACGTCGCTCAAGAGCCGGAACTCGACCTCGACGCGACCGTCCGCGAGAACGTCGCGAAAGCCGTCGCGCCGATTCAAGCGAAAATCGACCGTTTCAACGAAATTTCGATCTTGATGGGCGATCCCGACCAAGCGGACAACTTCGACAAGCTGATGGAGGAAATGGGGACGCTCCAAGAAGAAATCGACGCCGTCGACGGTTGGGAACTCGACCGCCATATCGACGTCGCCGCCGACGCGCTCGTCCTCCCGCCGGACGACGCGATCGTTCGCCAACTCTCCGGAGGGGAACGCCGCCGCGTCGCCCTTTGCCAAGCGCTCCTCGAACAACCCGACCTCCTTCTCCTCGACGAACCGACGAACCACCTCGACGCGGAAACGGTTCATTGGCTCGAAGGCGCCCTTCGCGACTATCGCGGCACCGTCATTATCGTTACGCACGACCGCTACTTCCTCGACAACATCACGAAGTGGATCCTCGAAATCGACAATTCGCGCGGTCTCCCGTTCGAAGGCAACTACTCGTCTTGGCTGGCGCAAAAAGCGGAGCTTCTCCGAATCGCCGAAAAGCAAGAGTCGCAACGCCAAAAGACCCTCAAGCGCGAACTCGAATGGATTCAAACGGCGCACAAGGGCCGTCTGCAAAAGAACCAAGCGCGCGTCAACTCTTACGAAAAGCTCGCCGCCGAGCAAAAACTCGACGACAAGAGCGACGCGATCATCCAAATCGCTCCGGGCCCGCGCCTCGGCGAAAAGGTTCTCGTCGTCAACAACCTTTCGAAAAGCTACGAAATCGGCGGCGTCAAAACGACGCTTCTCGACGACGTTTCGTTCATCGTCCCTCGCGGCGCGGTCGTCGGAGTCGTCGGCCCGAACGGCGTCGGGAAATCGACCCTTTTCCGAATGATCGTCGGCGACGAAACGCCGGACGCCGGGAAAATCGAACTCGGCGAAACGGTTCAACTCGCTTACGTCGACCAGCACCGCGACGCGCTGAACCCGGAAAACACCGTCTTTGAAGAAATTACGGACGGTCGCGACCGCGTTGAACTCGGCCCGATCGAAATGAACAGCCGCGCTTACGTCAGCCGCTTCAACTTCCGCGGGTCGCAGCAACAGCGTCTCGTCGGCGTCTGCTCCGGCGGCGAACGGAACCGCGTCCACTTGGCGAAGCTCCTGAAACGCGGCGGCAACCTGCTACTCCTCGACGAACCGACGAACGACCTCGACGTCGGCACGATGCGCGTCCTCGAACAAGCGATTCTCGAGTTCCCCGGTTGCGCGATCGTCGTCAGCCACGACCGTTTCTTCCTCGACCGCATTTGCACGCACATTCTCGCGTTTGAAGGAAACGGCAAAACGCGTTGGTTCGAAGGCGACTTCTCCGCTTACGAAGAAATGTTGCGCGCCGAAGACCCGAGCCGCGCCGAGAACCGCCGCTCGAAGTACCGCAAAATCCCGCAAATCTGATTCGGGTTTAACGATTTTAGCGGTTAAGCCGACGTTTCGCCGCGCTTGACCGCCTAAAAAACGCCGCGTTCTCCAAGAGCGCGGCGTTTTTCTTTCTTGCGCCCCTTCGAGTTCGCCGACGTTAACCGCCGAACTTCGCCCAACGTTTCCCGACGTCGCCCAAAGACTTTACGCCTCAACGCTCCGACCAAGCGACGCGTCGCCTAACCGGCGTCAAAATATATCGATTAAAAGGATTTTAGTGCGTTCGTGCGCGCCAAGGGAACGCGGCGTCCCGGCCGGAATCACGAGCGATTCCCCCGCTTCGAGCTTATGTTCGACGCCGTCGACCGTTATTCGCCCGACGCCTTCCAAGCAGAGCGCGAGCGCGTCCGCCTCGACGACGTTCGTTTCGAGCGACTCGCCCCGTTCGACCGCGAAAATCGTCAAGCGCGTTCCGACGTTTTGCGCCAACGTCCGACTCGTCGTCTCGCCGTCCAAATACGCCGCCTCGTCCGCGAGCCGAAAAACGGCGCCGCTTTCCAAATCTTTGAACCGATTTCGCATTTTCGCTTCTCCTTTTGAATTTCGCTCTCGCCGCCCTACTTAACGGCGGCTCTCGTCGCGACTTTTTTACCTCGCCGGAGATAAATTAGCGAAATTGCGCAAAATTTTCGCGTCGAAACTGCAAGAAAACGTCAGGAAGAAACGCCCGTTTTTTCAACGCGTCTTAGCTCGATCTCCCATTTTACCCACATTACGACGGCGTTCGCCCAATAGAGCGCCCACATAACGAGCGTCGCTCCGGCGTTTTCCTCGCCGTTCAAGAAAGCGCGCGCCCAAAGAAAAATCGTTACGGAATTAACGAGAAACCAAATCGCCCATTGTTCGACCAACGCTTTAAGGGTCGCCAACATCGCGACGACCGAGGCGACGGTCGTCAACGCGTCGACGAAGGGCGCGGCGCCGCCGATTCGACGCAAAAACTCCCCGTAAACCGCCGTTCCCAAGGCGATCCCCAACGCTCCAAGCGCGACCGTTACTCGACTTGCGCGGCGCTTCCCCATTTCGCCGGTCTCCGGATTCGCGTTTCGATTCCCCAAGTAAAACCCGAGAAACTGCGTCGGCAAGTAATACGCCAAGTTCAGCGTTACCTCGCCGAAGTACCGCGCCTCAAAGGAAATCCAAGAATACGTCAAGACGTTGACGACGCCGAAAAGATACGCGCTCGTCTTCCCTTTCCCGATCAGCACGACGTAAACGACGCCGCAAACCGCCGAAATAATCCCGAGCGGCCCTTCGTTCCAATAGAGCGCGAGCCCAAGAATAACCGCGCAACACGCCGCCAACCAAGCGACTTCCCAAGTTCGCCAACCGCGCGCTTCGTTTCGCGCCCAAGTTCGCCAATCGTTAAAACTCAACGGAACCGAAACGTTCGTCTTCATTATTCGTCGAATCGGCGACCGCTCCCGGCCCTTTCAAACGCTCGACGAACTTTTCGCCAAACGCTTCGCCGCGTTTTCCGACCGCGTTTCTCCTCAAAAACGAAAACGGCGTCCCGGTTGGCAACCGCGACGCCGCCTTAAAGAAACAAATGCGGGTAAGAGGACTCGAACCTCCACGCGCGGTGCGCATCGGAACCTAAATCCGACGTGTCTGCCAGTTCCACCATACCCGCAAAGCGAGAAGCGGGTCGACGCCGATTTTCGCTTTTTTATATTATAACGCTTTTCCCGATTTCGACAAGCGCTCGTTTTTTAAATTTTCGCCTAAAATTTCTCTTTGTCCTCGCGGGAAAATCCCTCGTTCCGTCGTCGTTCGCGACGCTAATCGCGCAACAAAACAAAAATCAAGGCGCCCAGAAGCCCTAAAATCAACGCGATCAAACCGGCGATCGCGATCAACGTTTGCGTCGCTCGCTTTCGTCGCCGCATCGCTCGCGACTCGTCGTCCGCAAAACGCCGCGCCGCGCCGGAATTTTGCGCCGCCTCCGCCAAACTCGCGAACGCCGACGCTTCGCCCCCCGCACCGACCGCCGCGTCGCCGCCGGAAAAAAAGCGCTCCAAATCCGAAAAAACGAGCCCCGCCTCGCGCCAAGCGGGCCAATCTTCGCGCCAAACGAGCGTTTGCGGGCCAATTCGACGCTCGTTAATCCAAGACGCCATCACGTCGCCCGTCGCGGGCCCGTACTGCTGATCGCGCGACCGAACGTACCAAAGGAGCCGCGTGTCGCGCAACGGGTCGGAATCGTCGAAACGCTCCGCCCCCAACTCGTTTTGAGCGGAGGCGTCGACGGCGCGACGCAAAACGTCCCCCAACGCCGCCTCGGCGCGCTCTCCGTTCAGAAAAAATTTCCCCTGCGGTTCGTCGCTCGCCGTCGTACTTTGCGCTCGCCGTTCCGACGCGCCGTTTTGCGTTTCTCCGTCGCCCCAACGTTCGCCGCTCGTCGCCGCGATCGCCGAATCGCCCCGAAAATCCTCGCGCTCCGCGCTTTCCGACGCGCCGCCCGCCGAACCGAGCGACGTTTCCGCAAAGCCGCCCCCGCCGGACGACTCGTAAACGCTCGCCGTCGGAATCGTCATTCGCGCTTGGCATTTTGGACAAATACCTATTTTGCCCGCCAATTCGGACTTAACGTTTAATTTATGTCCGTTCGGACAAAAAAAGCGAATTCCCATTCTCGTCGTTTCCTTTAAAATTCGGCGCCGCGACACTCGCCGTTCTCGCTTTACGCCCCGTATTTTCGCCCAAACGTCGATCAACGCCCCAAACGCCCGCCGATCGCGACCGGCGCCCTATTAATTATACGCTCCCTCCGAAAAAAACGGGCCCAAAACGCCGCTAAAAATTAAATCCGAGCAAAAAAATCGCCGGAATATTCGGGATATCCCTCCTTTTCGCTTCGCTCCAACGGCAAAAAACCCCCGTCGCGGTCGAGCGCGCCGACGCGAGCCGCCTCCGTTGAGAAGCGACGTCGGAATCGGCGCCCCAACCGCGTTGTCAAAACGACGAAATTTCAAGCGTCGTTTTCGCTCAGATTTCAATCCAGCGTTCTTCGCGAGCGCTTTGCAACACCGCGTCGCAAACTTTTTGCGTTCGAACCGCGTCGCGAATCGTCGGAACCGGCGCGACCGGCGTTTCTCCGGCGGCTTGCAGGAGGAAGTCGGCGGTTTGATTGATAAAGTAATGTTCGTAACCAATAACGGTTCCCGGCACCCAATAACGGTTCATGTACGGATGTTCGGAGTTCGTAACGAGAATTTTTTGCCAACCGGTGAGGTGATCCTCCACCTTGCGCCCGGTTTCCGGGTCGGCGTAACGGAAAAATTGCAGATACTCCGGCTCTTCGAGGTTGAAATAACAGGCGCCGTTTTCGCCGTTGATTTCCATCGTATTGAAGTTTTTGCGCCCGCGAGCGTACCGCGAGCTTTCGAACGTCCCCATCGACCCGTTTTCAAAAATCGCGAGGAACATGCAGGCGTCGTCGATCGTAATCGGCGTTTTTTCGCCGGTTTCAGCGTTGACGCGTTCCTTGACGAAAATTTCGGTATGCGCGCAAACCTTCTTAATCGGGCCGTTGATCCATTCGGCGCAGTCGATCGAGTGCGCGAGCAGGTCGCCCGTAACCCCGCTCCCGGCGACGTTTGCGTCGAGCCGCCAAAGCGCGGCGCCGCCGACCGGCACCTTTTGACTGATCGTGTAATCTTGGTTGTAAACGGCGCGATAATGGAACGCCCGTCCGACGCGCCCTTCGTCGACCAGCTGCTTAAAGAGCGAAATCGACGGGTTGCGGCGGTAACAGAACGAAACCATCGACGCGACGCCGGCTTTTTCGACCGCTTCGGCCATCTCGACCGCCTCGGCGTAATTCATCGCGAGCGGTTTTTCGCAAATGATCATTTTACCGGCTTTAGCGGCGGCGATCACTTGCTCTTTATGCAGGAAGTTCGGCGACGCGACGTCGATCAAGTCGACGTCGTCCCGTTCGATCGCTTTGCGCCAGTCGGTTTCGGTCTCTTCGTAACCCCAAGTTTTTTGGAACTTTTCGAGCTTTTCCTTATCGCGCCCGCAACAAACTTTCAAGACCGGCTTGCAGGGCAAGTCGAAAAAATGCCCGACTTGGTTGAAGGCGTTCGAGTGCGCGCGCCCCATAAATCCGGTTCCCAACATGCAAACGTTCAGCGTTTTCATTCGGCGGTTCCTTTCGCAAAAAGCGGTTAAGCCCGATACGGCGTCCAATTTTCTCCGACGCTAAAACGTCGGCCAAAATTATCGGTCAAAATTCAACAATTTCAAAAAGTCGACAAAAACCCGGAGCGAACGACGGCGTTTGTCAAAAGCGGAGACGCCCCGCGCAAATTTCAAAAAATTCAAACGTCAAATTTCCGATGCGCTCGCGGGAGCGGTTTGATTTCCAACGCATTGCAACAAAATTCTATTTCGCTTTGCCGACGCCGCAAACCGTCGCCGCCCCCCTTTTTGCCGGTCGTCGCGAACCGGTTTTCGCTCGCTTTCTCTTAAGGATACCGGAATCGGCGCCGCATTTCAAGTTTTTTCGCGCGATTTTCGCCGTTTTCTTGAAAAAACGTCAAAAATTTTCCGAAAACGCTTACGTTGACGCGTCGCCCGGGCGCCGGTCGCTTCGCGATTCCTCGCCGAACGCCGCGTCGAACAAGCGTTATCTCCTTTCGGCGCCCAACGTTAACAAGTTTCTTCGCCTTTGTTCGTCGACGCTTCCTCCTCCGGCGCGGCGCTAAGTTTCCCCTCTCTTTTTAAGCGATCGATTTCGTCGCAAAGCGCCTCCCAACTCTGTCCCATCGCGGGTTTCAAATCGATTCCCTTCTTGCGCGCTTCGATCATCGACCGCACTATCTCCTGCTCTTCGAAGTACTTATAAAGCCCCTCGACCGCCAATTCGCGAACGAGAACCGCCATATCGTCGCCGTCCGCCTCTTGGTATTTTTGGAGCATCTCGTATTCGTCGGCGTTGAAGCGCACGTGAACCACCTTGTCGCGACGTTTGCGCGGCGACTTCGGCTTGCGCCCCCATCTCCGCTCGGCTTCTTCGATTTTGCGGTCGATATAGCGAAGCATTTGATCGTTTCCCGCCAAATTTTTCTGCGCTTCAAGGCTTGCGATCACTTTATCGCCCGCGGCGGCTCTTTGCTCTTCGCTCAGACTTCCCAACTTCTCGTTCGTCATTTTCTCTCTTTCCTTCCTCTCGATCGTTTCGTCGCGCGCTCGTTCGTCAACGACCTTTCTTTACTAAGCGCTGCAATTAAAGGCGTTGCGTCGCCGATTACCTTCGGCGCCGTCCGACCCGCTCCTCGACGACGCTTGCATTATAGCGCTTTTTCAAGACTTTTCAAGGAGCCGTCAAGAACTTTTCAAGCTCTTTTCGAGAACCTCAAAAGGGGCTCAAAACGCGTCGTCTGGCGCGACGCCAACGATCCCCCCTCCGCGACGTTCCCCTTACCTTCCTTACCTTCCTTACCTTCCTTACCTTCCTTACCTTCCTTACCTTCCTTACCTTCCTTACCTTCCTTACCTTCCTTACCTTCCTTACCTTCCTTA
>JAFSDX010000024.1 GCA_017436025.1 Thermoguttaceae bacterium
CTCAATAAAGATAATTCGCGAGGTAAGCGTCTTCGACTTCGGTCAAAACTTTATGCACCGTGTCGATCGGAACGCCGACGCGGTTGTCCAAAATAACGCGAACGACGTCGCAGTTTTCCGCTTCCGCTTCGACCAAGCCGCGCAGATCGCCCATTTCGACCGTCTTTTCGGCGCCGTCTTCGCCCTTCCAAATAATTTCGCTCTTCGCGGTGAAGCGAATATTGACGGTCGAGCGTTTTTCCGCTTTCGCCGCTTTGATCGCGTCTTTGAGGTCGACCGAAGCGCCCTTGGCGCGGCGGCTCATATCGGCGGCGGTCATGAAGGCGAAGATCGCGGTCGTTTCCTCTTCGGAGACCGGCGCGACGCCCGTTTCGAAGAACTTGCAAATTTCGCGAACGAGCGGCTCGTACCCTTCGTAAGTTCCGGCTTCTTCGACGCCCTTTTCGGCGAAGACTTTAGCGCCGTAAGTCGCCGCGCCCTTGCGAACGCCGCGGAACGTCCCGATTTTGCGTCCCTTCCAAACGCCGACGACGACGTCCGCCGAAGTCGTATTGGTTCGCGAAACGGAAACGCAATCCGGCCCCATAATTGTGAATAGCGATTCAACGCCGTGAATACCGTACCAATAAAGCGACGGGTGTTTCGGGTTCGTCGAGCAGGGGCTCGTCGCGTCGCAACCGAAAATTTCGCCGAGCGGCTGTTCGTTGCGCATCTTTTGATACCCAGCGACGAAGCGGAGCGACGACGCGGTGAAGATCGGAACGTCGTTTTCTTTCGCCAAGCGGAACATTTCGAGAACGTCGGCCAAGGAGCCGGCCATCGGCTTGTCGACGTAGAGCGGTTTCTTCGCGGCGATCACCGGTTTCGCTTGTTCGAGGTGCGGGCGACCGTCGACGCTTTCGAGCAAGACGCCGTCGACGTTCGCGACGAGTTCTTCGACGGTCGGGTAAACGGTCAGTCCGGCGGCGACGCAATCGCTCGTGTATTTTTCGACGCGATCCCAGCTGTCCGGGTTGTCCGGCATTCCGCCCGGATAAACGGCGACGACTTCGAACTTTTGATAAAGTTCTTCGCCGTCCGGGTTGTTGATAACGCTAACGAACGCCGGAACGTGCGACGTCGTCGCGCCGATAACGCCCAATTTGAAAACGCCGTCCGCCGCTTGCGCAAACGCGACCGAACCGACGCAAACCGCCGCCGACGCCAACGCGACGCAGACCGCCTTAAAAAACCGTTTCATCGAAAATCTCCTCGACTTCTTCCCCCAAAAAAATTTCAACGTCGGCGAAAACGCCCCGAAACGCCCGTCGCGTTCCAAACCGCTTCGCAACGCCCGTTTGAGGCCGAAGCCGTTCGCGGCGGTTTTCGCGTTTTCGCCCTTATTAATATTATACGCTCGTTTCGGTCGATTTCCAAGCGCTCGAACCGCTCCGCGACGCGGCGAAAACGCCCCGAAAAGCACCGCCGTCCCGCAAAATCGACGTTTCCCGCCGACTCGCCGCAATCCGCCGGCTTTCGCTCGTTTGCGTCGACCGCCCCAATCGCCCCGTTTGCCGTTTATCGTTTGCCGCCGTTAACTCCAACGCAAGCCGAGCGGAAGCGTTTCGCCGAAAATCGCGGTCGTTTCGGCGTCGACGACGCGGTCTTTCTCGTCGAGCGCTCGTTCGGTCGCTTCCGCGACGCCGTTTTTCGCCAAAAACGCGGCGACCGCGTCGCGGGTCGCGTCGTCGACGTCGAGCGCCGTTTCGCCGGAGCGCCGAGTCAACCGCGCCAACGCGAAAAAGTCGGTCGCGGTCGGCGGTTCGTCCCGCTCTTGCAGGAACGCGAGAAAACGACGCGCCCAATCGCTTGCGGTCGCCGCCGAAACGACGCGGTCGAGCGGAGCGTTGAAGAGCGTTCGCGCCCCGACCCGTCCGAGCGCCCAAACGAGCGCGTCGCGAATCGGGCGGAGGTTCTTTTTCGGCAAAACGTCCAAAATAATCGCGCCGATTTCCTCTTTCGTCTCCGGCGGGAGCAGCTCGAGCGCGCCGAGAAGCCGCCAAATTTCCGCCCCTTCCTGCGACGTCAAATCGACGTCCGGCCCCTTCCCGCGACCGTCGACCAACCGCCGACGGAGCGCCCGCAGGTTCCCGAGGAGCGGTTCGGCCAACGTCTTTTGCCGTCCCGCGCCGAGTCCGGAAGCGACCCGCCGCCAAAGAATCCAGTACTGCGTTCGACTCTCCGGCGTCCCGAACGCGAGCGCGCCGGAAACCGCCTTCCAAGTTTGTTCGACCCGCCAATCGTCGGTCGCGGCGCCGAACCCGGGTCGGAGCGCGAACCCGAGCCAATTCAGCCAACGCGCCTCGACCGCCGCTTGACGGCGCCGCCCGTCCGCCAATTCGAGCGTCGTTTCCGCCAATCGTCGGAGCAACGTTATCGGAAATTCGTTCCGCGACGTCCCGACCGCCTCCGCCAACCGCCGAAAGAGGTCGCCCGGCTTGACGCGTTCGAGCGGTTCGAGCCCCGCCGCCGTCCGCGTTTCGTTCGTTTGTCGAAGCGTTTCGTCGGTCGCGAACGCCGCCGTCAAGACGAGCCGCGCCGCCTCGACGAGCGACTCGTCGACGACGCCTTCGCCTTCTCCCTCGTTCGCGGTCGCCTCCCAATCGGTTTGCGTTCCGCCGCGAGCGTCGAACTGGAGCGCCCAGCGCGACGCCCGCGTCCGCCGTCCGCTTTCCGCCGTTCCCGTCGTTATTTCCGTTTTTTCCGGCAAAACTTCCTGCAGGAACAGCTCGATCGTTCCGATTTCGGTCGGACGGGCGACGAGACGCGCTCGAATTGTTTTCGCGTCTTTTTTCGCTTGCGACCGCGTTTTGAGGGCGGTGCAAATCGGCGCCAACTCGCGAATTTCGTTCGGGTCGATCTCGATCAAATCGCCGGGCGCGTCGGTCGTTCGAACGCTTGAAACGAAGATCGGGAACGAAACGGGCCGGTCGACCGCCAACTCGAACGTTTTCGGGAGCGTTACTTCGTCCCCCGGTTCCGCGCGCGCCGGAAGCAGACAAACCGCCTTCGCCGCTTCCCCCGCTTTGCCGTTTTTGCCCGTCTTATCCGTCTTTTCCTTTTCCCCCGTTTTCTCGTCCGTCGCGACGCCGACGTAATACGTCCGAGCCAACGACGCGCCGATTCGGGTTCCGAGCCCGCGTCGGACGAGCCCGTAATACGCCGCGCCCTTCGCGACCGCCCAATATAAGTTCTCGTTTTGCAAGACCTTAGGACGCCAACTCGTTTCCGCGCCGCCGAACCAATCGACCAACGAATCGACAATTCGCGCCCGCAGCGTCGGCGACTCGAACGCCCCGCCGTTAAAAAGAACGACGTCCGGACGCGCTCGGTCGACCGCGTTCGCGCCTTGCCCATTCTCCCCGTTTTCTCCGTTTTCCCCGTTTTTCCCAACTTTCCCCGCTTCTCGTTCCGCCGAACCGTCGAAAACCCCGGAGCGTTCGAGTTCGAGCCCGGCGTCGCGCCGCGTCGTCAAGAAATGCGCCAAATACTTAGTGATCGCCGGGTCGGGCGCATACGGAAGCGCGATTTCCCGAACGCCGACGCGCCGTCGACTTGGCGCCGAGTCGAGCGGAACCCGCGGAAAGAACCCGTCGAGCAAAATTTTCTCGACGTCGGCCCGTTCGACCTCGACGGAGAGCCCGCCGCCGACCAATTTCGAGCCGCTCCCCGGCAAAACGACGCGCCGACTCTTCCTATTTTGCGCGTCTTCGCTATTTTCGGCGTTCGCGCTCAAGAAAAACTCCTTCGTTTCGCGACTTTCCCGCAACAAAAGAACGCGTTCGCGAGCGGAAAGGGGCGCCGAACGCTTCTCGGCGAACTTCGCTTCAAGAAAATGGAAAAGCGCGAGGTCAAGGTTGTCGCCGCCGAGAATCAAGTGATCGCCGACCGCGACGCGATAAAACCGAACGCCGCCCGTCCCGCTTTTCCCTTCTCCCCCGTCTTTCCCATTTTCGCCGTTTTCCGTCGAGTCGTTGCGTTGAAGCGCGTAAATCAGCGCGAAGTCGGTCGTTCCGCCGCCGACGTCGCAAACCAAAATCTTTTCGCCCGGCTCGACGAACTCCGTCCAATCGTTTTCGCGCCCTTCGAGCCAAGCGTAAAACGCCGCCTGCGGTTCCTCGACAAGCGCGATTTTAGGAAGCCCCGCCAACTTCGCCGCCCGAATCGTCAACTCGCGCGCCGTTTCGTCGAACGAGGCCGGAATCGTCAAGACGACGTCCTGCGTTTCGAGCGGAAATTCCGGAAACCGAGCGTTCCAAGCGTCGCGAATTCGCCGCAAAAAGAAAGAACTAATCTCGACCGGCGACCAACGAAGCGCGCCCGCCTCCGCGTCGGTCGACCAAGGTAAAATCTTCGCCGTCCGGTCGACGCCGGTATGACAAAGCCAAGATTTCGCCGACGCAACGAAAGAATCGGGCTCCGACGCGCCAAAATCGCGGGCGAACGCCCCGACGACGCCGATTTTCCCGTCTTTCGGCGGCTTCTTCAGCGAAAAATCGCGACGCTCCGGATTCGTCGGCTCCGTCGGCGCGTCGCTCGACCGGCAAAAAAAGGACGGAAGCGTCGTCCGCTCCTCCAAAACGCCGACCGCGACCGCTTGCGGAATCGGCAAAATCTCAAGCGTTCGCCCCGCCGCGTCAAGATCGACGTAAGAAACGGCGGAATTCGTCGTCCCTAAATCAATTCCAACGACAAAACGAACGCGCGCCGCTTCCTCCGAGAAAGAACAAGAAAAAGAATCGCCCCGCACCGACTTCCCCTTATAATATATATAACGTAAATAACGACGTGAAAAATAAACGACGTCCGACCGCGCCGCACTTATACGTTATATCATAAAGGATTTTAAAAAAAGGAAAAGCGGTCGCAAAAAAACGACGCTAAAACGCTTTATAAAAGACCGACGAAACGACAAAATCGACGTTCGGAAAAAAAATGAAGAAAAAAATAAAAAAGCCCCTTGTCAAATTCTGAAAGTCGGTTATCATTAACGCATCGTTAGGGGGTTAAGCGAAAGCCAAAAGCAACCGCTTCCCAAAACGAAACTTGAAAAAAAGTTTTAAAAAGTCGCTTGACAAAAAACTTTTACAAGTTAAAATAAAATCGTCGCGCTTACCGAGATGACTTTAAAAAACATTTTCCGGCTAGCGTAGCTCAATTGGCAGAGCAGTTGATTTGTAATCAACAGGTTAGGGGTTCGACTCCCCTCGTTAGCTCTTCCCGAGCAGGCGAAACAAAGGACGTGAAAAATCGTCGGTAAATAAAGGGGGTTTTCCCGAGTGGTCAAAGGGGGCAGACTGTAAATCTGTTAGCATCGCTTTCGGAGGTTCGAATCCTTCAACCCCCACTTTATTTAAGCGCTAGTTTGCTTGGCAAACAAAGCGACGGCGTAAGAAAGCCGGTTAAAGTCGTTTGACTCGCCGGTTTTTTTGTCGCTAAGTTTGCGGGTGTAGCTCAATGGTAGAGC
>JAFSDX010000281.1 GCA_017436025.1 Thermoguttaceae bacterium
GAGTTGATCAAGGCGAAATTCGCCGACGCCGAGTTTGTCGCCGAACTCGAACCGCGTCTCCCGGCGCCGGTTTTGGCCGGACTCCAAGACGTTCTTCTCGCGACGCTTAACGACGAAGTTTATACCGAGCTTCTCTTCGACGCCGAAAACGCTCAATATATCGTCGACGAAGACCCGGCGACCTTCCTGACCGACGTTTACCTCGCGCAGCTCAACGGAAACGACGAGCCGATCGCGCCGGAAGACCTGACGTATTACAACAAGCTTCGCGCTTCGATCGTCGCCGCGTGCGACTCGATGGCGGAAGTCTTGGCCGCCGAAGCGCAACTCGACGCGCCGCGTCCGTTCGTCGAAGGCGCCTACCTCGGGCTCGCCGAAAACGCGATTTCCGATATGGAATTCCTCACTTGTACGGAATGCCACGCCTTCTACGGCAAAGAAAACGACCACGCGTGCGACCTCCGCGCTTACATGAGCCGCGACTGGATCGCCGGTTTCATCGCCGACCCGACGCAAAAACGCTTCTACGGCGACCATAACGACCGTATGCCGGCGTACTGCCCGACCGAAGGCGACAAACTGATGACCGAAAAAGAGGTCGGCCTCCTCGCCGACTGGCTCGCCGGGAAGTGGTACCGCGCTCCGGAAGTCGCCAACGATACGCGACTTGGAACGTTTGGCGCCGCGAAGGAAGCGTCGAAAGTCGCCGCCGAAGCGCAAGCCGCCGTCGACGCGGAAAAAGCCGCCGCGAAGGCCGAACTCGACGCGAAGATCGCCGAAGAAGCCGCCGCCAAGGCCGCCGAAGACGAAGCGAAAGCGAAAGCCGCCGAAGAAAAAGCGAAGAAAGCGGAAGCCGACAAAGCGAAGCGCGCCGCCGACGAAAAGAAAGCGTTGCAAGACGCCGCCGCGAAAGCGAAAGCCGACGCCGCCAAGGCCGTCGCCGACGCGAAAACCGCCGCCGAAGCGCAAATCGCCGAAGCGAAGGCCGCCGCCGCGAAAGAGATCGCCGACGCTAAAGCCGCCGCCGCGAAAGAGATCGCCGACGCTAAAGCCGCCGCGAACGCCGACGCCGACGCTCGCGTTTCGACCGCCGACCAAACCGCCGCTCAAGCGGTGAAGAACGCGGAAGTCCAACGCGATTCCGCGCTCGCCGCCGCTCAAAAAGCGACGCAAGAGCGCGACGCCGCGCAAACGACCGCCGCCGAAACCGCCGCCGCGCTTGAAAAAGCGGTCGCCGCGAAGAACGCCGCCGACAAGGCCGCCGCCGACGCGCAAACCGCCGCCGCGCGACAAGTCGAAGCCGCTAAAGCCGCCGCCGACAAAGCGGTCGCCGACGAACGCGCCGTTTCCGCTCAAACTCGAGCGACGCTTCAAAAGCAAGTCGAGGAGATGAAAGCGGAACTCGAAGCGGCCCGCGCCGCTCGCGCCGCCGCCGAAGCCGCGAACGCTCCGGCTCCGGCTCCGACCGAGTGATAACGCGTTGAACGATATCGTTTTGAAGATAACGCTTTAACGAACGACCGCCGAACGCGTTTTGGTTGAGCGGTCAAAAATAGGGCGACGCGTCGCAAGGCGCGCCGCCTTTTAGTTTTTCTTGCGCTTCGTCGCGATTGCGCGCGACCGAGGCGCGCCGGTTTTAACCGTCGGGCGTCGAACGGATAGGGGCGTCGTTCATCGTAAGACTCTTGCGGCGAGGCGATAGGCCGAACGGAGGGCAGGAGTAGAATAAAAAAGGAGCAAGGACGTCGCTTGCGAGCGACGTTAACGACCTGACGGAAGGCGAGCGTTTAGCGTCGTGTAACGAGTTTATTTTGTCAAGGGAAGGTTGTCGGGCGATAATTGTTTCTTGTTGCGTTTTTGAATATCGTTGGGAGGAACGTGGGTTTTACGGTTGCCAAACGCTTGTCGAGCGTCGCGAACGAAGCGACGAGCGGGCCGAGCGCGGTTCCTCTTTTGGAGGCGGGTTTGCGTTCGCGGAAGCCGCGGTCGTTGCGCGAGTCGAGCGTGGTTCCGTATTTTTTCGACGCGAACGACGGTTCCGGTTTATCGGATTCAAGCGCGTTGAAAACTTGCTTGCGTCGGAGTTTCAAATTTTGCGAGCGAATTAACGCGTCGCGGTTGCTTTTGAAAACGCGGCGCAACCTGCGGAAAATGGAAGGGAACGTCGATACGACGGGCGCGGGAAACGCGAGGGACGGCGCGACGTTTTTTTTTTGACTGTTATTTTGCGATTTTTTTATCGTTTTTTGCGCGCCCCGCCTTTGAAAACCGTCGCTTGGTTATTGGTTAACTTGTTTAAACGCAAGAGATAGTTGCGTAGACGGAACGCCGAAGAGCGCGTGGTCGGCGACCGACGGAGCGGGCGTCTCGAGAAATTTTATTTTTTTTCGAAAAACCCCGTTGACAATTTCGCGGAATCGGTTAAAATCTCTTTTGTCAGTTGGGGACAACGAGACGCAAGCCGAATCAAGTTTCTTAACGAAGCGAAGTTAAGCGAGCGGTTGAAACCGGTTGACGGTCGCTTAGGCGGCTTAAAAAGATTGGGGAGTTAGCTCAGTTGGGAGAGCGCAACGTTCGCAATGTTGAGGTCGTGGGTTCGACTCCCATA
>JAFSDX010000001.1 GCA_017436025.1 Thermoguttaceae bacterium
AAAACGAAAGGAGAAACGATGAACGATTTTGAAGTTTTGAGTCGCGACGCCGAGTCGGACGAGACGGAAACGACGGAAAAACTTAAGCTCGACGTTTGCTCGAAATTCGAATCCCTTAGATCGGAACTCTTCGAACTTAACGACAGCGTCAACTATGCGAAAGACGAAATAACCGTAGCGTTCAAAAAATTCGACGCCGCCAAAATTTACGTCGACCGGCTTATCGCGGAAAATTCCAAATTGGCGAAAGCGCTCGACGAAGCGCGGCGAGTTCGCGAAGAGTCGGTCTCGGGCGACAGAGCGGTCGAGCGGGAGCTTCGGCGCGAAATTGCCGACGCGCAACGTTTCCCGAGCGCTTTCGAACGGCGCTCGACGCGGCGCTAAACGACGTCGCGATTTGGCGGCGCGCGGCGTTTTGGTTCGGCGTTTCGTCCGTTATCGCCGTCGTCGTCGCGCTCGCGGCGGTGTTTTGAAACGTCGAGAAACGGAAACGCAAGCATTGCGATAAAAGAAGAAAGGAAAACGATCGATGGGAATTGAACTCGAATATAACGAAAACGAAAGCGTCGAAAAGAATCTCGGCAAGGCGTTCGCGACGGTCGCGACCAAGGCGGCGAGGCGCGGACACGACGCGATGAAGTTGCGGGCGGTCGAAATCGTCGCGAAGACGAGAATGCGGTTCGACGGCGCTTCCAAGGACGAGAACGAGGCGGCGGAGTTCGCCGTTAAGATGTTTCGCGGAGCCGTTTTAGAAAGACTCGGCGCGGTCGACTTTCCGGAGACGGTCGTCTTGACGTCGCTCGTCGACTCGACCGACGACGCGAAAACGCCGGTCGAAACGGAAGCGGCGGAGTCGCAAGCGGAAGCGGAGGCGGCCCGATGAAATTCGCGGAGGTCTTGCCCGGTTTGCTCGCCGGGCGCCGCGCTCGAATGCGGAAGCGGGCGCTTTACGACGCCGACCGCGAGTACGTTCGGCTTGGCTCTTGGCGCAAGGACGAGCTGGAAATCGTTCTCGAATACGATAACGTCGGCGCTCGACCGTCGCAATATATCCGACCTTTCTTGTTGACGCGAAACAACTTAGAGCGCGACGACTGGGAACTGCTCGACGACGCGGAACCGGGCGGAGAAGGCGGCGCCGACCAACGCGACGGTTAACGGGCGGCGTCGTTCGGGCCGACCGGCGCCGCGTCGACGAGACGCTTCAAGAACTCGACGCCGCTCAAACCGGCGGCGCGCGCCTTGCGGTCGAACTCCGCTTTAAACTCCGACGTTACCCGAAACGACAACGCCGAGTCGGCGACGCGGCCCGTCGCTTTGCGCCCGGCGCCCGGTCGCGCTCCGCCCCGACGTTTCGGAAGCGCGTTTTCGCCCGCCGCTTCGGCCTTCGCAGCCGCGTCGGTTAAGGTCGCGCCTTCGGCGAGCGCGGCCCGGAACGCGTCGCGTTTCGTTTCGACGTAATTTCGCGCCGCTTCAAGCGCCGGATTCGACGGGGTTTGCATTCTTTGCGTCTCCTTCTTCTTGCGTTCTCGACTTGAACCCGTATCGCGTCGCGACGTCGTCGACCATCGCCGCGCGGGCCGACTGCAACCGCTCGAACGTCGCCTCCAAGTCGCGTCGCGTTCGCCCGCTCGAACGCCGAAGCGCCGGATGAAGCGCCGTCAACGCGTCCAAGACGTTCGCGCCGCCCGGAATCTCCGCTCGGATCGCCGCGTTCACCGCGCCGACGCTTCCGCGAACGCCGTACTTTTCTTTCAATTCTTTGATTCCCATTCGACTTCCTTTCTTGACGACGAGATCGGGATAAACGACACGCCGAGCGACCGCCCGAAAACGGAACGGTCGACCCGGCGAGCCTGCGAGGGTTAGCCGTTACCACTGCGTCGTAACGACGATTTCGATCTTACTTCGACCGACGACCATAACGACTTCGCGAACCTCGGCTGCTTGCGCGCCTTCGTCGAAAGCGTGTTTGCTTCGTCGCGGAGTTCCGTCGAGAACGATTCGGTTGGGTAGTTGACGAAATACGTAACCTTTTCCATTTTATTGTTCCTTTCCAAAAAAGGACTCCAAGTAAAACGGACGCAAGACAATCCCGCGTCTCGCGCATTTATTATAGCCGAAAATTAGGTAAACGTCAAGCCGTTTTTCAATTTTTCTCAAAAAATCGCGTCTTCCGCTTTCTAACGCGCTTTGGCGGCGGGACGATTCGACGGTCGAAAAGTCTCAAAAATCGCGTCTGAATGGCGTTTTCGCGCGAGTACGGAAAGTTAAAAAAGTCCGAAAATCTTTTGGCGGCAAATTTCTTGTCGAAAAGCGCGAAATTTTCGAAAAAACGCGAAAAAATCGCCGCCGGAACCCCGGATGGAAAAATAAAAATGGTATAATCGCCGCCGACTCGAAAAAAGGAGGGCGAATGCCGAAAAAAATCGATTCGAAAACGAAAGCCGCCGTCGCCGCCGCGTTGGCCGTCGGAGAATCGCCGCGCTCGGTCGCTCGCCGCTTCGGCGTGTCGCGTCCGTATGTCTCGCAAGTTCGCGCCGAAGTCAAACCGAAGTCGCGACGTTGTCCGACGTGCGGGGCGGCGCTTGCGTCGACAAAGTGTCTCGCGTGCTGGCTCCGAACGCCGCCCGAGCGTCGCGAAGAATTTTTCTCGGGCAACTTTTACGTTCGCCGCGAACCGGAAGAAATTTTAGGCTGAAACTAATGGAAAAAATTCTCGAAACGAAAACCGTCGCCGTCGCGAAAGTTCCGAGCGGCGCGACCGTCGTTCTTTACGTCGCCCTTGTCGACGGCGTCCCGACCGAAGCGCAAATCGAGACCGGACGCAACGCGTTGACCGCGACGCTCGAAATCGTCGGCGCGACAAACGCAAGCTCTTATTTGACGCGCTTTCCTGCGGTTAAACTCGCGAACGACGAAACGCTCCGGCTCGACGTCGACGTGACCCTCGCGAAAGTCGCGCCCGACCCGCTTCCGGACGCCGTCGAACCGGAAACGCTCGACGAAACGCCGTCGACAGAAAGCGCGTTGAGTGAAGAAGTTGCGGCCGACGGAAGCGACAAAACGTCGCTCGACGACAATGCGGCCGCAATCGCCGAACCGGAAACGTCGGAGGCGTAACCGATGGCCGTCGTTTATTTTAGCTCGAACGCGTCGACCGGCGCGGGCTCGCTTGTCGAAGCGGTTGCAAACGCCCAACCCGGCGACGTCGTGCGCCCCGACGAAACCGTCTT
>JAFSDX010000025.1 GCA_017436025.1 Thermoguttaceae bacterium
GTCGGCCAAGCAAGGCGTTAAGGAACGCGCCCTATGAATATCGAGACTTTTAGAATTTTCTGCGACGTCGCCCACTACCAAAGTTTCTCGCGCGGCGCCGAGGCGAACAACATCAGCCAATCCGCGGCGACGCAATCGATTCACCGCCTCGAAAAACAGATCGGCGCGCAGCTCGTCGACCGCACGAAACGCCCGTTCGTCTTAACGCAAGAAGGCCAAATCTGTTACGAAGGCTTCCGCGAAATTCTCGAAACTTACGATTCCGTCGCCACTCGCGTTCAATCGCTTTACCAACAGGGCGGCGGCACGATTCACGTCGCGGCGATTTACTCGGTCGGCTTGCACGACATGAGCAAGTGCATGCGCGAGTTTATGAAAGAGTGTCCGAAAACGAAAATTCGGCTCGAATTTCTTCACCCGTCGAAAGTTTACCAAGCCGTCCTCAACTCGGAGGCCGATTTGGGGATCGTTTCTTACCCGACGACGTCGCCGGAACTGAACGTCATCCCGCTCCGTTCGGAGGAGATGGTCGTCGTCGCGCCGCCGAATCACCCGTTGGCGAAGGAAAAAACGCTGACGCTCGAACAGCTGCAAAACGTCGAGTACGTCGCTTTCGACCGCGACCTCTTCATTCGCAAAGAGACCGACCGTTACATGCGCCAACGCGGCGTCCACGTCGAAGTCGCGATGGAGTTCGACAACATCGAAACGATCAAACAAGCGATCGAAGTCGGCGTCGGCGTCAGCATTCTCCCCGCGCCGACGGTCGTTTCGGACGTCGAAAGCGGCAAAATGGTCGCCATTCCCCTTGTTTCGCCCAAATTAACGCGACCGATCGGCGTCATCTACAAACACCGCAAAGTTTTTTCGGCGCAAACGACCCGTTTCATCGAGATGCTCGGCGGCGCCTTGGTCAACTCGGACGCGTCGTTCGCTCCGCAGACCGCCGCCGCGCCGACGCCGGAATCGACCGTCCAAACGCCCGAAAACGCCGACTGATCGCCGCGAACCGAACGTTATTCGTTTTACTTATAAAGCGACGGACATTATAAGCGCGCCGTCCGTCCCGAGTTAAAACGAAGAAAAATAAAGAAAACAACCAAAACGCAAACAACGCGCAAGATGCAAAGGATACGCAAAATGACTAAAATAGCGTTTTTTGGAGCCGCCGGCAAAATGGGCAAACGTCTCGTCGCGCTCGGCGCCGCCGACCCGGAACTGCAAATCGTCGCCGCGCTCGAAGCGCCGAACTCCCCCGAACTCGGTCGCGACGCCGGAGAAGTCGCCGGAATCGCCAAAATCGGCGTCGCGATTACCGCCGAACTCCCCGCCGACGTTACGCCGGACGTTATCGTCGATTTCTCGTCGCCGCGCGCTCTCGACGCCCTCCTCGCCCTTTGCCTCGACCGCAAAATCGCCCTCGTTTACGCGACGACCGGCGCCGACGCGGAGCAACTCCAACGCTTGGAAGAAGCGTCGAAAACGATCCCGGTTCTCCGCTCGCCGAGTATGAGCCCGTCCGTTAATTTGGCGATGAAACTGACGCAAATCGCCGCGAAAGCGCTGAAAGACCAAGACGCCGACGTCGAAATTCTCGAACGCCACCACCGTTACAAGGTCGACGCGCCGAGCGGCACCGCGCTGAAATTCGGTTCGCTCATCGCCGCCGAAATGGGAATCGACTCCTTCCGCGACGGTCGCGGCGGCAAAACCGGCGCCCGTCCGCACAACGAAATCGCCTACCACGCTATCCGCGTCGGCGACAATCCGGGCGAACACACGATCGTCTTCGGTATGCTCGGCGAAACGCTCGAAGTTACCGTTCGCGCCTCGAACCGCGACGCTTACGCGACCGGAGCCCTCGCCGCCGCCAAATTCCTCGCGGCGCAAGAAGCGGGTCGACTTTACGATATGAACGACGTTCTGCAACTGTAAACGTTTTTCGTTCGATTAAAACGCCGCTCAACGCGTCAAACTGCGCAAGCTAGAGAAACAGCGACAACTGGGCGGCTTTTCAAAATGGGGGCTTTGCGCAAGTTTCGGCTGTTTTTCCACTTAAAAAATTCAAAAATTTGATCGAGACAAGAAAATTATCGCCGACGTTCCCTTGGCGGCCCTTGCCAAGTCGTCAAAATTTGGTAAAATGTCTCGTTGATTGACGGTCGAACGTTCGGGCCGCGTTTTTTGACGCTTTCTCCGCGTTCGTCGTCGCCTTTAACCCTAACGCGTGTTTTCGATTCGCAAGGGGCGACCGCGCGCCTTTCGCGTCGTCGCTTGAATCCCTCGCGGCGAAAAACGTTTGAAGAGAGAATTACGATGAAAGAAAAAATCCATCCGAAGTACGTCGAAACGAAAGTTACCTGCGGTTGCGGCAACACCTTCATGACGCGCAGCACGAAACCGGAACTCAAAGTCGACATTTGCAACGCGTGCCACCCGTTCTACACCGGTCGCCTCAAGTTCGTCGACTCCGCGGGCCGCATCGAAAAATTCCGCAACAAGTTCGCCGGCAACTACGGCAAGAAAAAGGCCTAATTCCGCTTCGGATTGGTCTCCCAACGCCTCGGGACGCTTCGCGAACGTCGCGTCCCGGCGTTTTTACGCGTCGTTCCCGGCGCGTTGTTAAGTCGGGCGTTTTAAACGTCCGACGAGGGATTTGTTTTGCCTTATCCGATCGCTCGCCGCGCTCGGAAACGTCGGAATAACGCCGTTTTCTTTAACGCTTCGCCTCCCAAACGTTGGAACGCGTTGCCTTCCCGCGGTCGAAGCGTTTCGTCGTCGCGCCTCTTTCGACGCGTCGCGACGTTTTGTTTTCGCCCTTATATTTAATATCGGCTAACGCGCCGACTCCGGAACCGCGATGCGCAAATTACTCGACGAAAAACTCGCTCGTTTTGAAGAGCTTGAACGCCAAATGGACGACCAAGAGGTCTTGGCCGACTCCAGCCGATTCGCCGCCGTCGCGCGCGAACACGGTTCTTTAACGAAACTTTGCGGCAAGTATCGTCGTTTCAAACAGCTCAACGCCGAAATCGAAGAAGCGAAGGAAATGCTCGAAGGCGCCGACGCCGAAATGCGCGAACTCGCCGAAATGGAGCTTCCGGGTCTCCGCGAAGAGCGCGAAACCTACTGGAACGAGCTGCTCGACCTCACCATCGGCGGCGCGGACGCGAACCGCACGCACTGCATTCTCGAAATTCACGCCGGCACCGGCGGCGACGAAGCGGCCCTTTTCGCTCGCGACCTTTACGAAATGTACAAGCGTTACTGCGAAAGTCGCGGTTGGAAAATCGAGTTGATGTCGATGAGTCCGACCGAAATCGGCGGTTTTAAGGAAATCGTTTTCGGCGTCGACGGCGAAGGTTGCTACCGCGAACTCCAATTCGAAAGCGGCGGACACCGCGTTCAACGGGTGCCGGAAACCGAAACGAAGGGGCGCATTCACACCTCGGCGGCGACCGTCGCGGTGATGGCGGAGCCGGAAGACGTCGAAGTCGACCTCAAACCGGACGATTACCGCGTCGACCGTTTCTGCGCGAGCGGCCCGGGCGGTCAGCACGTCAATAAAACCGCGTCGGCGATTCGTTTGACGCACCTTGAAACCGGCCTCGTCGTCAGTTGCCAAGACGAAAAGAGCCAACACAAGAACTTGGCGAAGGCTCTTCGCGTCTTGAAAACGCGACTTTACGAACAAAAGCGCGCCGAAGAGCAGGCCCGCCGTTCGCAAGAGCGGATGAGCAAACTCGGGAGCGGCGACCGCAGCGAACGCATCCGCACCTACAACTTCCCGGAAAACCGCGTTACCGATCACCGCATCGGCTTGACGTTGTACAAGTTGGACGTCATTCTCGGCGGCGACCTCTCGTCGGTGATCGAGGGGCTCCTTGATTACGAACGTCAAGACTTGCGCAACTCGTTCGGCACGATCGAATAACCGCAAACATTGCCGCTTTTAACGATTTTAACCGCCGTTTCGTCTCCTCCGATCGACGTTTCCCCGTCCTCGAGACGAACGCGGCGGCGTTGAAAATTTTCGAAGGAGTCGAAAATGTCGCAAGGCGAAACTTGGACGACGCGCCGTCTGTTGGAATGGACGACGAACTTTTTTGCCGAAAAAAGCGCCGACTCGCCTCGTTTGGAAGCCGAAATTCTCTTGGCCTTCGCGCTCAAAACGACTCGCGTCAATCTGTACGTTAATTACGATTCCGTCCCGAACGACGACGAACGCGCGCTTTTCCGTTCGTTGGTAAAGCGGCGCGGCGCGGGCGAACCGGTCGCGCACCTCGTCGGGAAGAAGGAATTTTACTCGCTCGACTTCGAAACGAACCGCGACGTGTTGATTCCGCGTCCGGAGACGGAACAACTCGTTTTGGAGACGGTCGAACTCGTCAAAAAAACGGACAAAGCGGCGCGCGAAGCCGGAACGTTCGACGCCGGGCGCGTTTGGGAAATCTGCGACGTTGGAACCGGAAGCGGTTGCGTCGCGATCGCGTTGGCGAAAAACTTGCCGAACGCTCGTTTGACGGCGCTCGACGTTTCCCCCGCCGCGCTTGCCGTCGCTTGTCGCAACGCCGAGAAAAACGGGGTCGCCGACCGCGTCGAGTTCGTCGAATCCGACCTCTTTTCCGCGCTAAAACCGGAGCGTCGTTTCGACGTCGTCGTTAGCAACCCGCCTTACGTTTCCGCGCCGGAGTACGCCGAACTCGAGCCGACGGTTCGCGACTTCGAACCGAAACTCGCGCTCCTCGGGGGCGAAACCGGCGTCGAGATCGTCGCTCGAATCGTCGCGACGGCGCCCGATTATTTGAAAAGCGGCGGTAAAATTTTCGTCGAAATGAGCCCGACGACCGCCGACGAAACGGCGCGCCTCTTCGAAGTCGACGGGCGTTGGATCGACGTCGCCGTCCTTCAAGACTTCGCAAAATTAAATCGATTTGTTTCCGCAACGTTAAAATAGGAAAGCCGCGCAAAATGGCCGAAAAAGAAAAGAAAGAAAAGAAAACTCCTTCGCAAAACGCTTCGCAAGAAGGCGTTTTCACCCTCGAAGGCGTTCGTTTCCTCGTCGAGTTGATGCAGGAAAACAACGTTTCGGAACTCGATTGGGAACAAGGCGACGCTCGCTTGAAGTTGCGCCGCGGCGCGATCGCCCCGGTCGTCGACGCGATTCCGACGGTCGTTCCGGTCGCCGCGCCCGCTCCGACCGCCGCTCCCGCCGTCGCCGCTCCGACCGCCCCGCAAGCGCCCGCCGAAGACGCCGACGCGAAATTCGTTAAGACGATCGATTCGCCGATGGTCGGCACCTTTTACGCTTCGCCGAGCCCGAACGCCGCGCCGTTCGTCAAAGTCGGCGACGTCGTCGGCCCGGAAAAAACGGTCTGCATCCTTGAAGCGATGAAAGTTTTCAACGAAATTCAAGCGGAAATTTCCGGCAAAATTGTCGCGGTTCTCGTCAAAAACGGCGACCCGGTCGAGTTCGGCGCTCCGTTGTTCAAAGTCGACGTTCGCGGCTGATTCCGCCGTTTCGCTTGTCGAAAAGCGTTTTCGTTCTCCGACGTTTCGAGCGCCCTTCGTTCGACGCGTCGAGGAACGCCGACGGTTCGCTCTCCGCTTCCCGCTCGTTCGCGTCGCGTCCCCGACGTTAAGGATTGATTTTTGTTATGTTTAAACGCATTCTCATCGCCAACCGGGGCGAAATCGCCCTCCGCGTTATCCGAGCCTGTCGCGAACTCGGCGTCGAATCGGTCGCCGTTTACAGCGAAGCCGACCGCGACGCCCGCTATTTAAAGCTCGCCGACCGCGCCGTCTGCATCGGGCCCGCGCCGACGAACCAAAGCTACCTCAAAATCGACCGCGTCATCAGCGCCGCCGAGTTGGTCGGAGCGAACGCGATTCACCCCGGTTACGGCTTCCTTTCCGAAAACGCTCATTTCGCCGAAATCTGCCGCAGTTGCGGTTTCGAGTTCATCGGCCCGAGCGTCGAAGCGATGGAGCGGCTCGGCGACAAAAACTCCGCGCGCGCCTTGGCGAAGGCTTGCGACGTCCCGACGGTTCCCGGGAGCGACGGCTTGATCGAGTCGGAAGCGCAGGGGCTCGCGGTCGCTCGCGAAATCGGCTATCCGGTTCTCGTCAAAGCGACGGCCGGCGGCGGCGGGCGCGGGATTCGCCCGGCTTACGACGACGAACAACTGAAAATCGCGCTCCAAGAAGCGGCGCAAGAAGCGGCGGCCAACTTCGGCAACGGCGCGGTTTACATCGAAAAACTGATCGAAAACCCGCGGCACGTCGAAGCGCAAATCCTCGCCGACAATTACGGGAACGTCGTTCACCTTTGGGAACGCGACTGCTCGATTCAGCGCCGCCGTCAAAAACTCGTCGAGTTGACCCCGGCGCCCGCGCTTTCGCTCGAACGCCGCCGCGAACTTTGCGAAGCCGCCGCGCGCCTCGCGAAAACCGCCGGTTATACGAACGCCGGAACGGTCGAGTTCATCGTCGATAAAAACGGCGATTTCTACTTCATCGAGATGAACGCGCGCATCCAAGTCGAACACCCGGTAACGGAGATGGCGACCGGAATCGACCTCGTTCAATGGCAGATTCGCGTCGCGGCGGGCGAAAAACTGACGTTCGAGCAAAAGGACGTTCCGCACCTCGGCTTCGCGATGGAATGCCGAATCAACGCGGAGGATTCGGAGCGCAACTTCCGCCCCTGCCCCGGCAA
>JAFSDX010000026.1 GCA_017436025.1 Thermoguttaceae bacterium
ATGACGCCGGAGTCGCTCTTGCGTTTCTTCGCCGAAGCGCGCGGCGTTCCGAAAAACGAACGGAAAAACCGAATCGATAAAGTCGTCGATCTCTGCAACTTAGCGTCGGTCTTCCGCCGTCCGATCGGCCGCCTTTCGCGCGGTTACCGTCAACGCGTCGGGATGGCGCAGGCGCTCCTGCACGAGCCGGACGCCCTTATCCTCGACGAACCGACCGCCGGGCTCGACCCGAACCAAATTCAAGCGGTGCGCGACGCGATCAAAAAAATCGGCGCGACGAAAACGATTCTCCTCTCGACGCACATCTTGCAGGAGGTGCGCGCCGTCGCGTCGCGCGTCGTTTTCGTCTCCGACGGCCGCGTCGTTTTCGACGGCCCGACCGCCGAATTCGGCTCGACCGTCGACGACTTCGACCGCCGCTTCCGCGAACTGACGAGCAAGCCGCAAAAACGCTATCTCGATTAACGGAAATCGTTTAGAACTCGTTTCGCGCCGTCGTCGCTCCCGTTTATCCTTCGTTTTCCCTTTTTCCGTTCCCCTTTCCCCGCGCCCCGAGCCGTTTTCAGTCGACCGATGTTCGCCGTATTCAAACGCAACTTTTTCGCTTACTTCCTGAACCCGACCGGATACGTTTTCATCTGCGTTTTCGTCCTGTTGAACTCGATCGCCGCGTTCCTTCCGGACGAGTTCGTCAACTCGAACCTCGCGAACTTAGCGCAGTTGAACCTTTGGTTCCCGTTGATCGCGCTCGTTTTCGTTCCGGCGGTCGCGATGAGCGTTTGGGCCGACGAGCGCCGCTTCGGCACGGACGAACTCTTGACGACGTTGCCCCTAACGCCGCGCCAAATCGTTATCGGCAAATACCTTGCGGCGGGCGCGGTTTACTCCGTTTCGCTCCTTTTTTCGCTCGTTTCGAATTATTGCATTCTCGAATTTTTGGGCGAGCCGGACCGCGGGCTCTTCCTCTCGACTTACCTCGGTTATTGGCTCGTCGGGCTCGGAATGACGGCGATCGCGACGGTCGTTTCCTACTTAACTCCGCAACTGACGGTCGCTTACATCCTCGGCGCGTTGTTTAACGTTCCGCTCCTCGCGCTCCAATGGGCGGACGCGCTTCCGTTTTCGAACGCGACCGCGTCGACGCTCCGCTCGTTCGGGCTCGCGGCGTTTTTCGAACCGTTCGGACGCGGCGTCGCGACGCTTTCCGGCGTCCTTTACTTCCTCGCGATTCCGACGCTCGCCGTTTGCGTTTGCGTTATCCTCTTGAAACGCCGGACTTGGCCCGCGCGTTCGGAACGTCGGCTCGCTCTCCGCGCCGTTTGGCGACTCGCCGCCGGAGCGGTTCTCGCCGTCTCGCTCGTCGGAATCGTCCGCGACCGCGACGTTCGAATCGACTGCACCGAAGAGCGGTTAGGGTCGCTTTCGCCGGAAACGCTCGCCCTCCTCGACCGCGACTTCGCGCCTTATCCGGTCGTTGTCGAGGCGCGCTTGAGTCCGCAAGTTCCGCAAGAATACGTCCAAACGAAGTTGAACGTTATCAACGTCTTAAACGAACTGAAAAACCGCTCGAAGTCGCCGATTTTCCTCGATATTCGCGAAACGCTCCCGAACTCGGAGGAAGCGCGCCGCCTCGAACGCCAATACGATATTCGTCCGAAAAAGGTCGTTTTCAATTCGCGCGGTCAAGCTCGGGAAGATTCAATCTTTATGTCGATCGTCTTCCGCTGCGGCCCGAAAACGCTCGCGATTCCGTTCCTGAACCGCGGTCTTTCGGTCGAGTACGAACTCGTTTCCGCGCTAACGAACGTCGCGAATCCGCCGAAAAAACGGATCGGAATCGTCGCGACCGACGCCGGCGTCCTCGGGCGATACGACGATTTCGGACGCGAAATTCAGCGACCTTGGCCGCTCGTCGACGAGTTGAGCAAACAATATTACGTCGAATCGGTCGACTTGAACGCTCCGGTCGAGCCGGGCCGATACGACGCGCTCCTCGCCGTTCAGCCGTCGTCCCTTTCGCCGCTCGAAGCGGTCAACTTCATCAACGCCGTTCGAACCGGCCAACCGACCGCGATCTTCGAAGACCCGCGCCCGATTTTCCTCGAATTTCTCCCCGGAACGACGGAGCGTCGCAAACCGACGCCGACGAATCCTATCCCGCCGCAAAAAGCGGAGTTGGGCCTCCTTTGGACCGCGCTCGGCGTCCGTTTCGAAAGCGCCCGCGTCCTTTGGAAAAATTACAACCCTTATCCGAAACTCGCCGGTCTTTCGGAGGAATACCTCTTCGTCGACGCGCGCCCGATTCGCCTCGGCGACGCCGCCGAAACGGAGAAGAACGCCGAAAACGCCGACGCCGCCGACGCGTTCGCGCCGTTCAACCCGGACGACCCGACCGCCGCCGCGCTCGAACGCGTCCTCTTCCCGTTCGCCGGGTCGCTTTCCCCCGCCGAAAACGCCGAAACGACGTTCGTTCCGCTCGTCCGAACGGAAGCGGGCGGCTCGTCGTCGGTCGCCGACGTCGTTCCGATGGGCATTCGAACGCAAAGCCGCAAACGGCAAGAGTCTAAGGGCGTTTACACCCTCGCCGCGCTGATTTCCGGGCCGGTTCCGCAAGCGTTTCGCCTCCCCGACTCGAAGGTCGCCGCCCCGAAATTTAACGTCGCGCTGATCGCCGACGTCGACATGGCGACGCCCGGTTTCTTCGCGCTCCGCGAAATGGGCGCCGACCCGCGCGGCGGCCTCTCGTTCGACTTCGACAACATCACCTTCGTTTTGAACGTTATCGACCGTCTCGCCGGAGACGACGCGCTCGTCGCGATCCGCAACCGCCGCCCGAAACACCGGACGCTGACGGCGATCGAAGAGACGACCCGGCAAATCCGCGACGAAGCGACGATCGCGCAAATCGCCTATATGAAAGAGTTCGAAGAAGAGCGCCGCCGCGAGGAAGCGAAACTTCAGCAAACGATTCAAGAGCTGTCGAACCGCGACGACGGTCAAAAGGACCTCGGACGCGAAGAGTCGGCCCAGCTTCAGTCGGCGATCGTCGCGACGCAGCAGCGGCTGACGAAAATTCTCGACGAAAAACAACGCCTGTTCGACCGCAAAGTCGAAGAGTCGCGCCGCGAAGTCGACGAATACGTCCGCCAAACGCAGGGCCGATACAAAGCG
>JAFSDX010000027.1 GCA_017436025.1 Thermoguttaceae bacterium
CCAGCATCAACGAAACGTTCCGCAAACCGTTCGACTCGGCCCTCCTCGCCGAACGTCTGCGTTCGTTGGTCGGTTCCAAGAAAGAACTCGTTTGATCGTCTTTCGTCCGCGACGGAACTAAAAAGGATTTCGTTCCGGCGGCTTCCTCCGAGGAGCCGCAAAGTTTCCGACGAAAAGACGAAAAATAACGAAAGAAGTCGACCGCGCGCCGTTTCGCTTTGCGTTTACTCGCCGTTTTATTCGATTTTTTCCTCAAAAAACGAACGAAACGCGCCGGTCGACTCTTTCTTTCTCCGCTCCGAAAGCGACGCCTGAAACGTTTGCCTTCGCGACGGTCGAACCGCTTTTCGCCCGCTAACATTTCGAACCGACCGACGAAACGCGCAAGCGTCGACTCGGTCTTTTGGTCGTTCTTGGCGGGCGTTTCGGCGCGCCGTCTTCCGCTCCGCGTCTTTCCGGCGTTCCGTTTTCCCGACTCCCTTTCTTCCCCATTTCCCCCCTTTTCCCATTTTCCGCTTATTATGAGAGCTTGCGTTCAACGCGTCGCTTCCGCGAGCGTCGCGATCAAAACCGAAAACAACCGCATTTCCGGCAAAATCGACCGCGGTTTCCTCGTTTTACTCGGCGTCGGCGTCGGCGACGACGAAGAGGACGTCCGTTATTTAGCCAAAAAAGTCGCGTCGCTCCGCGTCTTCGAAGACGCCGAAGGCCGAATGAACCTCAACTTGGCGCAGGTCGGCGGCGCCGCGCTCGTCGTCAGCCAGTTCACCTTGTTCGGCGACTGCGTTAAGGGCAACCGCCCCGGCTTCGTCGACGCGGCCCCCCCGGAAACGGCGAACCGCCTTTACGAACGCTTCGTCGAAGAGCTGCGCTCGCTCGGCGTCCCGACCGAAACCGGCGTCTTCCGCGCCGATATGGCCGTTTCGCTCGTCAACGACGGCCCGGTTACCCTTTGGATCGACGCCGACGAACGCCCCGCCAAAAAAGCGAAACGAGCGAAAGAAACGCAAAATTAACGTCGCGACGCGCCGACGCGTTTCCCGTCGCAGTCGTCGCGCAACCGCTTTACTCCGCAAAAAACGCAAAATCGGAACGCTCGACCGTTAAAATCGGGGAAATTTGCCGTCGAGACGCAACTTTCGGCGCCGCTTCTTCGTCGAAACTTAAAATTGCGCCGCAAAAACCGTTTGCGTCGTTCGCGTTTTTTCGTTATAATAGAACGCGTCCGACGCCGCGTCGACCGTTCGCGTCGTTCGCAAAGTCGCTCTTTTCCCCTTAAACCGCCTCCCCCGTCGTCGGCGCCCGTTTAGGAGACCTTTTTAGATGAAATTTTCGCGTTCCCGTCTTTTTTCGCAACCGTCGTCCGCGAACCGTCCCGCTCGCCGTTCGGCGCGCTTCGAACGTTTGGAAAGCCGCGAGCTGCTCGCGTTGACCGCCGGTTCCGCCGACTTCAAAGCGTTGGCCGACTCCTTCGTCGCCGACGAAACGGACGACGCCGCGATTTGGGTAACGACGCTCGCCGACTCGTCGTCGCAAACGGACGGCAAAATCTCCTTGCGGGAAGCGCTCGATTACGCCGGAACCAAAATCGACGGCAAAACGCTCTCGTCGACGATTCGCTTTTCGCTCGGCGGAACGATCGAACTTTCGAGAACGTTGACGATTAATAAGGACGTAACGGTCGACGCGTCGGACGTCGGCGGCGTCGAGCTCGACCGCGGCGGCAAAGGTCAAGTCCTCCTTTTATACGGCGGCAAAGCAAGCGCCGAAATCTCCGTTTCGTTGACCGGCTTAACGTTGACCGGCGGCGTCGCGAACCCCTCGTCGACCGGCGCGCTCCAACGCGGCGTCGGCGTCCAAGTCGGCGCGTTCTGCAACTTAACGGCGACGAACTGCGCGATCGTCGGGAACTCTTCGAGCGCCGCGCTCGGCGCCGGGATTTACGTCCAAGGCGGTCGCTTGACGCTGATCGACTCGACCGTTTCAAGCAACTCGACCGGCGGCGAAACGAGCGCGGGCGGCGGGATTTACGTCGACGACGGCGACTTAACGCTGACGCGAACGACCGTCGAAAGCAACGCCGCGGCGACCGGCGGCGGCGTTTACTTGAAGGGCGGCTCGGCCGTTCTCGACGGCGCGCTCCTTTCCGGCAACGTCGCGACGAACGGCTCCGGCGGCGGTTTTTACAACTTCGCCGGTTATCTCGACCTTGAAAACGCGTCGTTCTTGGGGAACGGCGCGAACGGCTCCGGCGGCGGCCTCTACAACGTCGGCGTCGAAGGGCGCGAAACGCTCGTCGTCGACGCGACGTTCGCCGACAACGCGGCGCAAAACGGCGGCGCGATTTACGCTTACGGCGGTTCCCTTTCGACGACCGATTCTCGCTTCAAAAACAACGTTGCGAACGAATCCGGCGGCGCGATTTACGTCGACTCGAACGCCGAACTTAAACTTGTCGACGCCGAATTTAACGAAAATATCGCCGAAGAAATCGGCGGCGGCTCCGTCTTCAACGCCGGCGTCTTGGCGGTCGACGGCGCCCGCTTCGAAAGCGACGCGACCGGCGGCGACGGCGGCTCCGTCCTTTCGACCGGTTACTTCGAAATCCGCGACGCTAAATTTGTCGACGTCTCCGCGACGAACGGCGGCGCGATCGCCGTCGAAAACGAGTCGACCGGCTCGACTTCTTGGATTTTAGCGTCGACGTTTGAAAATTGCGTCGCGAACGTCGGCGGCGCGCTTTCGCTCGACGGTTCCCTCTCCGGCGCGGAACTCTCGTTCAACGCTTGCGAAGCGACGTCCGGCGGCGGCGCCGTTTCGAACGCCGGAACGCTCGTCCTTTCCGGCGCCAATTTCGACGTTTGCGTCGCGGGAAGCGACGGCGGCGCGCTCCTCAACTGGACCGGCGCGACGTTGACGCTCGCCGACGCGACCGTCGCGAACGCCGTTTCGGGCGGCGAATCGGGGGGCGGGCTCGCCAATTACGGCGCGGCGACCCTTTCCGGCGTTTCGTTCGTCGGTTGCCAAGCGGCGCTTTTCGGCGGCGCGGTCGTCAACGGCGGAACGCTCGACGCCCGCGATTCGCTCTTCCTCGAAAACTCGGCGAAAAACGGCGGCGCCGTCTCGAACGCCAGTTCCGGCGTCGCGACCTTCGAAAACTCGACCTTTTGGGCGAACCGCGCGACGCAAAACGGCGGCGCCGCGCACTGCGTCGGTCAAACGGCGTTCAAAAACGCTTACGTCGCCCGCAACGTCGCGTCGACCGCCGCGAGCGCCGCGACTTACCGCAACCCGGCCTCCGAATACGAGCCGACGTTCGACTCGAAATCGACGATCGTCGACAACGTCGCCGCGTCGAACGCCTCGACGCCGACTTTCGCCGACGCGATTCTCTTCTTCGACGCGGAAACGAACGCCCCGCTCGACGGCGCGCCCCTTCATTTCGGCGACGTCGCGGTCAACGGCGTCGAAACGACGCGAACCGTCGCGATCTTGAACGTCGGCGCGGAAACGGTCGCCTTCTCGCAACTCGCGCTTTCCGGCGTCGACGCTTCGACGCTCCTTTACGAGTTCCGCCGCGCCGACGGTTCGACGGTCGACCCGACCGCCTTCCAACTCGCGCCCGGCGAAACCGTTTACGCGACGCTGACGGTCGACCCGACGAAGCTCGGCGCGAAATATTTCGCGTTCGACTGGACGGCGCGAACGGTCGCCGACGGTTCCGGCGCGCTCGGCCCGGCGGAAACGGCGCGTCTCTCGGCGAGCGTTCAAGTCGAAAAAACGGCGTCGACGAACGTTTCGGGCGCTTCGTCGATTCAATTGAACGTCGCGACGGAAGAGTCGTTCGACTTCGCGCTGAAAACGAAACCGACGTCGAACGTCGTCGTTTACTTAGCCGCGCCGGACGGCGTTCTCCTTTCGACCGACGTCCTCGTCTTCACTCCGGCGAATTACAACGTCGCGCAGTCGGTCGGCGTTTCGCTCGACGCCGCTTTGATCGCCGACGGCGGCTCGTTCGGCGACGCGATCGTTATCGAGCCGAAAATTTTATCGTCCGAAACGACGTTCGTCGGCGCGACGGTCGCGGACGTTTCGCTTTCCGTCGGCGCTCGGCTTTCGTTCGTCGGCGATTCGCTCGTCGATTTGAGCGCGGTTCTCGGCCCCGACGCCGAAACGACCGTTTGGGATCTGAACGGCGACGGTTCGTTTGAAACGCGAACGCAAAACGGAACGCCGACTTGGATTTCGTCGGCCGACGTTTCGACGACCGCGGACTTTGTCGCCTATCAAACGGTCGGCGCGAACGGCGAGCGCCAAACCGGGCGCGCGGAAGTCTTGCGGGTCGACGCGGCGCCGGTCGTCTCGGCGGAAACGACGGTTTTCTCGGCGCTTCCGGGCGTCGTTCGTTTGTCGCTGACGAGTCCCGACGCGGCGATTACCCGTTGGCGCGTTAATTGGGGGGACGGTCGTCCGGCGGACGTTTTGGACGAAACGGCGACGTCGGCGGTCTTCGGACATGTTTACGACGCCGACGGCGAATACGATATCCGCGTCGAGCTGATCGACGCCGACGGACGCGGAACCGGCGTTTGGTCGTTCGTCGGAACGGTCGTCGTCTCCGGTCTCGGAACGTCGCAAGCGGTCTTCGCGGAACTCGGCGCGCTCGCCGAAACGCTCTCCCCCGCCGACTTTGCCGCGTTCGACGAAGCGCTCGAAACGGACGCGGTCGCGCTCTCGTCGGCTCTTCTCGACGCGGAAAACGAACGCCGCCGAAGCGTCTTCGCCGACCTCGACGAAACGCTCGACCGCTAATCGCCGACGCCGTTAAATTAGCCGCGCTCCCCCCGTTTTAACGTTCCGAGGAGCGCGACGGTTTCAACGTTCCCCAACGCAAAAGCGCGACGCCCGTTTTCGAGCGTCGCGCTTTTCGTTTCCAACGTTCGCCTTGCGGCGGTTCTCGGTCAGTTCGGCTTCTTCGAGCGAATCTTCAGCTCGCGCGCTTGCACGTCGTAAAAGTAGACGTCGCCTTCCGGGAGCTTCGGCAAAACGATTTGGTTCGCCTTAATAATCTTCGTCATAAACTCTTCTTCGGAGTTCGGATAACGCCCCTCGCTCGCTTGGAAGAGGTTCATCGCCGACGGAATCTGCATTCGGAAAACCGCCATTTCTTGCGCTTTAAAGTACGTCGAAACCGGAACGGTAACGATCGACATAGGCTCTTCCGACGTAACGCCGTACTCGCCCTTGCCGGTCGCGCCGACGTCGGCTTTTTTCTCGACGTATTCGGCTTCCGCTTCCGCCGCGTTTTCGGCGTTCGCGCCCGTCGCTCCGGCGGCGTTTTCGGCGTTCGCGTTCTCGCCCGGTTCGGGAGCGACCGTTTCCGTCGTCGGTTTGTCTTCCGGAACCGGAATCGGCTCCGAACACCCGCAAACCGCGCAAAGCGCCAACAGCCCCGCGCCGAACGTCAAACCGTCCAAATTACGCGTTTTCTTCATTTTAACGTTTCTCCTTTTTGAAAATACCAACCAATAAGACTTCGCTTCAAGCGATAAAAGCCGTTTGCAACGTTTTTTCTTTTCCGCGACGCGATTTCGCCGCCTTCGTCTCCGCTTCGTCGTTTCGACCTCCGCCGTCCCGACTCGCGCGTCGCCGCCGGTTGGTCGTCCAAGTCTTGCAACCCGCTTCGTCGTTTCGCTTCCGCCGTCCCGACCCGCGCCGAAACGAAACGCCGCTTAACCGTTCGCCGACCGACGCGAGCGCGCCCGGTTGAACTCGTATAAAAAGACGCCGACCGAAACGCCGAGGTTCAGCGAGTCGACGTCCGGTCGCATCGGAATCATTACCGAACGGTCGCACGCGGCGACGAATTCCGGCGTCAACCCGGAGTATTCGTTTCCGAAAACGAACGCGGTCCGCTCCGGCCAAGCGTCGATTTCCGGCAGCGACGCGGCTTCGTCGTTCAAGACGGTCGCGAAAAAACGGACGCCCCGACGCCGGCGCGCTTCGGCGATCTCGTCGAGCAGATTCTCGGCCCGGAAAATCGGCGTTTGGAGGACGCCCCCCATCGAGACGCGGAGCGCCCGACGAGAAAACGGGTCGCAACACCGCTCGCCCAAGACGACCGCCTCCGCGCCGAGCGCCGCCGCGCAACGGAACGCCAAGCCCAAGTTGTCCGGCTTCGTCGCGTCCGGCAAAACGACGAACGCGCCGCCGCGTCGCGACAGAAAGCGCGTTCCGCTCCCGGTTGCGCCGATTTGCGCCGCTTCGCCGACCGGCGTTATTTCGTCAATTTCGCTATTTTCGCCAATTTCGCTATTTTCGCCGCTTTGAGCGCCGAACGTCGCGTCGAGCCCTTCGAGAAAGGTCGGAATCGGCGCGCGCTTCCCGACGGCGAGTATCCCTTGATGAAACTCGAACCCGACCAACTCGTTCGCGGCGGCGCGCTCGTCGACGCGGTAAATCGGAACGTCCGCCGGAACCAACGACAAGCAGTCGCCGAGCCCGGTTTCTTTCCGCGTCGTCAATATCGACTCGACCCCGAAGCGCGACCGCAAAAGCCGCTCGACAACCAACGCGCCCTCGGCGACAAAAATCGATTCGCCGCGCAACGTTCGCTCGCGCAAGTTCCGATAAGGTCGCAATCTCGGGTCGTCGAGGTTGTCGACGCAAATTTCCCGCGCCGCCGCGTCGCTCATTTCGCTTTGTTCTCCCGCTTCCGGTTTTTCCGATTTTTCGGTTTTTCCCAATTTTCCGTTCTTCCCGCTTGGTCGTTCGACTCGACCGCGAACGCGTTTCGCGCCCGCCGCCCGACGTTTGTCGCCCTTATTATTAAGGAAGAACGCCGCTTCGTCAAGCGCCCAGCTCTTCGGCGCGACGCAAATCCTCCGTCGCGCCCGGTTCGTCGCCGAGCGCTCGCTTCGCCAAACCGCGATACCGGAACGCGACGCCGTTCGCCGCGTCGGCTTTCAAAACCGCGTCGCAAAGGCGGAGCGTCTTTTCCGGCGCGCCGCGACGCAACCAAGACCCGGCGCAATGCGCTTGCGCGACCAAGAAACTCGGGTCGATCAAGTACGCCGTTTCGAAATCGACCGCCGCCTCGTCGTCGCGCCCAAGCGCCGACTTCGCGACGCCGCGATTGTTGAACGCTCCGGCGCAAGCGGCTTCGTCGCCGTTCGAAATCAACCAATCGCAATCGTCGATCGCTTCGGCGAACCGGCCCGTTTCGATCAAAATCGAACTCCGCGTCAGGCGAGCGTTGAACGGCGCCGGTTGCGACTCGATAATCCAAGTCAATTCGCGCAACGCGTCGTCGAGTTCGCCGCGCTCGTGAAAGAGGTCGGCCCGCTCCGCGAACACCTCCTCGGCGTTCGGGTCGAGTTCGCCGGCCCGACGCAACGACTCCAACGCGTCGTCGAGCCGCCCGAGCCGGCGCTCCGTCAAGCCGCGCCAAAACCAAAGGCGAGCGTCGCGCGGAGAAATCGCCAACGCCCGACGATAAGCGCGCTCCGCTTCCTCGAACCGCCCCTCTTTCGTCGCGACCGCCGCCAAGCGCCGCCAAAAAAAGGTCGCGCCGTAAAAATATCCGAACGCCGCGGCCAACAAAACCAACGCGACCGCTAAAACCCAACTATCCGTCGTCATTTTTACCTCGATTTTCGATCAATCGCAACAATTACAACGTTTCAACGCGAAATTTAAACGTTGAAACTAAAATAAAATAAGCAAACGACGCTTCGTATTCGCGCCGACGTCGAAAAAAATACCCTCGACGCGCCATTTTACCGAATTTGCGACGGTATTTAAAGGCGAATCTCCGCTTTTTTCGCCGAAAATGTCAAGAAAAGAGCCCCTAAACGCCGATACCGCCGCCGGGAGCGCGTTTTTCGCCCCGACCGTCGCCGACTCCCGACGTTTCGCCGCCGGGCTCGACGCGCTCTCGTTCGCCGTTTCCGCTTCCCTTCCCCGTTCGCCCTCAACCGACGAGAAAGAAACAACGCCGATGCAAGACCCGCGCGACGCCGAAATCGCCGAACTGAAAGAACAAGTTCGCCGCCTCGAAAAGATGTTGTCCGAAACGCAGCCGCTCGTCGCGGTCGGCGAATTGGCCGGAACGACGACGCACGAGTTCAACAATATTTTGACGCTGACGATCAATTACGCGCAAATGGGGCTCCGTCGCAACGACGACGAAACCCGCGAAAAAGCGTTTACGAAGATTTTGGACGCGTCGCAACGAGCGGCGAAAATCGTCGGCGTCGTCCTCGGGTTGGCGCGCAACCGCAAGTCGGGACGCGAAGCGACCGACCTTCCCGCGCTCGTCGACGACGTGTTGCTCCTCCTCGAACGAGAGGCCCGCAAGTACCGCGTCGCGATCGAAACGCGATACGAGCCGGTTCCTCCGGTCTTGGCCAACGGGAACCAAATTCAACAGGTTCTCGTCAACCTCTTGGTCAACGCGCGGCAAGCGTCGCCGAGCGGCGGGCGAATCGTCGTCAAAATCCGACGCGCCGAAGACCCGAATTTCGTCGAGGTCGCGATTCGCGACTTCGGCCCCGGAATCCCGCCGGAAACGCTTCCGAAAATTTTCGACGCGTTTTATTCGACCAAAAGCGGCCCGGACGCAACCGGCAAGGGCGGCTCCGGGCTCGGGCTCGCCCTTTGCAAGCGCGTCGTCGAGGAACACGCCGGAAAAATCCGCGTCGAAAGCGCGCTCGGCAAAGGAACGTCCTTCGTCGTTCGCCTTCCGGTCGCCCCGAACGCGGAAAACGCCGAAACGCCGACCGACGACGTCGCCAA
>JAFSDX010000028.1 GCA_017436025.1 Thermoguttaceae bacterium
ACCCAACCAACCCAACCAACCCAACCAACCCAACCAACCCAACCAACCCAACCAACCCAACCAACCCAACCAACCCAACCAACCCAACCAACCCAACCAACCCAACCAACCCAACCAACCCAACCAATCCAACCAACTCAACCAACCCAACCAACCCAACCAATCCAACCAACTCAACCAACTCAACTCAAACGCTCAAAACGCTAAAATCGGCGTCGACGTTCCGTTCGTCGGCGGCGCGTTTCTCGGCGTTTTGATCGCGTTCGTCGCGTCGTTCTTCCAAACGGCCCCGCTCGACGGCGCGTTCGTCGGTTCGGCGTTCGTCGCGTTCGCCCTCATTTTCCCGACGGTCGCTCGCGTTTGGCGCCCCTCCGATCCGTCGACCGCGGCGCTCCTCGGCGCCCTCGCCGCCGCCTTGTTGAACCTTTGCGCCGCCGGCGGAATCGGTTATCCGGCGTTGACCTTCCCAATTTTCCTCGTCGCCGCGTTCCTCGTCAACCGAACGGCGACCGCCGTCGACTCGACGCAAACCGCCGAAAACGCCGACGTTTCCAACTCGACGCAAACCGCCGAAAACGCCGACGTTTCCAACTCGACGCAAACCGCCGAAAACGCCGACGCTTCCAACTCGACGCAAACCGCCGAAAACGCCGACGTTTCCAACTCGACGCAAACCGCCGAAAACGCCGACGTTTCCAACTCGACGCAAACCAACGCCGCAAAATCGCCCCAAAACGCCCAAACGCCCCGCCGCGTCGCCGTCCCCCTTTATTTCGCGCTCGGAGCGGTCGCGGTCGCCGCCGTCTTCAACGCGACGGTCTTCCGCCCTTGGGCTGCGGGATTCCTCTTTTCGCTCCGAATCTCAACCCCCGACGGCGCGGCGCGATACCGCGACGTCTTCGAAGCGAGCGACCCGGCCAAAGTCGACGCCGCGTCGCATAAAGTCGTTTCGCAATGTTACTACGCGGTCGGAAAAGCGTTCGCGACGCGCCCGACGCCGGAAAATCGCGCTCGTTGGGAGCGGCTCCGGGCCGAAGCGCAGGCGGTTTCCCCGAACTCCGCGTCGCTCCGGGAAGGTTGGGCCGACTTCGACGCCTCGCTCTTCGCCGACGTTTCCCGCGGAACGCGACGCGAGTTCCTCGACTCGGCGGTCGATTTTTACCGTCAAGCGGTCGACCGTTCGCCGACCGACGCCGCCAAGCGCGCCAAACTCGTCGCCGCGCTCCGCGACGCCGCGACGCTCCAAGCGCCGATTTCCGCCGCTTCCGCCGAAAACGCCGACTTCCCGTTCCCGACGGTCGCCCCGGAAACCGCGCTTGCCGACGCCCGCCGAGAAGCTGAAATCGCGCTCGAACTCGACGCGCAAACGCCGCACCTCGACCGCAAACTCCCGGACGCGACCCGCGAAACGTTGCGCCGTTTCCTCGAAACCGACCGTTAAATCCGGCGTTTTCCGCAAAGTCGAGCCAAGTCGGCGTCCCCAAACCGACAAAAAAGCGCGTCCCGGTTAGGAACGCGCCTCGTCGATCGCTAAAATCGACAAAACCGGCGCTTTTTAACGCCGCGTCGCGCCGTCGTCAATCGAATTTGACGCCGAAATCGTCCAAAATCGCGTCGAACTCCTCAAAGTCGTCGGCGGAAAGTTTCGCGTCCCCGGCGCCTGCGGCTTCGAGCGCTTGCTCCGGCGTCCGCGCGCCCCAAAGAACGATCGCCTTCTCATACCGCGACGCGACCCAAGCGGCGGCCAGCTGCGAAACGTTCAAGTCGAGCCGTTTCGCGATCCCGGCCGCCTCCGCCAACGCCGCGTTGACCCGTTCGACGTTCGCCTTCGCGAATCTCGGGTCGTCGGCGCGAAAATCCCCCGCCCCGTAAACGCGCTCGGGGTCGAGTCGCCCCGTCAAGAGCCCGTTTTCAAGCGGCGAATACGCCAAAAACGAAACGCCGCGCTCCCGGCAAGCGTCCAAAACGCCGTTCTTCTCGACCGTTCGGTCGAGCGCCGAAAACCGCTCTTGCGCGACGTCGATTTGCCCGGCGGCGCAATATTCGTCGAGTTGCGAGCGCGTCGCGTTCGAAATTCCGACGGCGCGAATCTTGCCCTCCCAACGCAAATCCTCCAAAATACCGACCGCGTCCGCGACCGGCGTCGTCGCGTCGCCGACGTGATGAATTTGCATCAAATCGATACAGTCGGTTCCGAGCCGCCGCAACGAATCCTCGACGCCGCGCCGAATGACGTCCGGACGCAAACACCGCTGCAAGTAATATTTCGACGGTTCCGCGCTCAATCCGACGTCGTCCGCGAAGCAGTGAAACTCGCCGACGCCGGGCGGAAACGGCTTCGTATCCCAAGGAATCCCGCATTTGCTCGCGACGACGATCGAGTCGCGACGGCGCCCGCGAATCGCTTTCCCAACGATTTCCTCCGAGCGACCGAACCCGTATATCGGCGCGGTATCGACGGTCGTTATCCCGGCGTCGAGCGCGGTTTGAATCGTTCGAATCGCCGCGTTTTCGTCGGCGCCGCCCCACATCCAACCGCCGATCGCCCAAGTTCCAAGCGCGATCGCCGACGCTTCGATTTCGGTCGAGCCGATTTGTCGAAATTGCATTCCGTTTTCTCCTTTTTCGTTTCGTTATCTCAACACGCCGACGTCAAGCGCCGCCGTTTTTTTGCGTTTTCCAACCGCCGCCGACGCCAAGCGAGCCGCCGGTTTGCGCCCTTTTTCTCGCCGCCGCTTTCGTCGACATTAATAAAACGACAAAATCTCGGCAAAAATCGCGTCTTTCGATTGATTTTTCCCGCCGCTCGCGTTAAAATATCGGACGTTCGAAGCGGAACCGCGCCGCCTCCGACGCCGACGTCGCCGATTTTTCGACGTTTCGCCGGTCGCCGAGCGCGCCGACGTCGCCGATTATTTCGACGTTTCGCCGGTCGCCGAGCGCGCCGACGTCGCCGATTTTTCGACGTTTCGCCGGTCGCCGCCGGGTCGACGCGCCCATTATACCCGATTTCCTCCCGAAAAGCCAACGTTTTTTCAAGAAAACCGCGCCCGAAAATTTCGGAAATTTTTCGCGACTTCCCGAAAAAACCGTCCGAAATCGCCGGAGCGCCCAGAAAGGTTTGCCTATGTTCTCCATTTTACGCCGTTTCGCTCGTCCGACGCTCGCCGCGACCGCCGCGACGCTCCTTCTCGCCGGTTCGTCCGCGTCGCTCGCCCAAGAAATCCCCGCGCCGAATTACGACGAAGCGAAAGTCCCGAAGTTCGAGTTGCCCGATCCGCTCGTCGCCGCCGACGGAACGAAAATCGCGACCGCCGACGATTGGCGCCTCAAACGCCGTCCGGAGTTGCTCGACCTCTTCGCCCGAGAAATGTTCGGCAAGCGCCCGGTCGTCGCGCCGGAAAAACTCGCGTTCGAAGAGCTGACCTCCGACCCGAACGCGCTCGGCGGGAAGGCGACCCGCAAAGAAATCCGAATCTACTTCGACGCGCCGAATAAAACGCCGAAAGCCGATTTGCTCCTTTACGTCCCGAACGACCGCAAGGGCCCGGCCCCGGTCTTCGTTATGCCGAACTTCGAAGGAAACTGGGCGACGACCGACGACCCGGGCGTCCGCGCGTTCGAAATCGCCGGGCATTATTGGAACGCGGGCAAGACGCCGGAAGAAACGCGCGGACACGTCAAAGGGCGTTGGTCGTTCGACCGAATCGTCTCCCGCGGTTACGCCGTCGCGACCCTTTGTTACGAAGAGGTCGACGCCGACTTCGACGACGGCTTCAAAAACGGCGTTCACCCGCTCTTCGGCGAGCGTTCCGACGCCGGGGACGAAACCGCTTCGATCGCCGCTTGGGCTTGGGCCCTTTCCCGCGCCCTCGACTGTCTCGAAACCCTTCCGGAAATCGACGCGACGAAAGCGATCGTCGCTGGGCACTCGCGCTTGGGCAAGACCGCGCTTTGGGCGGGCGCGCAAGACGAACGTTTCGCCGCCGTTATCTCGAACAACTCCGGTTGCGGCGGCGCGGCGCTCTCGCGTCGCGAGTTCGGCGAAACGGTCGCGAAAATCAACAAATCGTTCCCGCATTGGTTTTGCGGCGCTTTTAAGAAATACGGCGCCAACGTTAATTCGCTCCCGTTCGACCAACACGAGCTGATCGCGCTGATCGCGCCGCGCCCGGTTTACGTCGCCAGCGCGACCGAAGACCTTTGGGCCGACCCGAAAGGCGAGTTCCTCTCCGCGCTCGGCGCCGACCCGGTTTATCGCCTCCTCGGAACCGACGGTTTCGGCGGCGTCGCGGAACAACCCGCCCCGGACGTCTCGGTCGGCGCGACGATTCGTTATCACCTCCGAACCGGCAAACACGACGTTACCGACTTCGATTGGATTCAATACCTCGACTTCGCCGACGAAACGGTCGTCAAGAAACGTTAAAATCGGCCCAAACCGCCCGACGCGACGGTCAAGAAACGTTAAAATCGGCAAACTCCGCCCCGACGCAACGCCCCAACCGTTAAAACCGACAAAAACCGCCCCGGCGCTCCATTTTAACGCCGCGTCGCGTCGGCGGTTGGTCGCTCCGTCAAGAAAAACGTCGAAAGCGGCGGAAAATCGCCTCGTTTCAGTTGATTTTCCGCCGTCGACGCGTTAAAATAAACGACGAACGAAGCGCAAACCGGCGCCGGCGCCCTCCTTTTCGGCCCCCGACGGCGCCAGTTTCCGCTCCGAAACCTATTTCAGCTTCAAAAATCTTCGTTTCCGACGCTCGACGCTTCGGGAACGCGACGAAAGGAACGCCCTATGTCCCCCGTTTTACGCCGTTTTACTCGCCCGGCCCTCGCCGCGACCGTCGCGACGCTCCTTCTTTCCGGCGCCGCCTTTGCGCAAAAAGCGAATTACGACGAAGCGAAAGTCCCGAAATTCGACCTCCCGAACCCGCTCGTCGCCGCCGACGGAACGAAGATCGAAACCGCCGACGATTGGCGCGCCAAACGCCGTCCGGAGTTGCTCGACCTCTTCGCCCGAGAAATGTTCGGCAAGCGTCCGTCCGTCGCGCCGGAAAAAATCAAGTTCGAAGAGCTGACCTCCGATTCGAACGCGCTCGGCGGGAAAGCGACTCGCAAAGAAATCCGAATCTACTTCGACGCGCCGAATAAAACGCCGAAAGCCGACCTCCTTATTTATATTCCGAACGACCGCAAGGGCCCGGCGCCCGTCTTCTTAATGCCGAACTTCCAAGGGAACTGGACGACGACCGACGACCCGGGCGTCGCCGCGCTCGACGTCGCCGGTCGCACCCGCAACGCGAACAAAAAGCCGGACGAAGTTCGCGGCGTCGCGAAGAGCCGTTGGGCGTTCGATAAAATCGTTTCTCGCGGTTACGCGATCGCGACCGTTTATTACGAAGAAATCGACCCGGACAAACACGACGGTTTCAAAAACGGCGTTCACCCGCTCTTCGGCGAACGTTCCGACTCCGGCGACGAACCGGGCTCGATCGCCGCTTGGGCTTGGGGTCTTTCCCGCGCCCTCGACTGTCTCGAAACGCTCCCGGAAATCGACGCGAAAAAAGCGATCGTCGCCGGGCACTCCCGCTTGGGCAAGACCGCGCTTTGGGCGGGCGCGCAAGACGAGCGTTTCGCGGCGGTTATCTCGAACGACTCCGGTTGCGGCGGGGCGGCCCTCTCCCGTCGCGAGTTCGGCGAAACGGTCGCGATCATTAATAAGTCGTTCCCGCACTGGTTCTGCGAAAACTTCAAGAAATACGGCGCCGACGTCGACGCGCTTCCGTTCGACCAACACCAACTGATCGCGCTGATCGCGCCGCGCCCGGTTTACGTCGCCTCCGCGACGCTCGACCAATGGGCCGACCCGAAGGGCGAATTCCTCTCCGCGTTTTACGCCGACCCGGTTTACCGCCTCCTCGGAACCGACGGAATCGGCGAAGTCAAAGAGCAGCCGGGCCCGGACGTCTCGGTCGGTTCGACGATTCGTTATCACCTCCGCACCGGCAAGCACGACGTGCAAGATTTCGATTGGGAGCAATACCTCGACTTCGCCGACGAAACCGTTTTGAAACGTTAAAAATCGTTAAATTCGCTCCGACCGTTATTTTTTAACGTCGGGGCGTTCGTTCTCGCGCTCGACGGCGCCGGTTTCGGCTCGGCGCCGTCGAGTCGTTTGTCGACGAGAGAAGTTTTTTTCGCGCTTTTCTCCCTTATATTAATAACGACAAAAACGCCCGCCGGAGCCGTCCGCATGTCGCCGTCCGTCCCCGCTTCCGCTCGTTCGCAACGCCGCCCGTCGCCTTTTTTTTTGCTAATCGTCGCGACGTTGATTATTCGCGGCGCCGTTCTTTTTCCGGCGCTTCATTCGTTTAACGCCGACCCGGACGATTACCGGCGCTTAGCGGAAAATTGGACCGTTTACAATGTTTTTGGAACGGAAACAACGCCGACCGCGTTCCGCCCGCCCCTTTATCCTTGGACGCTCAAGACGTTCGTCTTCCCGTTAATCCGCGCCGACGAACGTTCGTCCGCCCTCGCCGCTTCACCCAATTCGCCCAATTTAACGCAAACTCTCGCCGAAAGCGCCCTTCCCAACTCTCCCCAAGCGCTCATTTCCCCCAATTCGTCCAATTCGCCCAAACCGACCGCCGAACGGAGCGTTTTCGACCGTTATTTCGCGCTCTCCCGAAACGCCGCGTTCGCGCTTTTTCATTGGCTTCTCGGCGTCGCGACGGTCGCGGTCGTTTACCGGTTCGCTCGCCGACTCGATTTCGGCCCGAAAAGCGCCGCCGCGGTCGGTCTTCTCGTCGCGGTCGACCCGATTTTGCTCCAACAGTCGCGCTTGGTAATGACGGAAACGCTCGCCGCGCTCTTCGCCGCCCTCCTCCTCGACGCGAGCGCCGCCGTCGCCGCCCGACGTTCAAACCGAACCGCGCCCGGAGCGTTCGCGCCCGTCGCCTGCGCCGCGCTCGGCGTTTTGTTCGGCCTCTCGACTCTTTGCCGCCCGGCTTTTTTCGCCTTCGCCGGACTTGTTTTCCTCCTCTTGGCCGCGCAAGCCCTCGCCGACGCCGGCGCCGCCGCCAAAATCGGCAAAATCAATAAAATCAATAAAAGCGACGTCGACGACGCGCCTTCTCCCCCGAACGTCCGCCGCGCTTTCCTCGGCGTCGCGCTCTTTTGGGTCGGAATCGGCGCCGCCGTCGCGCCTTGGACGCTCCGCAACCTCCGCGCGTTCGACCGCCCGATTTTGACGACGACGCACGGCGGATACACCCGCTATTTAGCGCACAACCCGGAAATTTACCTCCATTTTGAGTTGACTCCGCCTTGGAGCCTTTGGAATCCGGAACCGTTTCACCGCCGCCGCGCGGTCGAATACGCCGCCGCGCTCGCCGACGCCGGGCTCGAACCGGGTTCGACCGACGCCGAACTCTTCCAAAATCGTTGGACGGCGGAGCGCGCCGACGAGACGATCCGCTCCGCGCCGCGCACCTTCCTTTATTCGATCGGGCTCCGCGTCGGCGAACTTTGGCGCGTCCTCCCGAACGCCGTCGACGCGGAGGGCCGCCCGCTCGCTTCCCCCGATTCGGAGCCGCCGAAACGCCGCTTTGCCCGTTTCGCCGTCGCGACCTTTTACTCGCTCGAACTGACCGCCGCGCTCCTCGGGCTCGCGTTCCTCGTCCTTCGCGCCCTCCGACGCCGCCGCGAAACGCCCCTCGTCGCCGCCCTGTTGAATTCGCCTTGGACGCTCGGCGTTCTCTTGGTCGCGTCGGTTCAAATCCCGCATTTGATTTATTGGACGAATATGCGAATGCGCGCGCCGCTCGAAATTTTCGTCCCGGCGCTCGCGATTTTCGCCGCCGTCGCGTTTTTCCGCCCCGCGAAGTCGCCCCCGACGTCCGACCCGACCGAGCAAATCGGCTCGCCCCGACCGCCCCGACCGAGCAAACCGCCGACCGCGCCTTAATCCGCTTCGCGACCTCGCCCCGCCGACCCGACCGCCCCGACCGAGCAAACCGCCGACCGCGCCTTAATCCGCTTCGCGATCTCGCCCCGCCGACCGGAAAACCGTTTTTTCTCGCGACGTTCCCTTAGGTCGCGCTTTCGACGTTTGAAAAAAACGAAAAAAAACGGAACGTCGCCGCCGTCTCGACGCCCCGTTTGCGCCGTCGACGCGGTAAAAACGCCTTGTCGACGCCCGGAACGACCGTTAAAATCGGCAAATCGCAACTTTTCCTTCCCTTAAAAAGAGCGAAAACCTCAAAAAGAAGTTTACTTTTTTTGAAAATTTTATAAAATAAGGTAAAATGACGTAAAGTTGAACGCGTTTTTGGTCGAAAGGGCTCGGAACGCAAACGCTCGGTCGTTTTTCGACGCGTTTTCCGTTTTCCCGTTCGCCTTCCGCGCGTTCGTCCGCCCTCCGTTTCCTTCCCTCGTTCGCCCCCTAACGAAAGAGCGCCCGATGTTCCGATTTTTAACTTTCGCTTTCCTGTTCGTCGCGTCGACGTCTCCCCTCTTCGCGCAGGAAATCGTTTTTGAAGATCGTTTCGAAGGCTCGCTGAAACCGGGTTGGGTTTGGCTCCGCGAAAACGCCCCTTGCCGCCGCTTCGTCAACAATTCGCTGGAGATTCTTTTCGAACCGTTCGGCGCCGGCGAAGCGCGCAACGCCTTGGCGCGTCCGCTCAACTTTTTCCGTTGGCGCGACGGCAAAGCGGAGGGCTCTTACCGCGTCGAAACGATGTGTACTTTTTTGGAAAAGCCGACCGCTCAATTCCAACAGTGCGGCCTTTATTGGCTCCAAAACGACCGCGTCGTTTTCAAGCTCGTTTGCGAATGCGTCGACGGAAAGACTTATATTTATCCGAGCAAAACGCCGGTCGACGCGCAAGGCGTCAAACTGCGCTTGACGGTCGCCGATCAAAAAGTCGTCGCCGAATTCTGTTGCGAAGGCGAGTCCTCCTTCCGCCGCGTTTACGAAGGTCGACTTGAAATCGGCCCGGACGACCGCGTCGGCGTTCAATGTTGGAACGGCCCGCGCGACAATAAAACGCAATGGGCGCGTTTTCATTATTTTCGCGTCGAGAAATTAAGCGACTAACGTCGTTTGTTTTTTGCGACGCCGGCAATTTTCGCGTTCGTTTTCCTTGGCGCGTATTTGCCGTTACCTTGCGTTCGCGGTTCAAACGGAAAGTTTTCGTCGCGTTCGAATCGCTAAACGAGAATCAACGAAAGTTCCCCAAATGTTAAGCGGCGTCGGAATCGTCTGTTTTATCGCGAGTTATTTCGTCGTTTTCGTTTTAGAAACCGTCGATTTCCGCGCCGGGCGCAAGTCGTTCGGTTGGCGTTGGGGCGCGGTCGCGGTCGCCGTTCTCGGCGCGATCGCTCAATCGGCGTTCCTTTATCATCGTCATTGGGCGCAACACGATCGCTTTTTATCGACTCCGGCCGGTTGGTTTTACCTCCTTGCGCTCGGCGTCGTTTTCGTTTATCTTTACTTGACGTTCGTTTGCCCGAAGACGCGGTTCGGTTTGTTCCTTCTTCCGCTCGCGCTCCTTCTTTGCGGCGTCGGAATCGCGGCGCCGGACGCGGCGTTTTCTCCGAACGCTCCCGGTCGTTGGGCTCGCGGCGCGCACGGCGTTTCGCTCCTCTTGGCGACGCTCCTTTCGCTCGTCGGCTCGATCTCGGGCGCGATGTTTTTCTTGCGTCGTTCGCGTCTCAAGCGGAAAATTTTCGTCGCCGATTCGTTCCTTCCGACGCTCGAATGGGCGACGCGAGCGACTTGCTTTTCGGCGAACGGCGCGCTCCTTTTCCTCGGCGTCGGCGTCGCGAGCGGACATTACTTGAAAATTTTCGCGTCGAACGAGTCGTTCGCGTCGTTTTTCAGCGATCCGATCGCCCTCGGCGCGACCGTTCTTTTCGTCGCGACGGCGATTCGTCGTCTCGCGACGGCGCGCTCGGCGGCGGTCGACGAAGGCGCGGAGGCGGCGTTTTTTACGATCGTTTGCTCCGCGACCCTCGCCGTTTTGCTCCTTTTCGTCGCGCTTTCCGGTCGCGGACATTGGCGCGATTTGCTCGACCGCCCCGCCGCGACGCAACCCGTCGAAACCGATCAACTCCCTCAAACGCAAACGTCGACGCAACCCGTCGAAACCAATCAACCCCCTCAAACGCAAACGTCGACGCAACCCGTCGAAACCGATCAACCCTCTCAAACGCCCCCGCTTCCCCAAACGCAAACGGTCGACGCGCCGGAAAAAACGGAAAAAACGCTCGATTCGGCGTTCTCGGCCCCGAACGTTTCGACAAAATTCCGTCAAAACGCGCCCTCCCTCCTTGCCAACGTCGCGTCTCGGCGTCAAAATAAAGGAGCGCGTTTTTTCGGCGTTCGCCCGCTCGGCGCCGCGCCGTCCGCCGCCGCTCTTTCCGTTTTTTCGTCCTTCCCGTTTTTATTTGTCGACGCCGCGCCGTCGTTCGTTAAGGAGTCGTTTTCGCGATGATTCGAATCGTCGGCTTGAACAGTCGCACCGCGTCGATCGAGGCGCGCGAACTTTTTTCGTTCGACGCCGCCGGAGCCGAAAAGGCGTTGGCCGCTTGGCGCGCCGCGTTTCCGAACGTCGAAGCGGCGCTCCTTTCGACCTGCAACCGAACGGAACTCTATTTCGCGTCGGAAAAAACGGAACTCCCGAACGACGCGACGGCGTTGACGACGATTCTTTCGGTTAAAATGCCGGAAACCGACGCCGAAACGCTCGTCGTCGAACGCGCCGACGCGCTCCATTCGTTCGGCGAACAAGACGCCGCCGCGCACCTCTTCGCCGTCGCGTCGAGTCTCGACAGCATGATCCTCGGCGAACCGCAAATTTTATCGCAAACGAAACGCGCGTACGAGCTTTCCGCGAAGGCGCAAACGACCGGCCCGATTCTCAACGCGGCGTTTCAAAAAGCGTTCAAGACGGCGAAGCGCGTTTCGGTCGAAACGGAGGTCTTCAAGCGCCGCGTCAGCGTTCCGAGCGTCGCGGTCGTCGACTTCGCGCTCAACATTTTCGAACGGCTGACCGACAAGAAAACGCTCGCGCTCGGCGCCGGGGAAATGGCGGAGGAAACGCTGAAATATCTCGCCGATTACGGCGCGCGCTCCGTCGTCGTTTCGAACCGCAGCCGCGACAAAGCGGAGAAACTCGCCGCCGTTTGGAACGCGACCGTCGTCGATTGGGACGCTCGTTTCGACGCGTTGGCCGACGCCGACCTCGTTATCGCCGCGACCGGAGCGCAAGAGCCGGTCGTCAAACTCGACGATTATCGCCGAATCGAAGCGCGCCGTCGGGGCCGTCCCCTCTTCATTCTCGACCTTTCCCTTCCGCGCAACGTCGAGCCGAGCGTCGGCGACCGCCCGAACGTTTACCTTTATTCGATCGACGACCTCGAAGCCGCCTGCGTTCGCAACCGAGAAATTCGCGACCGCGAGCTGCCCAAAGCGCTCCGCCTCGTCGACGAAGAGGCCGCGCGCTTTATGTCGGAGATCGAGTCGCGCCGGTCGATCGACGCGATTCGCAAACTCCGCGACGGTTGGAACGAAATTAAAGAAGCCGAAGTCGAACGGCTGTTGCGCAAGATCGGCGCCGACCCGGAGACGCAAGGCGAAATCCGATACGCGTTCGACCGCCTCGTCAACAAGCTCCTGCACTCGCCGACGACGACGCTCCGAACCGACGCGCAAAGCCCTTCCGCGCCCGCGCTTCTCGACGCCGCCCGTCGACTTTTCCGACTTTAACGTTTTTCCGCTTCAAACGTTTCCAAACCGTCGCTATTTTCCTTCCGTCTTTTCCCGTCCGCCCGTTTTAACGTTATAAAGCGTCAATACCCGCCGCTTAAAAACGTTTTTTCGGAGCGGAACGTCGAAATTTTCATCCGTCCGACGGCGCTTTCCGGCGTCGTCGGGTCGCGGTCGATCTCGACGGTAACGCAGCCGTCGTCGAGGGTGTGCAAAACGCCCCGTCCTTCGGCGCGAAGCGCGTCTTCGGTCGCGCGGTTCCGCTGAAAACTTCCGCCGCTAACGACGACCCAAGTCGGGTCGGCCCAATCGAGCAAGTCGCGGTAATTCTCCGATTTCCCGCCGTGATGCGGCGCCAAAATCAAGTCGAACCGCGTCGGCGGCGTCCGCAAAAAAAGCGCGCCCGGAGCGTCGAGATCGCCGGGAAGCAAAATCCGCCGCCCGTTCCGTTCGAGCGCGACGACCAAACTGTTCTCGTTCGACTCGTCGCCGAGCGGCCCGTTTTCCAGCGTCGGGTGAAGCGCCGCCAACTCCGGAAAACCGAACCGCGCGAACGTTTCGCCCCCGACGACCGTTTCAATCGGAATATTTTCTCGTTCCAACGCGTCGCGCAACGCGTCCAACTCGGCGTCGCGTTTGTTAAACATCGCCGGCGAAACGCAAACGCGCCCGATTTTAACCGTTTCGGCGAGCGTTCGCAACCCGCCGTAATGGTCGTAATCGGCGTGCGACGCGACGGCGAGGTCGATTCGCGTCCGTCCGGCGTCCCAAAGCGTCCGCGCCGCGATCTCCGCCGCCCGCTCCGAATTCGAAACGCTCCCGCAATCGAAGAGCGCCGTCCGCCCGTCCGGGAAGAACGCGAGAATCGAAATCCCGTGTCCGATCGAAAAAATCTCGATTCGCGTCGCGTCCCGAGCGGCGATTCGACGTTCCTCGACGAGGTCGACGACAAGGAGCGCCGCCAACCAAAGCGCCAACGCCCGCGCCGCCGTTCGCCGCGTCGGTCGGAATTTCGGAAAGAGCGTCCAAAAAATCAACGGCAAATAGAACGCCCAAAGCGCCCAAGTCGGCGGTCCCGGCGTCCGAAACGTTCCGAACGGCGCGTCGCGCAACGCGTCGAGCGTTCCGAGAAACAAGCCGAAAATCCGATCGGTCGCTCCGGCGAGCGCCGCGACGCCGAGGGAGCCGAGCGCGTCGAGCCCAAACCCGAATCCGGTCGCCGCCGCCAAATCGGTTCCGAACGAGCGAAGCGTCCCAAACGCCGCCAACGCGAGCGCCGCCCAAAGCGCGAGCGTCGCGGGCGCCCAAACGATCGGGTTCGCCAACATCGCGACCGGCGTCAGCATATTCGTCGCGCTCAAAATCAACGGCGTTCCGACCGCCCAAATCGCCGCGCCGACTTTCGTCAACTCCCAAAACTTCCCGAAAAGCGATCGTCCGACGCGACGCGCCGTCGCTCGCAACGTTCGAATTCGCCGCTTTTTGCGTTCCGCTCCAGCAAAATCGGCGTTGTTTTCCCATTCCGCGTTTCCCTTCTCTTTCTCTCTATGAACGCATTCCTCGCAGTTTGCCCCGTTTAACCTTTCTCCCGTTTTTCCGCCGCTTTCCGATTTCCCCGGCGTTCCCGGCGTTCCCAACGTTCCCGGCGCCCCCAACGTTCGCCGTCGTTCGCGAATCGCCGCGAGTCGCGCCGACGCCGCCGCTCCTTTGTCGCAAATGTTCCCGCGAGTCGACCAAAGGAAGACGCCGGTCGCTAAAAACGAAAGTTGCGCGCCGAGCTGGAAGAGTTCGCAAGGGTTCCAAAAGAGCAACGCGATCGCCGCCGTCGTCAACGCGTTCAGCGAAACGACTCGACGGCGCAATACGACGCCGCCGCAAAGGATCGCGATTAAGAGCGTCGCCCGCAAAACCGGCGTCCGCATATCGGTCAACCCCAAATAAAAGAGAATAAAAAAGAACGCCGCGACGGAAATCAAACGAGCCGAGGCGCCCGCGAGCCGCAACAGGAGGCAACACGCCGCCGCGACGAGCGAAACGTGCAGTCCGGAAATCGACAGCAAGTGAATCGTCCCGGTCGCGCGGAACGTTTCGTTCGTTTCGTCGTCGACGTCGTTGCGAAACCCGAACGTCATCCCGGACGCGACGGCGGCGTTTCGCGGCGATAAATTTTCGTTCAGCGTTCGAGCGGCGCGCAACCGAACCGACTCCAACGCTTGCGCCGTCCAAAGCGCCGCCGAAAACGGCTCGTTTTCCGTCAAAACCTCGACGTCGCCCGGACTCCCAACCGCCAATCGCGTTAAAATACGACGAGAGCGCAAAATATAACGCCGATCGATTTCCCCCGGATTCCCGACTTTCGCCGGTCGCGTCAGTTTGCCGGAAACGCGAATCGAGTCGCCGACCCGCAAAAAGGTCGCGTCGCCGTCGACCGAAACGGAAACTCGCCCGTCAAACTCTTCCCAAACCCCGCCGTTTTTCGCCCTCCGAACGCGCCCTTCGAAGACCGTCGACTCGTCGCCTCCAAACATCGGCGACGCGGTTTCGCTCCGCTTGTAAAGTTGGGGAGTATTCGTCAACTTTAACTCCAGCGTCGCCGGCGTTCCTCCGTCCGCCGGAACGAAAAACGCGATTTCCCGCTCCGCGAAGACGTTAAAATGCGCGTCGTGTCGCCAACCGGCCAACGCGGCGACCGCGACCGCCGCCCAAACGGTTCGCCAAGGAACCGCCTGCGCCCGGTCGAACGCCCAAACGCCGAACCGCTTCAAGATTTGCGCCGCGACGACGCGACGCTCCGCCGCCCAACTTCGCCAACTTCGCCATTCCCGCCAATTTAACCGATTTTGCGCGCTTCGTTCTTCGTCGTCGCGGTCGAATCGTTCGTCAAGCGCTTCGTCGACCCTCCGCTCGCCCCTTTGAAACGCCGCCCCGCGCCAAACGCTAAATTCGTCAAACCCCTCAAAGTCAAAAATCAGCGTCTCTTCGGACTCGGACGCGACTCCGCGACCGTCCGACGAACAATCGCCGCAAGTTCCCGTTTCGCGCGCTTTACCGCCGAACTTCTTTTGCGCTCTTTCCTTCTTCTCAACGTCGACGAAACGCGCCGCGCCGACCGCCGGCAATCCCCGACGCCGCCGCTCCGCAAGAAAACGACTCAACGCCGCGTTCCAATCTTGCGACTCTTCGCCGCCGTCGCGCTTTTCGTTCGCCCACTTCGCCGACTCCCCGCCGTTCGCCGCCAACCAATCGGCCCAATAAGCCGCCGCGTCGGGGTCAAACGCCGTTTCGGATTCGCCGTTCTCCGTTTTCGGTCGCTCTTGCGTTTCGCCGCCGGGCAAAATTTCAGGCTCGAAATCGACGTCGCCCCCCTCGGCGCAGTCAGCCAAAACCGCGTCGTTTGCGCGAACCTCCTCTTTTAACGTCAACGCCGACTTTTCCGCCGCCCGCCGCCGTTTCCAATCCCGTCCAAAGAGCGCGCAACTCGCCGCGGCGGCCCAAATCGCAAGAATCGCCCAAAAGCGAAAACCGGGCGCGAACCAAGCGTCCGCGAGAATCCCCGACGCGACGGCGATAAAATAAGGAACGGTCGGCGCGGAAACGGAGCGTTTTTTGTTGTCGCGAGAAATCATCGAAACGGTCGACGGGAGAAAACGGAAGAAAATAAGAAAAAACAAAACGGGCCGACGCGCTTGGCGTCGCCCGTTTCCCTGTCGGAGCCGACTAAAATTCCGCGTTCGCGACGTCGAAACGCTTGGCGCGCCAAACGATCGCGTCCGCCGGAACCGACTAAATTCCGCGTTCGCGACGTCGAAACGCTTGGCGCGCAAACGATCGCGTTCGTCGGAGCCGACTAAATTCCGCGTTCGCGACGTTGCGAACGACGTTTCAAGCCGCCGAACGCAATCGCTCCTCAACGCGAAACGCGCCGAATCTTTTACTAATCTTCAAGTTGCGCCAAGATTTCCGGCGCGATAACAAAGTTCGCGGACACTTTTTGAATGTCTTCGTGTTCGTCGAGCGCGTCCATCAACTTCATCGCTTTTTTCGCGGTTTCGAGGTCTTTAATCTCCATCGTGTCGCGCGGAACGTAAGCGATTTCCGAGTGTTCCGGATGCAAGCCCGCTTGTTCGAACGCGGCGAGAACGGCGTCGAACGCTTCCGGTTCGCATTGCACTTCGTAAGAATCTTCGTTCGTCGCGACGTCGTCGGCGCCCGCTTCGATCGCAAGTTCCATCATCTCTTCTTCGCCCTTTTGGTCGACCGGAATCTCGACGACGCCTTTTTTGTCGAAGTTCCAAGAGACGCAGCCGGACGCGCCCATTTTGCCGCCGCAAACTTCAAAAATCTTGCGAATTTCCGGCGCGGTGCGGTTGCGATTGTCGGTCAAACCGGCCGCCATTACCGCGACGCCGTTCGGGCCGTATCCTTCGTACAACACTTCTTCGAGTTCGACCGGGTCGAGTTCGCCGGTGCCGCGTTTGATCGCTCGAATGATGTTTTCTTTCGGGAGACTGACCGCCTTCGCTTCGTCGATCGCCGCGCGCAACCGGATGTTTTCGTCGGGATTGCCGCCGCCTTGCTTCGCCGCGACGATGATCGCCTTCGCCAATTTGCTCCAAAGTTTCCCGCGTTTCGCGTCGATCAAGGCTTTTTTATGTTTAATACCGGCCCAATGGGAATGCCCAGCCATCAGTTTCTCCTCGCCAAAAAGAAAAAATAATCGATATTCAAATTTACGTCGCCGCGTCGCCGCCGCTTCCCCAAACGCTCGAACGTTCGACGCCGCCGCGACGACCTCGTTTCGTTAAACGTCGCTTTTCGGCGACCTTAATTTACCGCGTCGTCGCTCGGTTCTTCGTTTTTGCTCGTTTTTCCCTTCGCTCGCGACTTCGGCTTGCGAACGGAATCCGCGCCCGCTTCTTCCGCGTTTCCGTCTCCGTTTTTCGCTTCTTTTTTCGCGGACGTTTTTTTCGCGACTTTTTTCGCTTCCTTTTTCTCCGCTTTTTCGTCGTAATCGAACTCGTCGCCGCGCGTTTTCTTTCGATTTTTCGGCGCGCCGTCCGCTTCCTCGCTTTCGTCGCTCGCTCGTTTTTTCTTCGGTTTAGCGACGGCGCGTTTTTCGTTTTCGAATTCCGGAGCGTCTTCGAACGTGAAAAGATCGCGCTCGTCGCTCGAATAAAAGTCGGAATAGGACGCGCCGTTTCGGGTCAAAGTCGTTTCTTCGGCGACGCTTTTATCGCGATTCAAACCTTTGCGAGCGCGTTTTTTCATTAACCCAAAAGCGGAATCGTCGTCGACGCTCGATTCTTCGGCGCCGAACGTTTCTCCGTATCCGTCGTCGGCGTCTTTAGCCAACAAGTCGTCGCCGTCCAAATCGTCCGCTTCGATCGCGTCGTCGAGCATATCGATTTCGTCGATGAGCGGCGTCGAAGCGCGTTTTTGCCGCTTCTCTTGCTTCGCGACCAAACGAGCGATTTCTCGCGGATCGGTCGGGCCGGTCGGTTCGACAAACGGCTTCCAAGAGCGTTCGTCGACCGCCGCGTCGATCGAGCGCAAAAATTTCATCGCGTCGGGCCGAAGTTCGTCGTCGTGCATTTCGACGCCTAGTTCGTGCAACGCGAAGAAGAAATCGAGCGCTTCTTCGCCTTCGAACGCTCCGTCGAGTTCCGGAGCAATCTCGCGCCCGTCCGCCGAAACGACGACAAAATCGAGGAGACGCAACGCTCGCAACGCGCCTTCGGCAAGAGGAAGCGGCCCTTCGCCGACGCCGAACAACGCCGCGTAATCGTTCATAAAAGCCGTCGAAAACGGAACGGTTTTCAAGAATTCGACGACGGCGTTTCGTCCCTGCGCGCGCAACTCTTCGAGGTCGAACTTATACGTCGCGTCGAAAATCCATTGGAGCAAAAGGCGCAAACGATCGCCGGCTCGCGTCGCGTCCGGAATCATATCGACGACGTCGGCGATTTCGTTCGCGGTCGAAACGCGGATTTCGTTCCAATCGATGTAATACCGTTCCATCGCGGCGAAAGCGGCGCGGGCGGCCTCGCGTTTCGCGTTTTCCAAGAAAACCGCGAAAACCAAATGTTCGAGCATTTTACGGTCGCGCGACAAAACGACCGGATCGTCGGGATAACGTTTCTTCAGTTTTTTGTACAGTTTTTTTAAATCTTTTTGACGCGAACTCATTTTTTCTCCGACGTTCTCGACGTCCCTCGACGCGACGCGACGTTCGACTTCCAACGCCGTCGACGCGCCCTTTTGTAAACGCGTTCCCGAAAACAACCTCCGACGCCCGAGCGTTTATCGTCGTCGGAGGGACGCTCAATCGTTCGCCTTCGAATCGTCGGCGTCGTCTTCGTCCGCCTCGTCTTCGTCCTCTTCCCATTCCTCTTCTTCGAACTCGTCGTCCTCGGCGATTTCGGGCTCGGCGGCCTCTTTAGCGTTTCGTTCTTCGGCGAGAATTCGCGTAATTTCGAGAAGATTCTTAACGCCTTCGTCGACTTCGAACGAGAGTTTCGGCGTGTACCGCGCGTCGATTCGTTTCGCGCATTTTTGTTGCAAATAACCGGCGGCGCTTTGCAACCCCTTCAACGCCAAACGCTCCTTCGCTTCGCCTCCGCGAATCATAAAGAAGACTTTGGCGTTGCGCATATCGGCGGAAACCTCGACTTTCGTGATCGTCGTCGTTTCGACGCGCGGGTCCTTCAAGTCGGTCAAGAGGGAGGTCGCGACGACCTCGCGAATCGCTTGGGCCGCTTTTAACGTTCTTCGAGAAGCCATCGTTTCTCCTTTTCTCCGTTGCAATCGTTAATCTTTATCCGAACGGCGCGCCGAAAGTCGCTTGGCCAACCGACGCGTTCGCTTTTAAGTTTTCCGACGAAAAAACGCGAATTCAAACGAATTTTCCCAACGTCGCGAGAAAATCTCGACTCAAATTCGCGTTTTTCTCTAAGAAGCGAACGCCGCGACGTTTCCGCCGCGACGCGCGCCGCTTCTCGACGTCAGAACGTGCGGGCGACCTCTTCGATCTTGTACGCTTCCAACACGTCGCCTTCTTTGACGTCGTTGAAGTTTTTCAACTTCATACCGCATTCGTACCCGTCGTGAACTTCCTTGACGTCGTCTTTTTCGCGCTTCAAGGTGTCGAGCTGGTAATCGCCGATAATTCGGCTGTCGCGGATGACGCGGATTCGGCAGTCGCGCTCGATAACGCCGTACATAACGCGGCAACCGGCGATCGTCCCGACGCGGCTAATGTTGAACGCTCGTTGCACCAACGCGCGCCCGAGTTCCTTCACCTGCTCGATCGGTTTCAACATACCTTCGAGCGCGGCGCGAATGTCTTCCGTCAGTTTGTAAATGACGTCGTAACGGCGCACCTGAATCTTTTTCTTTTCGGCCAACGCGCGGGCGCCTTCGTCCGGAACGACGTTAAACCCGACGATAATCGCGTCGGAAGCGTCCGCCAAGTAAACGTCCGCCTCGGTAACGCCGCCGACCGACGCTTGCAAAATCTTGACCTTGACTTCCGGATGGTCGAGCTTGCCCATCTCCTTGCGAATCGCCTCGATCGACCCGCGAACGTCGGCGCGAAGAATCACGTTCAACGTTTGCTGTTTCGACGAATTCATCCGTTCGAAGAGGTTTTCCAAG
>JAFSDX010000029.1 GCA_017436025.1 Thermoguttaceae bacterium
AACGCCGTTTAGGAACCCGCTTATGTTCGCGCGTCCCCGCCCTAATTCGCCGTTCCGTTCTCGCGTCGCCTTAATCCCAAGCGCCGCGCTACTTTTTGTCGTCTTTTCTTTTCTCGCGTCGCCGTCCAGCGCAACGTCTTATGGCACCGAAGGTTCCAACTCGAACGTTTTGCTAAAAAAGTCGGCCGCTTCCCCCGCCTCGACTCGCGACCGCGCCGCCGTTTTCGCCGAGTATCAAGAAAAATTACGCGCCAACGCTCAAAAATGCGACGAACTCGGAATGACGCTAGAGGGACGAATCACCCGTTCCCTTATCTACCAAGACGAACCTTATCTCTTTACTATACCGACGTTTAAAGCGTCCAAAAACCCCGATTCTCTTCCCGACGACGCGTCGAACGAACAGCGAAGTTGGTACGCCGCGCTGACGCGACTGCGACGCCGTTACGCCAACGAAATCTTCGAATTAGCAAAGACTTGCGCCGCCGAAAAACGCGGTTACGAAGCGTTCGCTTGCGCGCAAACGGCCTTGGTAATCGATCCCGACAACGAAGGCGCCCGACGCTTTTTCGGTTATGAAGAGCGCGACGGCGTTTGGCGCTCAACTTGGGAAATAGAACGACTTAACAAAGGCGAAGTCGAAACCGAACGCTTCGGTTGGCTTCCGAAAGATCGGGTCGAACGTTATCAAAACGGCGAACGTTACTACCGCAATCGTTGGGTTTCCGAATCCGAAGAAGCGAAAAAAATCCTCGCCGGCTCCTCCGGTTGGCGCGTCGAAACCGAACATTTTTCGATACTTTCGCGCGTTTCTCTCGAACGCGGAGTCGAAATCGGTCGCTTTTTGGAAACGTATTATCAATCTTGGCTGCGCCTTTACTATCGTTTTGTCGCGTCGGAAAAACAATGGGCGTCGAGATTTAACGCTAACGGAGCCGCGCTTACGACAAAACATCGCATCATAATCTACCGCGACCGCGAAGAATACTTGCGCGAACTCCGCAAACACGACGAAAACGTCGACGCCAGTATCGGTTGGTACCTGCCGAATATGCGTTGCATCTTCGTTTACGAGCCGTCGCCCAACGACGAATACGAATTCGACTTGCTCTCGCTCCTCGCGCACGAAGTAACGCACCAACTCTTTAACGAGTGTTATCTCGCGACTTCCGGACGCAACAAACCGGTTTCGCAACCCGGACGCCAAGCGAATTTTTGGGCGGTCGAAGGCGTCGCGACTTATATGGAAACTTACTCGCTTACCCCGTCGAACGCAAAACTCGGCGGCGTCGACGCTTACCGCTTACGCCAAGCAACCGAAAGTCTTTTTGACGAAAAAACTTACACACCGTTACGACAATATGTCGCGGCAACGCGCGAAACGTTTCAAACTAACGATATGCCGCTCCTGCAACGTTTGTACGCGCAAGCGACCGGTCTGACCTTTTTCTTTGTTCATTACCGCGACGGCGTTTACCGAAACGCTTTTATCGCTTACCTTTACGCAATTTACCAAGGAATTGATCGTCCGGATTCGCTCGAAAAATTAACCGGTAAAACGTTCGAAGAACTCGACGCGGAATATGCAAAATTCCTTCAAAACGTTCGCGACGCAACCGTCGATTCGGCAACGCGTTAAGCGCTGTTTACACAACATCGCAACACAAAAATTCCCAACCGCAATCACCGCTTTTGCCAACTTCAAATTCCCAATGAACGCTTCCGACTCCTTACCGCGCGCCGCCGCAAATCCCGTCGTTAAAGACGTTTTGTTTGTTTTAGCGACATATAACGAAATCGAAAATCTCCCGTCGCTCGTCGACGCGATTTTAGCGACCGTTCCCGACGCCGACGTTTTAATCGTCGACGACAACTCGCCGGACGGCACGGGCGAATGGGCGCAACGCCTTTCTCAAAACGACTTACGCGTCAAAGCGTTGATACGTCGCGACGAGCGCGGTCTAGGTTCCGCCGTCGTCGCCGGTTTGCGTTTCGCCGTTGAAAACGGTTATCGACGCGTTGTCAATATGGACGCCGATTTCAGCCATCCGGTCGAGGTCGCGCCGCGACTTTTAGCGCGACTCGACGGCGAAACGGCGCCGGCAACTTCACGCGTCGACGCGTCCCAACCTATTGCGCTTCGGTCGGTTAATGAACATTCGTCTCAACCGTTAGAACCGGTCGACGTCGTTATCGGCTCGCGTTACGTTCCCGGCGGCGCGACGCCCGACTGGCCGTTACGACGTCGCGTAATGAGTCGTTGCGTCAACGCTTATGCGCGTTTAACGCTCGGTTTGCGAACAAAAGACAACAGCGGCTCGTACCGTTGTTATCGCGTCGAAACGTTGCGAAAAATAGACTTCGACGCGATCGTCTCGAAAGGTTATTCTTTTTTCGAAGAACTGCTTTATCGTTTACGTCTCGTCGACGCTCGCTTTGCCGAAATCCCTATCGTCTTTATCGACAGACGTTTCGGCTTTTCCAAGATCAACCGCAAGGAAGCGTTGCGCGCCGTCGCCATTATGACGCGACTCGGCGTCGCGCGCCTATTTAGAACGACCAACCGTCGAAAGCGTCGACGGTAATCGACGCGACAAACTCGCCGTCGACGTTTTCCAACCTTCAACGCAACCCTAATAATAACGCAAGATGAAAAACGCAAAAGAAACACTTTCCCTCCGCGAAAGCAAGGACGGAACCCTCGCGCCCGCACTTAAAACGACGTCGCGCCGCATCGTCGCCGAGATCATATCTATCGGCGACGAAATAACTTCCGGCGCAATTCTCGACACAAACGCTCAATATTTAAGCCGCTCGCTCTCCGAAATCGGCGTTCGCGTCCTTTATCATTCGACGATCGGCGACGATTTCGACGCGATGACCGGAGCCTTCGCGCTCGCCTTTCGCCGCGCCGACGTCGTTGTCGTTACCGGAGGCCTCGGCCCGACGCAAGACGATTTAACGCGGCAAGTTGCGTCGCAAACGCTTGGCGGCGAATTGACGTTCGATCCCGATTCGTTCGCGCACATCGAACGGCTTTTCGCGCGCCGCGGTCGAACGATGACAGAATCTAACAAAATTCAAGCGTATTTTCCGGTCGGAGCGCAAGTCATTTTCAATCCCAACGGAACGGCGCCCGGTTTTTACTTCGAAGGTTTCCGTTCGCAACTATGCGACATTGCGCCGCCTCTCAAATTTTACAACGCGGCGCAAACCGAATCCGACATAGCGTCGCCCGGCAGCAAAAACTCGCAACCCCAACCTTGTCAAGACTTTATCGCTTTGTTCTTTCCCGGCGTTCCCGCCGAAATGCGCGAGATGTGGAACGGGCCGAACGGTCGCGCGGCGGTCGAACGGTTCGCCGATCGACTTCTCGACGGTCGCCGCCCGCTCTACCGTTCCAAAACGATTCGCACCTTTGGCGCCGGCGAAAGCGCTCTCGAAGCGCGACTTCCGAACCTGATCGCCCGCGACCGCGTTCCGACCGTCGGTATCACCGCGCAAGAGAGCGTTATTTCGCTACGTATTTTAGCGGAGGGCGCGACCGAATCCGAGTGCAAACGCCAAATCGAAGAAACGTCGAAGTTTATATACGACCGCGCCGGCGAGTTTATTTTCGGCGAAGAAGACGAAACGCTACAAAGCGTCGTCAGCCGCGTTTTACGAGCGCAGTGTTTAAAAGTCGGCGTCCTCGAATGGGGAACGCGCGGACTTCTTGCGTCGAAGATAGAAAACGACGTCTTGTCGTTCGCAAGAATTTTCGGCGCGTCGGATCGCGACGCGTTCGCGCGCCTTTTTTCTCCACAGGACGGAACCGACGTATTTTCAAGCGATTGCGTCGTTTCCAAAAGCGGCGCGTTCGGCCCGGAAAAAGTCGTCGAAACGGAAATTTCGGTCGAGCTTCGCTCGACCTTGGCGACGCTCGCTCCCGACGCCGCTTTTTGCTTGGCGATCGGCCCCTATCCAAACGCATTCGAATTCGACGTAACTCTCGACGACTCCAACGGTTCGGCGCCGCGCCAAACGATTGTCGCGCTTGTCGACTTACGCGACGCGGAACGTCCGCTCGTTTCCCTCGCCTCCTTCGCGTTCGGCGGTCATCCGGCGGTCGTCGACGCGCTGTTTTGCAACCGCGCGCTCGATTTACTCCGCAACCGCATGTAATCGTTGAAGTTAATCGCTTCACCTAACGGTCGCGTTTGCCGCGCGACCGTCGTTTCTTATCGTTCCCTCGTATAAACCGCCGCCAATTATACAATTGAAGACTCTTGATAGACGCCGAAGTATCGGAACGCGACAATTTTGAGAACATTGACGCCATCGGTTAAGTTCAACAGCGACGCTAATAAGGCGCACAACAATTATCCTTCGACTTCGTCGGCGGCGCCGAGCGCGACGCCCCGCCGAATCCCCTTTAAGCGAACCCACTAACCTCTTGCGCCGCAACGCGTTAAAAGTCAACGCCGTTCGCCGCGACGCCGGGTCGTCAAACGCTTACTCGACGCCGAACGCCGCCGAAACGCCGGGGCGGAACCTTGCGTTGAACTCGTCGACCACCGCCTTCAAACGCGGGTCGATTCGCTTCGCGTACTCCGCGCGCCAAGTCGGAGGGATCGACTCGACGCCCCAAAACGCCTCCGCGACGCCCCCCGCGACGCTT
>JAFSDX010000030.1 GCA_017436025.1 Thermoguttaceae bacterium
AAACACTCGGTCAGGTTGGCGCGCTCCGCTTCGACCCGTTTCCCGGCTTGCGAAAAATCTTGGCAAGGCGGCCCGCCGATAATCGCCTCCGGCGAAAACGCGCGAATCTCGGCGACCGCCGCGTCGACGTCGGAGAGGTCGATTTCGGAAACCGGATGGTCGAAGTTCGCTCGGTAACACGCCGCGGCGGTCGGCCAAAACTCGAACGCGCCGACGACGTTAAACCCTTGTCGCGCAAAACCTAACGACAACCCGCCGCACCCGGCGAACAAATCGACCGTTCTCATCGTCTTTCGTTTTTCTCCGTTTTTTCGACGCTTTCCGCGGCGCTACTAACGTTCGCGCCGCTTAACCCTCCGATTATAGACGCGCTCGCCGCCGCCGTCAAGGGGCCGTTAAGCGAACAAAGCCAAGCGCCAAGGAAACGTTAAGTGGAACGAGGTCAAATTTCAAGCAATTTAAGCGGACGGAAACCGCCCCTAGGGTCGTTAAACGCCCCAGGCAAGCGTCAAAACCCGGTCGCAAAACGCAAAAACGACGAAACGCCGCCGTCAAATCTTGCGCCGTTTCGCCGTTTTACCGCTTTTTAAGCGTCGAAGCGTTTTGCGCCGTTTTTCCAAACCGCGCAAACCGCCCGCTTCGCCGATTTTACGGCGCGACCGTTACGAAGACGCCTTCGCCCGGCGCGAGGTAAAAGTTCGCGAAACCGTCCGCGTCCGGCTCGACCGTCGTCGGGACGCCGCGCGTCCAAGCGGTCGCGGTTCCGTCGAGTTTGAGCCGAACCGTCGCGCCGCGATTCGCTTCGAAGTCGGCCATATTCACCAAAGTGAACGCCGTTCCGGGCCCGTCTTTGCGCTCGAAACACCCGACGAGAAGCGGTTCTTCGCAACGGATTTCGCGAATCGCTTCAAAATCCTTGTATTCGTTCTTCATTTTCAAATACGGCGTCGCGTCGCCGCAGTTGTGCGCGAAGGCGCCGACGTTGCGGTACTTGACGTATTCGTCGGAGAGGCGGCGCAACTCTTGGAAGACCGGGCGCGCTTCGTACCAAGCGGTCGATTTGCGGCTCGCGACGTCGACCAACGACGGGAACTCCGGATTATAACCGGCGTAAGTCCAGCAAAGGATACACTTGCAACCGAACGACAGCATCGAGTAACATTGCCAACGGTACTCCGCTTCGGTCGGGGTGCGCTTGCCGTTCGTCCAAGCGAACGTTTGAATGAAGCACCAAAATTCTTTATCGTATTCGCGGGCGACGGTCGCGATCGCGTTGATCGACTCGACGTAATCTTGGTAAGTAACCTTCTTGCCGCCGACCCAGTTGAGCGGGTAAATGTCGGTGCAAATGTAATCGACGTCGAACTTTTTGCAGAAATCTTCGCAGTACCGGCGGTAAACGTTCGGGTCGACGTCGTAATACTCGATCGCGGCGGCGCCGGCCCCGTATTTCAGCTGCGCGTCGTTGGCGTACATCGGCAAGAGGTTGATATACGGGACTTTGCCGGTCGCGTCGGAGTACCGCTTCGAGATCGCGGCGAGCTTGTCGTAAGCGTCGGAACCGGGCTCGTCGACGATATAATGCCCGCCGTAATTCGGCCAATCGCAATATTCGGCGGTCGCGGTTTCCGGGTTCTCGAAGCCGCCGTCGTTGACGTAAACCTCGACGCCGCGTCGCGCCGCCGTTTGCAGGAGTTTTTGCGTCGGAACGCCCGGCATCGCGATCAAAAAGTCGAATCCGCAATCGGCGTAAGTCCGCATATATTCGTCGTTAAAGTCGCCGGGTCGGAAGTTCCCCCAAGCGCCGATTCGGAGCCGTTCGCGCCCGAAATACGCGGCGTCAAAGGGCGAATCGACCCAAACGCCGAGGAAACGTTCGACCGCCTCCGCGACGCAAACCGCCGCTTGAGCCCGGGTCGACGCCGTTGCGAGCGCCGCTTTCAAGTCGGAAACGTCGACGCCGAAACCGGCCGCGCGTTCGCAAATCGCCGCCTTCTCCGCGTCGGTCGTCGGCGCGTCGGGGCGGAACGCGTTCTTCTCGTCGGCGGCGAAGAACCCGCGAGCGACGGCGAACCGAATCGCCCGCTCGTCCGGACGCCCGGCGACGTCGTCCAACGACGCGGCCTCCTCCGAAACGGTCAAGCGATACGGCCCCGGCGCGGTCGCTTGGAACGTCGTAAAGCCGAGCCGCGTCGTCGACGAAAGGAGCGCGGCGCCTTTGTTTTCCTCTCCAACTCGAACGACGACAAGCGTTTCCGGGCGCGCTCCGGAGCGAATCGACTCCGGCGCTTCCTCGGCGTTTTGAAGGAGGTAATCGGCGCGATCCCAACCGTCGGCGAGCGTTCCGCCGGGAATTTCGCACTTTTGCAACGGCGCGTCGAGGGTCGCCGGGCGGGAATAATCGGGCGCGTCGTTCGCTTCGGCGAGAAACGCTTTAGCCGCCTCTTCGCTCGGGAAGAAGCCGAGTCGGGAGAGCGAAATCCGCGAGCCGGGCGTACTCGGGTTCGTCGCGTCGAGTCGGAACGACGTAACGACGCCCTTCCAATTTTGATGCGGGTACGTCCGCATGTCGACGATCAAATCGCGCCAAACGCCGTCGCAAACGACCGGGAACTGCGAGAAGCTCTTATCGGAAAGCGCCGTTAATTCGTCGGTTGTGAAGAAAATTCCGCCGACTTTTTTATCGGACTCGATCTTGTACCGCAGCGCGAAAAAGGGCCGCTCCGCCGCCGCGAACCGGTCGTTTTGGGCGATCGGGAGCGAAAACGTCGCGTCGGTTCCGCGAACGTCCAGCGTCGTCAAGCCGGTTTCGACGCGCAGTTCCGCTTGCCCGACGTTCGCGTCGGCGACGTCCGGGCCGTTGTTGAGAATCCAAACGGGCGCCTTCGGAGCGGCGTTTTCCGGCGTCGGCGACTCGGCGAACGTCGGCGCGACCGCGAGCGCGACCCCAAGGAGCGCCGCCGACCGAAAGAAGCGACGCGTCGTTTTCTTTTGCTTCATTTTACCCATTTTCGCTTTCTCCGCTATTTTAACCGTTTTCGACCGTTTTCAACGACTTTCAGCCGCTTCGACCGCCGCGTTCGTCCGTTTTCGCCGGGCGTTTTTCCGCGTTCGCTCGTTTTCCGGCGATTTTTGCGGCCCTCGTTGCGAAATCGCGTTTTTTTTATACAATGAACGCGACGAACGGGTTCATTTTACCGCGACGCGCCCGGCGATTCAAGCGTTTTTTCGGTCGCGTCCGAGAAACGGCGGAAAAAAACGCCGGTTTCGAAACGCCGCCTTTGGGTCGAGAACGCGAATTGGTTCGCGCCGCGCTCGCCCGCCGGAACCGCCCCTTGCCGCCGTCGAGCAAGAAGCGACCAAGCGTTCCAACGCGTTCATTAATATATATTGGCAAAAACGGCGAAAAAACGACGCGACGCTCCCGTCGTTCCGTCCCAAGACGGTTCCCCCGACGGTCGAGCGGCGCGATTTCCGGGCCTTTCCGCCGCCGGTTCCTCCCGTTTCCCCCGTTCCCCCTTCCGAACAAAACAAAAATCAACCGTTTTTCAATAAAGGAAACTAAAATGAGCGAAAAAACTCTCCGCGTCGGAATTTTGATGGGCAGCGACAGCGACTGGGACAAAATCAACGGCGTCGCCAAGGCCCTCGACGAGTTCAACGTCGGATACGAAATTCACGTGATGAGCGCGCACCGCACGCCGGACCAAGTTCTCGAGTACGCTTCGACGGCGAAAAGTCGGGGCCTCCGCGTCATTATCGCCGCCGCGGGGGGCGCCGCGCACTTGGCGGGCGTCGTCGCGTCGCACACGCCCCTTCCGGTCATCGGGATTCCCGTTAAAACCGATATGATGGGCGGGCTCGACTCCCTCCTCGCGACCGTTCAAATGCCGGGCGACGTTCCGGTCGCGACGGTCGGAACCGGTTCGGGCGGAGCGCGCAACGCCGGGCTTCTCGCCGTTCAAATCCTCGCGCTCTCCGACGAAACGCTCGCCGACGCTTACGACGACTTCAAACGCAAGCTCGTCGACAAAATCGCCGCCAAGGACGCCGCGTTCCAAGCGAAATTGTCCTCCTGACGCGACGACGACGCTTCGAAACGCCGGAGCGTTCCCCGTTTTTGCTTTGCTCGACGACATTTGGGCGCCCGAACCAACGAGCGACGCCGGAGCGTTCCCCGTTTTTGCTTTGCTCGACGACATTTGGGCGCCCAAACCAACGAGCGACGGCGGAGAGTTCCCCGTTTTTGCTTTGCTCGACGACGTTCGCGTCGGTCGGCGTTTCGTTCGCCGTGGCGGAGAGTTCCCCGTTTTTGCTTTGCTCGACGACGCCGCGCCGCTCGAACGCTCGACCGTTCGGAACGGCGCGGCGATTTTTCTTTCGCACAAATTCAAACGCAAACCAATTCTCGACTCTTTTACTTATTTATCTTCCTTAAAAAAGACCCAAAAACTTTTCGGAACCGAAAAAATCGTCGAAATCTTAAGAAAAAAACGGCGAAAATTTCGTTCCGCGTTTTTTTCGTTGTTCTTTCGCGGAAAAAACGGTATAATAAAAGGCGTTCCCGGAAAGGACGGCGGCGTTCGTTTCCCGGTCGCTCCGCAAACGCGACCGTTCGACGTTCGCCCGCTCTCCTGTTCCGGCGAAAAGCGGCGCCCGTTTCGCGGTCTCCGCCGTTTCCTATTTCACCCGTTTCCCCCAACCCGCCTATTTTCCGGCTTATTCCGGTTCGAGTATTCCCGATGGCCCCGAAAAACAAACTGAATTCCCTCGCTTGGCGCGTTCCGGACGGAGCGTCGAGCGCGACGCCCTTCGACGCCTTCCTCAACGGCGCGCTCCAAGCGCTCGACCAAACGCTCCTCCCGACGGAACTTCGCCGCGACGATTGGCGAACGGTCGAGAGCGTTTGGGAAGGAATCAAAGCGCTCCGCGTTCGAGGCGCGCCCGCGATCGGAATCGCCGCCGCTTACGGGGTTTGCGTCGGGTTGCAAACGGTCTTCCGCGACCCGGAAGGCGCCGTCCGCGAACCGTCGGAAGCGGAATTTTTCGCCCGCCTCGACGAAGTAACCGCCTACCTCGCGTCGAGCCGACCGACCGCCGTCAACCTCTTTTGGGCCCTCGACCGAATGAAGGCGAAAGCCCAGTCGCTCCGCGGAACCGCGACTCCGGCCGAAATCGCCGCGACGCTCCTCGACGAAGCTCGC
>JAFSDX010000031.1 GCA_017436025.1 Thermoguttaceae bacterium
AATCCCGCCGAAATTCCCGCCGGACGAACGGTAAAAAACGTTGCCGATCATCGCGACGCCGGAAATCGTGTCGTCCAAACGGATTCCGGCTTGTCCGCAAAGCGCGAACGACGAGCCGATGTGCCGCCAAAGGTTCTCCTCGATAACGATTCCGCGGAACGTCGGGTCGCAGAAAATATCGATTCCGGACTGGTCGCTGTATTCGTAAACGACGGAGTGAACTTCGTTTCGGGCGATATAAATATCGTTGCCGTCGGTGCGCATTCCGTGGTGCGGCGAGTCGCAAATCAGGTTGTTCGTCGCCGCCAACCCGCAACCGTTGAACTGGAGCGCCGGAGCGTAAACGCGGTCGATTCGGCTGAAATCGCTAATGAAGCAGTTGTAAAGCCAATGGTTGGCGCGTTTTAACGTCGCTCGGTCGCCGCCGCGAATCCGAACGCCGGACGCCCCGAGTTCGCGAAGTCGCGAGTCCAAAACCCCGCAAAATTCGCCGTTTAGAATCAACGCGCCGTTCCCGCCGAACTGTTCGATTTTCCCGCCGACGAAGTACGACTCGACGCAGTTTTCAAACGCGACCGCCGTTTCGCGCCCGCCCTTTAACTCGATATTTTGCAACAGAACGCGTCGCGAGTTCTTCACGTCGACGAAACGACCGTCAAAAACGTCGAACTCGACGGAAGCCGCTTTCAACGCGTCGACCGACGACAAGGCGTCCGGCGCGTAAAAGTAGAGGAGACCGGCGTTTCGGTCGACGTAATATTCGCCCGGCGCGTCCAATTCTTCGAGAACGTTGACGAAATAATAATGGAAGCGCCCGTTCGCGTCCGGGTAATCGACCGTCAGCGTCTTGGCGTCGCGGTCGATTTTCTCGACGCGGCGGAAGTTCGCGGCCCATTCCCAAACGTAAAGCCCGAACGCCCAAATATCGTCGGCGTCGGCGTTTCCGGAAAGTCGCCAACCGTTCGGGCGGTCGAAGTCGTATCGCAGCGTCGTCGTTTTTTTGCCGTTCATTTCATCCCCTTGCGAAACGACGTCGCCAAATTTGAGCGCGGCGTCCCCGACGTTCGGCCAACGCGCCAACGTTTGCGACTCGCCGTCGACGTAAAGCGAAGGCAGGGGCGCGACCTTTTCGCCGACGCCGTATCCGCGGGACGCCAACCGACCGCAATCCTCGACGCCAAGGGCTTTTAAGTCGGCGACAAAAATCTTCGAACGCGCCGTTTCTTGGAATCGCGACGCCGCGTCGGCGACCGCTTTCGACGTTTTCGCTCCGTCGCTAAGCGTTTGGAAATTATCGACTTCGACCGCTCCGGTCAAAACGGCTTTCGCGCCGGGCGCCGAACGGACGACGACGTCGGAAACGCCGTCGAGCGCCGCCGTTCGCTCGACGCGGTAAACGCCGTTTGCAAGTTCAACAACGACGGAGTTTCCGTCTCGTTTATTTGCGTCCTTCGCCCAAGTTTGCGCGATCTCGAACGCCTTGGCGAGCGTCGCGACCGGGTTTTCGTTCGAACCGTCGGCGGCGTCGTTCCCGTTCGGCGCGACAAAGAGCGTTCGCTTTTGAGCGTCGTCCAATGCTTTTAACGTCTCTTCGTATCGACGCTTAGCGTCCTTTTCGATTTTTTGAATCGAACCGACGGCGTTCCCAAGCGCGTCGATTTTCTCAATGGTCGCCCGTTCGTCGCTAAAGCGTTTATTCAGCTCGTTTGTCAAGCGCAGCGCCTCCGCCGCGACGGCGTCGCCGCACAACTCGACCGACGAACAGGCTTTCAACGCAAACTCGATTTCGATATAACGGCTCAACCGCGCGTTACGCACCGCTTGCGACTCGGCGTCGTTCGACTTTTTTTCTTCCGCCAAAAGCCGTTCCGCTTCCGCGAACGCGAGTTTTGCGACCTTCGCGAAATCCTTATCGTTCAACGCTTTAAAAACCGCCGTTCGGCGCGCGTTCGCCTTCGTTTCCTCCGGAACGTCGAGCGTCAAAATCGTTTCGATTTGCGCGTCGGCGACGTCAAGATTAATCGCGTTTCCGCCGTCGACGAAAAACGCAAGCGCTTGCGCCGCTTCAAGTTCCGCTTTCGGTCGCGCGGCGTTGCGCTCGGCGACTTCCGCCGCGGTCAGCGGACGCTTCCAATACTCCAACTTGTCGACAAACATTCGGTTCGAACCGACGCCAAATCCCGCGAAACCGACGCTTAACGGTTGTTCCAAAATGTCGATCGGCCCGGAATACGACGCGACGCCAACCTTTTCGCCGTCGACGTAAAGCGACATTTCGTCCTTTTCCGCGTCGTAAACGGCGACAACGTCTCGCATCACGCCGGGCAAAAAGCCGCGCTCCGAACGAACGCCAACCGCGCTCTTTTCCTTAACTCGCCCGATTTGGAAGGTTATCCGTCCGTCGCGCCAGTTGTAATGCGCGCGAAAACCGTCGTGCCAACCGCTTGCGACAGAGAATAACATCCCAAGTCCGTCGCCGTTTCCGACCTCGTTCCCCGGCGCCTCCAACTTGAAACGCATTCCGACCGAAAACGAGCCGGTCGAAAGGTCGGGTTTCTCCCCCTTAACCGCATTGTCGACAAGGACTTTACCGACTTCGATCGTCGCGTCTTGCGCTCGAACCGTCGACGCGAAATCGCCGTTTCCAACGCCGAGCGTTCCGACGATTAAAGCCGCGCCCGCCCAAAACGACGACGCCCGAACCGTCGATTTAACAAGAGTTGCGCTCCGTCTCATTTTTCTTCGCTCGTTTTTTCTTCGAAGCGGCCAAGAGTCTTTTAACGTCATTCCCCTTCTCCTTCGTTTACTAAATCATTGCCGAATCGCAGGTTAACGTTTCAACGCAACCGTCCGACGCGTCGGCGTCGCCTTCGATTATACCCAACGGAAGGCGGCGTTTCAAGCAAATTTTGCCGCAAATTCAAGAGAAAATCGGAAAAAACGACGTAAAGAAAGAACAGAACCGGTCGGTCTCCGCCTCCGAGCAAGAAAACCCAAAAACGACGCCGCGTCGACGGGTTGTTTCGGCTTGTCGCCGCTTTCACGCCTGTCTTCGCAAACGTCGTTTTATCAAAAGTTAACTCTAAACCCGCGCCGGGAAACGCGAGGAACCGTTCCGCCGTTCGGCGCCGCGTTCTCGTTCGGATGTTCCGCCGTCGCGACGGAGAACGCCGAAATCAAATCGACGCGACACAATGTCGTCGTCAATAGCCGGAACGGAACGGAAATAAACGCCGACGCGCAAACGCCGGTAAAATCGTTATTTCCGTCCAAGGCGTCGAAGTCGAACGGCTCGACGTCGGGAACGCGTCTTCGAGGAAACGCTAAAAGTCGGGTTTACCCGCCGCCGCAGCAAACGTTTGTTTCTCAATCGCTTTCGTTCTTTCGCAACGCTCCGAAATTCGGCGCGCGTCGAACGCTTAGGCGCTCGACGGCGAAAGACGAAACGACCGAGCCAAACGCAACGCGATAAACGGCGCGGTTTAAAAGTTTCCAACGCGTTATTCGACGGTTCGCCCGGTTCGCCCGACGGTCGAAAAAATCCTTCGAAACGCAACGCGACAAAGCGCCGCGCCGTTTTCTCCGATCTTTTCGCCGTCGTCCTCGCGACGTCGTTTAGCGCAAACGCCGTCGACGTCGCGTCAAACAAACCGGTTTTCGCGCGTTCCTTCGCGGCCGCCGCTTCTCTTATTTCCGCGTCTCGAAGCAACTTGCGGAACCAAGTTTCGCGGGTCGTCGCGTCGAAGTCCAGCCGTCGGATTTCTCGATTTCGCGACGCAAGTTACCTTGCCGTCGCAAGTTGCAAACGCCTCGTCGCGTTTTCAAACATTTTTCAACATTTTCAAACGACGACGTTCGCAACGGAAATCGTCTCCTTAGGCGGTCGGGCCGTCGGCGCGACGAATCGGACGCTCCCTCGACGGAACGCGGTCGAAAGGTCGAACCTAAGGCCGTTCGGAATAAAGGGATATTTCGGGGCGAACCGCCGAAACGACGCTGCGAACGCCTTTTCGCCGGTCGACGCGAAATAGTCGGCAAGTCGCGACAATCGCGGCGACGCTCGCGACGGCTGAAAACGGAAACCGACTTCCAACCGCCGCCAACGTTCGAGGCGACGCCGATCGACGCGAACTGCGAACCGCGCGTCGAACGGCGCTCGAATCGCAAGTCGCGCTCGCGTTCGCCGCCGCCCGTCCCGACGCGGGTTTCGACTATAAAGTACCTCGCTTTCAAGCCGAGGAAGCGTCGCGGTAAATTTTACCTAACTCCGCCATTTCCGCCAACATCGCCCAACTTCCTTGACTCGCCAAACAGCCTAAACTTAATATTTTATCTTAATTTCCCTTAGCGCCCCTTTAAACACGCTGAATCCACCGCGTATTTTTCCCCTATTACCCATCTTAACGCCGCCAAACGCCGCTGTTGGCGCGGAAAATCTTTTCGAGAAAAATCTTTTTCCCCCCTTTTCGAAAAACGATTGTCGCGTATAATAAATAAAATTGTTTTGGATTCGCCAAGTCAAGGGGTTCGCGCTCCGCGCCGACCGCCCGCCGCGCCGTCGTTTGTCAAAAATCGGCAAACGCAAACGACGTTCGTTTTTCGCCCAAACGCCGTTTCGCCGACGCGACGCTTGAACGCAAGTCCAAAGTTTACGCAAATTTCCAAAAAACGCAAAGGATTTTGCCGAACAGTCAAAATTAGCGGAGTCGACCGGCTGCGTTTGCCGTTCGCTAGTCGATTTCCCAAACAAGAAGGTGATTACTATGACGATTATGACCAAAGAAGAAAAACAAGCGATCATCGCCGAATACCGCCGCAGCGACTCCGACGTCGGTTCCCCGGAAGTCCAAGTCGCGTTGCTGACGAAAAAAATCAACGCGTTGACCGAACATATGAAAATCCACAAAAAGGATTACTCGACCCGCCGCGGTCTCCTTCAAATGGTTAGCGATCGTCGCAGCCTTCTCGACTATCTGAAACGCGAAGATCAATCGCGTTACGTTACGCTCATCAAACGCCTCGGCATCCGCAAGTAGTCGTTTTTGCAACGTTTGCGGCGTTGGGCGCGCCGCGAGCGTTTTTTCGCGAGCGCGCCGTTTTCCGTTTTCTTTTTTAGGCGTCTTTAAAATTCAACGCCAAAATCTTCGAAAAACGTTCGGCCCTCTCGCCCTTCGGAAAAGTCGTCGAGCAACGTAAAACCCGCCGTTTCGCGCGTTGCGTTCTTTCGTTCGTCGCGGCGTTTCCTTAAAAGCGGAACGACCGACGCGTCCTCCGCGACGCGGCCCTCGTCGTTCATTAATATAATATAATGAAGAGCGCGTTTTCGGCGCCGCGTTTTGGTCGTCGACCGTTGCGACGCCAACGCTTCGCGTTTCACTTGTCGTCGAAATTTCGACGCGCTCTCCCTCGAAGAAGTCGACGCGACTTCTCGCATTCGGCTCGGCGGACGAAGCAGGTTCCGACGAGTTAGGTAGAAAAGAAAAAGGTAAAAAAGTTGAAAATTAGAGTCGAAAAACAAATTGGCGCCGGTTTATTTTGGATCGAAACGGGCGAACTCGCGAAACAAGCGCACGGCAGCTGCCTTATCGGCTACGACGACGTTTGCGTCCTCTGCGCGACGACGACCGCTCCGAGCAAACCGGGCGCGGACTTCTTCCCGCTCACTTGCGATTACCGCGAACGCGTCGCGGCGGCGGGCAAATTCCCCGGCGGCTTCCTGAAACGCGAAGGTCGCCCGGGCTTGAAAGAGGTTCTCACCGCTCGACTTATCGACCGCCCGATTCGTCCGCTCTTCCCGAAAGGGTTCTACAACGACGTTCAAATTTTCGCCAACGTTTTGGCCAGCGACCAACGCGTCGACCCGGACGTCATCGCGATGAACGGCGCGTCGGCGGCGCTCCAAATCAGCCCGCTTCCGTTCGACGGCCCGCTCGGCTCCGTCCGCTTGGCTTGCGTCGACGACGAATTCATCGTCTTCCCGACGGTCGACCAACTCGAAAACAGCGAACTCGACCTCATCGTCTCCGGGAATATGGACTCCGTCCTGATGATCGAAGGTTTCGCCCGCGAACTCCCGGAACCGAAGATGTTCGAAGCGATTATGACGGCGCACAAATACATCCGTCAAATCTGCGAACTGCAACTTGAACTCGTCGAAAAAGTCGCGCCGGAAAAAATGTCGTTCGAGCCGATGAACACGGCCCCGATGTACGACGCGTTGATGGAAAAATTCTACGACGAGTTCCGCGCCGCGAAGAAAACCGCCGGCAAGCTCGCTCGCGCCGAAGCCTGCTCGCTCGTTAAAGACAAGGCCCGCGCCGAGTTGATCGTCGAAACCGACGAAGACTCCGACGAACCGAACTACTTCGCGCCGGAATACTTCGAAGTCGCCTTCAACGATTTCGTCGAACGCGTCGTCCGCGACATTATCCTCTCGAAGGAACGCCTCGACGGTCGCGGGGTGAAGGAAGTCCGCCCGATCGAATGCCGCGTCGACGTGTTGCCGCGCGTTCACGGTTCCGCCCTCTTCTCCCGCGGCGAAACGCAAGCCCTTATCACCGTTACGCTTGGGACGGCGAAAGACGAACAACGCGTCGAAGGTCTCTTCGACGAATACACGAAGCGCTTCATGCTCGACTACAACTTCCCGCCGTACTCGGTCGGCGAATGCAAGCCGTACCGCGGCGTCGGGCGTCGCGAATACGGGCACGGCGCGCTCGCCGAACGCAGCGTCAAGCCGGTTCTTCCGGACGCCGACGAATTCCCGTACACGGTTCGCGTCATCTCCGACATTCTCGAATCGAACGGTTCGAGCTCGATGGCGACCGTCTGCGGCGCGACCCTCGGTTTGATGGCGGCGGGCGTTCCGATTTCGAACCCGGTCGCCGGTATCTCGATCGGTCTCGTCAAGGAAGAAGACGGTCGTTGGATCACGATCACCGACATTATGGGCGACGAAGACCACTACGGCGATATGGACTTCAAAGTCGCCGGGACGCAAAACGGCGTTACGGGGATCCAACTCGACCTCAAGACGAACGGCATTTCGAAAGAAATCGTCGCGCAAACCCTTAAACAAGCCCGCGAAGCGCGCATCGGCATCTTGCGCAAGATGCTCGCCGCCGCGCCGCGTCCGGCCGAAAATATTTCCGAATACGCGCCGCGCCTTCTCCGCACGAAGATCGACCCGGACAAAATCGGGCTCCTCATCGGCCCGGGCGGCAAGACGATCCGCGCGATTCAAGACGCGACCGGCGCTTCGATCGAAATCGACAACGACGGTTCGGTCAACGTCGCGTCGAACGACCAAGCGAGCGCCGAAGCCGCGTTGAAGGAAATTTCCCGCCTCACCGCGACGGTCGAACTCGGCAAAATTTACGAAGGCGTCGTTACGAGCATTCAAAACTTCGGCGCGTTCATCGAAATTCTGCCGGGTCGCGACGGTTTGTGCCACATCAGCGAACTCTCCGACGAATACGTCGACAACATTCAAAACTTCTGCAAGCTCGGCGACAAGTTCGACGTCAAGGTCATCGCCATCGACGACCAAAACCGCGTTAAACTCAGCCGTCGCGCCGTTTTGAAAGAACGCGGCGAAACGGATCAAAAGCAAGACTAACGCTTTTGGCCGTTAGCGGTTAAACTTAAACGTCGAGCGCGACTCGTTTTAGCGGGTTCGCGTTCGACGTTTTTTCTTTTCTTGGCGGCGTTTTCTCCCTATCGGACGTTTTTTCGCGAAATTCTTGCCGCGTTCCCGTTGCAAAGCGGCGCCGTTCCGCGTACAATAAAACGAAACGCCGACGTTTCGCCCGCCGTTTTTCGCTCCGCCCGCCGACGACGAAAGGACTCCGCCGATGAAACTGCAACCCCTTGCCGACACGAAGCTTACGCCGCGTTCCCATTACCTCGACTTCATCCGCGGCGCGACGGTCGTTTTGGTCGTCGTTTACCACGTCTTCTTCGCCCGCAACTACGTCCTCGGTTTCGGCGGTCTCCTCCCGACGAACGGCCCCGGTTTCGGCGACGCGTTGACGACGTTCGTTTACCCTTGGTTGATGTTTTCGCTCTTTTTGGTCGCCGGAATCTCGGCGCGACTGTCGCTGAACCGACGTTCGAACCGCGAATTTTTCCGCGAACGAACGGCGAAACTCCTTGTTCCGTCGACGCTTGGCGTTCTCGTTTTCCATTCTTGGACGCTCGGTCTCATCACGACCGCCTCCGCGCCGGGCCTCGTCGACCCGTCGATTCCATCGTTCGTTTTCCCGATCGTTTGCGTCCTCGGCGGTCAGGGCCCCCTTTGGTTCGCGCAGCTCCTTTTCGTTTACTCGGCGCTCCTCGTCCTTTTCCGACGCCGCCCGGCGAGAACCGCAACCGTTGCTAAATCGGAAGTTGCGTCGTCTCGTGATTCCGACGAAGCGTCCCTTTTCTCGACGTTCGTTTGGACGCTCTTCTTCGTCGCGGCGACGCTCGGCGTTTGGGGTTCGGCGCAAGTCTTGAACGCTCCGGTGATAACCGTTTACCGTTTCGGGATTTACGGATTCGCGTTTCTCCTCGGCTATCTCGTTTTTCACCGCGCGGACGTCGAAGCGGCGCTCGTCCGAACGCGTTGGTTTTGGGGAGTTTGCGCGCTTTATTTCGGTTTCCTTTATTTCCGACGTTTCTTTGGCGCCAATTACGCCGACGCGCCGGTTTTGCGACATTGGTTAACCAACGTTTACGCTTGGACGGCGACGCTCGCAATCCTCGGTTTTTCAAAGCGTTACGCCGACCGTCCGACGCGTTTTTCGACGTTCCTCGCGCGAACGAATTTCGGCCTTTACGTCTTCCATATGTTCTTCGTGTACGCCGCGACGCTCCTTGTCGCGCGCTTTTGCAACGTTCCGGAAGCCGCCGAAATCGCGCTTGTTACCGTCGCCGCGTTCGCCGGTTCCTACGCGACTTACTTCGTCGTCCGCCGCGTCCCGGTTTTGCGCTTCCTTGTTCTCGGTCTGCGCCGTCCCAAAGTCGAGGCGAAACGGTAAAAAATCGCTTTTTTTCGGAAAAAATGCGCGAAGTCCCGTTTAACAATTCGCGAAAATCGGGTAAAATAGTGAAGAGCCGCGACGCCGGAACGACCCGAAACGCGTCGGCGAACAAACATTCAAAGGAGTCTACTCTATGAAAAAGGCATTCGGTTGGGGCGTCGCGTCGGCGGCGTTCGCGTTGATTTTGGGCGCGTCGGCTTTCGACGTCGCGACGGCGCAAGAAGCGAAAAAAGCGAAGAACGTTATCCTCTTCATCGGCGACGGGATGGGATTTAACTCCGATATTCTCGGGACTTACTGGCGTTACGGCGAACCGGACGCGCAATCCTACCACAAGTTCCCGGTCAAGCTCGGCGCGGCGACGTTCTGCGTCAAGGAAGACTACGACCCGAAAAAAGACGACGGTTACCCGGTCGGCAAAATTTGGGAAGGCCCGGAAGCGGCGATGCACCGTCTCCAATCCAACTGCCCGACGACCGACTCCGCCGCCTCCGGCACCGCCATCAACACCGGCGTTAAAACGCAAAGCGGTCGCGTCGGTTTCTCGAAAGACGGCAAAAAACTCGAAAACTTCGCCGACATGAACTACCGCGCGGGTCGCTCGGTCGGCGTCGTTACGACCGTTCAAATTTCGCACGCCACCCCCGCCACAACGAGCGCGCACAACATGAGCCGCGGCAATTACGAAGAAATCTCGAAAGAGCAAATCAACGACCTCCCGTTGACCGTCCTCTTCGGCGCCGGGCACCCCGCTTACAGCCGCGGTTCCAAAATCAACAAGAAACCGGAAGACCTCAATTACCAATTCGTCGGCGGTCGCGAAGTTTGGGAAGCCGTCTCTAAAGACGACGGTTACAAGGGTTGGAAGTTCATCGACGAACGCGAAAAGTTCGCCGAATTGGCCAAGAAAACCCCCGATACGAACCCGACCGACCTTCCGAAGAAAATCCTCGGCGTCGGTCGCGACAACGGCGATATGCTCCCGGTCGACGGTTACGCCGACGACGAAAACTTCGTCAAAGAACGTTATTCGAAAGAAGCGCTCGCCAACACCCCGACGCTGACCGATATGACGCTCGGCGCGCTTAACGTCTTGGCGCAAAACGACAAAGGTTTCTACCTGATGGTCGAAGGCGGCGCGATCGACCACGCGAACCACGGTCGCAACGCGCAAAACTCGGCGCTCGAACACGCTTCCTTCTCGAAGGCGATCGACGCCGCGATCGCTTGGGTCGAAAAATACTCGTCGTGGGACGACACGATTATGATCATAACGTCCGACCACGAAACCGGTTGCATTTGGGGCCCGGGCACGTATGAAGATATGGACGAAAACGGCAAATTCGACCCGAAAAAAGACGAATTCAACGAATTTGAAGAACTCGAAGAGTCCGATATCGGCGAATGCCCGGAAGTTCAATACCTCTCGTCCGGTCACTCGCACTGGCTCGTTCCGGTTTACGTCAAGGGCCAAGGCGCCGATTGCGCTAAAGACTTCGTTCGCGGCAACGACGAAGAGGCCGCCGATATGTGGGACTTCAGCGGCGATTTCATTTACAACAGCGACGTTTTCAATATTATGAAGACGGCGTCCGGCTTGAAATAATGTCGCAACGTTCGACGGCGCTTAACTTTACGCCGTCGTTCCTTTAGCGCTTGACGCAAGAATCCGTTCCGATATAATAAAACGTCGGGACGGATTTTTTTGCGCCGTCTTTTTTTTCTTCCTCTTTATCCTTTTTCCTTCAACGACTTGCGATGCAAAACCCTTGGGCTCTTTTCGCGTTGGCGACGCTTGCGCTTCCTTGGCTTCTTCTTCGCCGCCGACGTCCGACGACGCCCCCGCCGCGCGTTTCGTTCCCGGCGGTTCGTTTGCTCGCGCCGTCGCTCCGCCGCGCCGTCCGTCGTAAAGAGCGGAGTTTGCTAATCTTAGCGACGTTGCGTTCGTCCGCCCTCCTAACGCTCGTTCTAATCTGGGCCGCGCCGACGTTTCCTTCGTTTCCGTTTTTTCGCGCCGCGTCCTCAACTCCCGCCGAATCGCGACTTAACGTTCCGCTTCAACGCGTCGCCAACGGCAAAATCGACGGTCGCCCGATTCGCGTTCTCATCGTCGACGGAAGCGACTCCGGAGCGCCGTTTCCCAACGACGCCCAACTTCAAAGCGCCGCGACGCGTCCGAGCGACGCCGCGTTTTATATCGCAACCGCTTTGAACCCAAATTTCGACGCGTCGCAACCCCTTGCCGATTCGAGCTTTCCGCAAGTCGAAACCGTTTCGTCCGCCGACTTTGCGCTGACGCCGACGAACGCGTTAATCGCCTTCGACGCGATTTGTTGGGTCGACCTTTCCGCTCCGACCGACGCGGAACTCGCCAAAACGGAACGCTTTCTCGCCGCCGCGTCGCCCGCCTCTCCCCGCGCGCTCCTAATTTTCGCCGGGCCGCGAACCGACGCTAAACGTTGGGACGCCGTGTGGCGCCGCTGGAATCTCGACGCGCAAACGCTCTCCGTCGCGTTCGAACCGGCGACCGGCGCTCTCGACGCGTCGACCGTCCCCGCCGTTCGCGACGCGCTCCAAACCGTTGCGAACGTTGACGTTAAAACCCGTTCCTTTGTCGCCGCGTTCCCCGGTTTCGAGCGTTCCGGCGTCGACGCGCTCCCAGTTTGGCGTTCTTTCCCGCTTGTCGGAAACGCCGCCGTTCCAATCCTTCGCGACGCGACGTCCAACGCTCCAACGCTAACTCGTTTATCCGCGCCGAATAACGGAACCGTCGTCTGGTGCGCGACCGCTCCTGACGCGACGGTAAGCGCGCTCGCGTTCGCGCCGTCGTTTGTTCCGCTCGTCGAAAAAACGGTCGACTTCGCGTTACAAGAATCACTCTTAACTCGTTCCCATTCCGACGCTTCCGACGTCCCCCTTTCTCTCCGAGACGCCGCCGAAACGTTAACCGTTCGCGACGTCGAAACGCGAAAAAACGCCGACGCGCCGCTCGATAAAACAAGCGCGCGTCGGCGTTTAGGCCTCGTTTTTTGGGGCGTTTTCGGCGTTTTTATCGCGTTCGAATTTTGGCGTTCCGCGTTCGTTCGCATCGGTCTTTCAAACGCTTCAACTCTTTGACTTTCAAACGCTTATCTTTTCGTCAGCGCGCCGTCTTCTCCCATTGCTTCTCGAGTCGCACCGCCGAAATTTTCATCGTGGTTCCCAACTTTTGCGCGAAAAGCGAAACGCGATACTCTTCGAGCGCCCAACGGAACGTTTCGAGTTCCGGGTCGAAAATCCCGGCGTTTTCGTTTCGCTCAAACGCTTCGCAATACCTTTCCCAATAAGCGTTTAGCTCTTGCGCAAACGCGGCGTCGGTCGCGGCGCCGCCGTTTTGCCATTTCTCGAATCGCGCCGAAATCGCCTTGAAGTAACGCGGAAATTCCTTCAACCAGTTCCAAGGCGTCGTCAAATAAAAACGCGGCTCCGTCAGTCGCGCTAAATGCGACGCCGCGTCAACCGCGACTGCGTTCGCCGCCCCGCCGCGTCGTTTCTCGATCGCAAGGCGCGCCTCTTGGTAATTTTCGAGGAACCGAACGATCCAACCGGCGACGTCCTGCGTCGCGTACCCGATTCGTTCCCGCCCGCGCTTCGCTAAGTCGTTAAATTCTCCCTCGTTAGCAGGAAGCGACGTCGCGTCGTCAAGATCGAGCGCTCGCGCCCCGATCGTCTCCGCAAGAGCCGACGTTAAATCGAAATCGGCGATCGCTCGCGAAAACGTTTGCAATTTATCGAGTTGCGGCAACCAACGCGCTTGCGTTTTGAGGTCGCGCGAGTTAGCCAAGTTGAAAAGCCGAATAACGCCTAACTTAGTGTTGCGAAACGCTTTATCTTTCGAGTCAAAAAGTCGCGTCGCGACGGTTCGCGCTTCCGGCGCGCTCGGCGAAAACGAATTCGTCAAAAATCGCGGGTCGCAGAGCGCCGGATACGCCGAAACGGTCAGCGAACCGCGCGCAATCGAAATCGATTCCGGCAACGTTCCAAAGTCCCAAGTCGTTAAACCGTCGCGGTTCCATTGCGGATCGACGACGGCGCCGATCGACTTGTTCATCTCGACGCCGAGTCGTTCGCGCAATTCCCCGGCGTCGCGCCCCTCGGCCAACAGTTCCCCGGCGTCGTCGACAACTTTAAGATTAAGAAGCAACTCCGGCGGCGTTCGCTCAAGATCGAAGTCGGCGACCGTCGTCCGCCGTCCCGCCAATCGGCTAACCTCTTGCGCGACAACATCTTCCAGCGCTCCGTCGCCAAACGATATTCGCTTGACAATCTCCCGGGCGGTATCCGGAATCGGAACGATTTCGCGCCGAATTTCCTTCGGAAGCGTCTTCAACATCGCAACGATTTTTTGTTCGACCAATCCCGGAATCAGCCAACCGAGCCGACGCGTTTCAAGTTGTCGCAAACCTTCCAAGGGAACGATAAGCGACGCGCCGTCGTCCGACTCGCCTGGGCTAAACCGATATTTTAAAGGCAGTTGCGAATCGCCGTCAAACGACGCTTCGTCCGGAAACGCGGCGGCGGTCTCCGCGTCGATCGCTCCGGCGCAAAAATCGTCGAGTTTCGCAAACAACGCTTCGCGCTTCTTTTGCGGCGCCTTCTTCCACCATTTTTTTAGCGACACGGCGTCATAAACGGAGTCCGGCAACTTCGCGTCGTAAAAGTCGTAAATCGCGTCGAGCGACTTAAGAAAATCGTACTTCCGCAACTTGTCGCGAAGCCGCTCCGCCTCTTCGAAAACGGCGCGGTTATGTTCGAAAAACGGAAGCGAACAATCGAAATCGCGATTCACCAGCGCTTCGTAAATAAATATTTGGCGCGACTTAACCGGATCGATCGGTCCAAAGTTGACGCGGCGCTTCGGAATAATCGTCAGTCCGTAAAGCGTCGCCCGTTCGTAAGCGTGAACGCAACCGGTTTCGCGATTCCAAAACGGGTCGCGGCGCGTCCGTTCGAGAAGCCGCCCGCCGATTTCCTCGATCCAATCCGGGTTGATGCGCGCGACAGTCCGTAAATAAGCCCGCGTCGTCTCCAAACGTTCCGCGCCGACCGCCCAAGCCGGCTTCTTTTTGAGCCCGGAACCCGGCCAAAGAACAAATTTCCCGGAGTTAGTCGAGCGGTATTCGTTCCCCGTCTCTTCTTTTTGAGCGACGCCGTATAACAGTCCGGTCAAAACGGAACGGTGAATCGCGTTGTAATCGTCGCGTCGTTTTTTCACCTCAAGCTCTTGTCCTTTAACGAGTTGCAGCAACTGAACGTAAACGTCCGACCACTCGCGCATTCGGTTGTACGAGAGGAAATTCTCGCGGCAAGCCTTGCGCAGTTGGTTGCGCGACGTTTTGTCCTTCAAATTTTGCCAAAAATCCCAAAGTTTGAGATACGACATAAAGTCGCTGTTCTCGTCGAGAAACGGCGCGTGCTTTTCGTCCGCTTTTTCCTGCTGTTCGCGCGGGCGTTCGCGGGGGTCTTGAATTTCGAGCGCGGCGGCGATAATCAAAATTTCGCGCAAAGCGTCCTCTTCGTCGGCGGCGAAAATCATCCGTCCGATGCGCGGGTCGATCGGCAGTCGGCTAAGTTTGCGTCCAATTTCGGTCAATTCGTTGTTTTCGTCGACCGCGCCGAGTTCGAACAGCGTTTTGTAACCGTCGATAATTGAAGCGTTTCGGGGCGGGTCGATGAACGGAAACCGCTCGACCGCGCCGAGTTTAAGCGCTTTCGTTTGCAAAATGACCGACGCCAAATTGGTGCGCTGAATTTCCGGCGTCGTGTAACGGGGGCGCGACAAATAGTCGCGTTCGCTAAAAAGCCGAATACAAACGCCGGGCCCGACGCGTCCGCAACGCCCCGCTCTCTGATCAGCCGACGCTTGCGAAATCGGCTCGACCGGCAAGCGTTGCGTCTTAGACCTTGCCGAATAACGACTTATACGCGCTGTTCCGGGATCGATAACGTACCGAATCCCGGGCACCGTCAACGACGATTCGGCGACGTTCGTCGCAACGACGATTTTGCGCCAACTTGTTTTGCCAAAAATCTTTTGCTGCTCGGTCGACGGCAAGCGCGCGTAAAGCGGTAAAATTTCCGTTTTTCTCCGCGAATCGTCTCCCGGTATCTCGTGTTTTTTCAATAACTTAGCCGTTTCGAAAATATCGCGTTCGGTCGGCATAAAAATCAAAATATCGCCCCGTTCACGACGCGCTAACTCGTCGACCGCTTCGAGAAGCGTCGTTTCAAACGCGTCTTCGTCGTCAAGGTCTCGTCGTCGCAAGTCGTTGCGTCCTTTCGGATTACGTTCTCCGAAATCCGCGTTATTTTCTCGTTCGCGCTCTTCGCGACGCAACTTCCATTCGTCGACCGGTCGATAAAGCGTCTCGATCGGATAAGTCCGCCCGGAAATTTCGATAATCGGCGCCGGCCCTTTACTCGACGTAAAGTGTTCCGCGAAACGTTTTGCGTCGATCGTCGCCGAGGTGATAATCAGCTTGAGATCGCGCCGCGTTCGCAACACGCGCTTCATCATCCCGAGCAAAAAGTCAATGTTGAGCGAGCGTTCGTGCGCTTCGTCGACGATAATAACCTCGTAACGGTTGAAAAATCGGTCGTTCTGCGATTCGGCGAGCAGAATCCCGTCGGTCATCAACTTAATCAACGTCTTATCCGACGTCTCGTCGTTAAAACGCACCTTATACCCAACATGTTGTCCCAACGGCGTTTGCAACTCGTCGGCGACGCGTTGAGCAATCGAACGCGCGGCAAGACGTCGCGGCTGCGTGTGTCCGATCAAACCGCGGGCGCCTAAACCTAGTTCCAAACAAATTTTAGGAAGTTGCGTCGACTTTCCGCTCCCCGTTTCGCCGCAAACGACGACGACTTGATTTTCCGCAATCAATTTTTTCAACTCGTCGCGGCGTTCCGAGACCGGCAAATTTACGTCGTAAGTTATCTTCGGAAAAGACTTGCGACGACGTTCGACTTTTTCGATCGACGCGTCGCAATCGTCGGAAAGCTCGCGCAAACGCTTTTCCCAACGTTCAAGCGGCGTATCGTCAATTTTTCCAACGGTTTGCGATTCCTCTTGGGGCGTTGTTTCCGTTTGCGACGCCGCGTCCGCTTTTTCTTGCGCTAATTTTTCAAACTCTTGTTGTAAACGAACGAGACGGCGGCGCAACGGCTCGCGATCTAACAGCAACACTTTGGCCAACTTACGTTGAACGCGATGCAACGAAACTTGAGAACTCATCGAAATAATCGTCGAAAAACAACTTCAAAACGTCAAAAACATAACCCAAATAAAAACCGACGTTTGCGTTAACAAACGCCGGTTTCAACCGTCCGCTTTTTTCAACGCCGATTAAAAAACCAACGTCGCCGATTTTGCGAACGGCGCAAAAAAATTTTACGTCAACCGCGCAAAATTCCGTCGCCGTAAACGACGTATTTATAACTCGTTAAGTCGTCGACGCCGCACGGGCCGCGAACGTGAAACTTGTCGGTGCTGATGCCGATTTCGGCGCCGAGCCCAAATTGCCCGCCGTCGTGCAAACGCGAACTCGCGTTGATCATCACCGCCGCGCTGTCGATTTCCGTCGCGAACTTCTTCGACGCTTTAACGTCTTTGGTAATAATCACTTCCGTATGTCCGGAGCTGTGTTCGTTGATATGCTCGATCGCTTCCTCGATCGAATCGACGACCTTGACCGAAATGATCGCCGCCAAATATTCGCGGTAGAAATCGTCTTCCGTCGCCTCCAAGACGTCGACGTTCGGAGCAAGGGCGCGCGTCCGTTCGTCGCCGCGAATTTCGACGCCGTTATCTTTAATCGTCGCAAGGAGTTGCGGAAGCGCTTCCGCCGCGACCGCCGAGTGAACGACCAGCGATTCGACCGTGTTGCAAGTCCCAAGACGCTGACACTTAGAGTTGACGAGAACTTTTTCCGCGACCGCCAAGTCGGCGTCTTTGTCGACGTAAAGATGACAATTGCCCGCAAAGTGTTTAATGACCGGCATTTGCGCGTTCTCGGTAACGCGTTTGACCAACGCCTCGCCGCCTCGCGGAATCGCGACGTCGACATATTGCGGCAGACGCAGGAACTCGTCGACGGCGTTACGATCCGTCGTATTCAAAAGTTGCGCCGCGCATTCCGGCAAGCCGACTTCCCGCGCCGCGTCGGCGAGAACGCGTCCGAGAATCGTGTTCGAGTGGAACGCTTCTTTCCCGCCGCGCAAGACGACGGCGTTCCCGCTCTTGACGCAAATAGCGGCGGCGTCGGTCGTTACGTTCGGGCGCGATTCGTAAACGAAGAAAACGACGCCGATCGGCGTTCTCACTTTTTGCACTTCGAGACCGTTCGGACGAATCGTCGACCCGATCGTCGCGCCGATCGGATCCGGGAAAGCGGCGATCTCGCGCAACGCCGTCGCCATCTCGCGCAACGTCTTTTCCGACAAGGTTAAGCGATCGATCATCGACGCTTTCAAGCCGTTTTGGCGCGCCGTTTCGAGGTCTTTCGCGTTCTCGGCTAAAATCTCGTCTTTGCGCTCTAAAAGTTTGTCGGCGCACAAGTTAATCCATTCGTTTTTCTTGGCGCCCGAAACGGCGGCAAGAGCGCGCGACGCTTTTTTCGCGTCCTTCGCAACGCGCAAACAATATTCGCTAAGGTTTTCCATCGTCTCTATTCTCTTTATTTTCAACGTTTTAAACAGCGCGCAACAACGTTCGACGCCGCGAACGACACTTTATAACACTTTACATCGTCGGTAGTTTTCCGGCGGCGACCAGCTCGAAAAGTTTCGGAATGAGACGCCGCGTCGCTCTCGCTCGATGACTAATCGCGCGCTTGATTTCCGGCGCAAGCTCCCCAAACGTGCGGTGAAATTCGACGACTTCAAACAACGGGTCGTAACCAAAACCGTTGTCGCCGCTCGGCTTAAACAAAATCCGACCGCGGCAGCGCTCTTCCGCTTCAAAGTCGATTTCGCCGGTCGGCGACGCCAAAACCATATGGCAAACGTAATACGCCGTCCGCTTTTCGAGCGGAACGTCGGTCAGTTTTTCAAGCAGAAACTCGTTGTTGCGCCGGTCGGAACGGGGGTTTTCGCCGGCAAAACGTGCCGAGCGGACACCGGGCGCGCCGTTCAAGAAGTCGACGCAAATACCGCTATCTTCCGCAAGCACAAAGGTTTGCAGATGTTTCGCTTGCTCGATCGCTTTTTTACGCGCGTTCTCGGCAAACGTTTCGCCGTCCTCGACAACGTCGATCGCCTCCGGAAACTCGGCGAGCGTTCGCAACGTAACGCCCGTCGGCGCAACGATTTCCGTCGCTTCAATTCCTTTGTGCGCGTTGCCGGTGCCGAAAATTAAATAAGGTCGTTTCGTCATTTTTCGAAAATCGCGTCTTTTCGACGCGTTTAAAAGTCGCCGACGCCGCGTCTAAATTACCGCAACGTCGGCGTTTGCAAGAGTTAGCGACGTTCGCTCGTTCGAACGAACGTCGCGCCCGGCGATTATTCGCTTAACTCAATCGGTTAAACGCTTTCATCGCTTACTTTCCGAGTTCGTCGGCGATTTGCGGCAGGTTGTAAATACAGCGAACCGCTTCGCGAATCCCGGTCGAGTGAACGAGGACGGCGCGCGAAATTTCGTCGTCGTAAGTGAAGTTCAACACAAGAGATTGAATATTTCCGTCGAAGATCAGACCGACGACTTCGCCCTTCGAGTTGACGGCGGGGCTTCCGGAGTTCCCGCCGATGATGTCGTTCGTCGTAACGAAGTTGATCGGCGCGTCCATCGGCGCTTTGCCGGCGGCTTCCGCGTCGAGCCAAGATTGCGATAAGTCGAACGGATCGGCGAAGTTATGTTCGCGCGCGTGTTCGTAAGCGCCGCTAATCTTCGTTTCAAACGGGACTTGCGTTCCATCCTCTTCCGTGTAACCGGCGACTTTACCGAACGAAAGACGAAGCGTAAACGTCGCGTCCGGATAGACTTCCGTTCCGTAAACGGCAAACCGAATCTTCGCGATTTTCGCGTAGGCGGCGCGCGACGGCCCGGCGACCTCCGCCTCGTTATAATCGCGAAGAGCGCGAGCGGTCGGCTCGACGGCCAACGCCAAACGAATCGCCGGATCGTCCGATTTTTGCAGGTCTTCCCAAGAACCGTTAATCAGCAATTCGCGGAACTTACGGTCTTTAAGATGCGACTTTTGAACGATTTGCGTCGCGCGAGATTTCGGCGACAATCCGTCGAAAATCCCGTCGAAATCGGCTTGCGGAATCACGACGGCGTCGAGCGCGCGCCCGCCTTCGACCGCTTTCGAATACTCGTAAAGCATCGAAAGTCCGTCGGTTAGCATCATCGTTTCAATATCGGCGTCGTCCCCGAAACCGCCGAGCAAACCGTTGCGCGTTCCTTCGAGCGCGTCGCCGCGATACGCCGGGAGACGCTCGGCTTCCGGTTTCGCCATTTCGGAAACGTAACGCACGATACCGCGAGCTTTAGCAACCGTCGCGCTCGTGAACGCTTCGTTCGCTTCGAGGAGGTCGTAAGCGAGATAACGCCCGCGCCAACCGGCCATAATCGTTTCGATTTCCTTCCACGGATCGGACGCCGCGTCGACTAAATTCTTTTCGGCGGCGAGTTTACGCAGTTCGTTCTCCGCGTCGACCTTCTTTTGCATCAGCGCGACCGTTTGAAGACCGTTCAAAATCCCGCCGCGATTCTTGCGCGAGTTTTGAATGCGGAAGAGCGAAGTCGCGATACGACGGGCGTTTTCGTTGTTTTCGGAACCGAAAACTTGATACGCGACTTCGCGTCGCCGATACTTGTTCATCATATGCGGGTAATAGACGTCGCGTTGGTATTGCAGGTCGGCGACGGTGTTGAAGCGGTTCGTGCGCGCCGGGTGCCCGGAAACAAAAACGAGATCGCCTTCCGAAGCGCCGTTATCGCTCCATTTAAGGAAATGTTCCGTCTTCATCGGCTCGCCATTTTCATAAGCGCGAAAGAACGTAACGTCGAGGTTGTAGCGCGGGTACTCGAAGTTGTCCGGGTCGCCGCCGAAAAAGCCGACGCTTTCTTCCGGCGCGAAAACGAGTCGCACGTCTTTGATTTCTTTGTAACAATAGAGGTGGTAAAGTCCGCCTTGGTAAAGCGTTACGACTTCGCAACGCAAACCTTTTTCGGCGTTGGCTTCCGCTTGAATTTTCGCGATCGTTTCTTTGCGAATCGCTTCGGCTTCGGCGGGGGACGCGTCGGCCAAGGCGGCTTCGATTTGCTCCGTAACGTCGACGATCTCTTGCAAAACGATCAAATTGGCGTTCGGGCACTTGATTTCGTCTTCGAGTTTTTCCGCTCTAAAGCCGTTCGCCACATAGTCTTTCTCCGCCGTACTAAGCGACGCGATCGTCGAAAGCGCGACGTGATGGTTCGTCATAATCAAGCCGTTCGACGAAACGAACGAACCGCTGCCGCCGACGCCAAAACGAATACTCGATTTTTGCAGGTGTTCGAGAAAGTCCGGAGTCGCTTCAAACCCGTATTTTTCCTTGATTTGGCGAGTCGGCGGATTCGAAAAGAGCCACATTCCTTCGTCGGCGCGAGCGGTAAAGTTCGGAAGGAACGAAGCGAGCGCCAACGCGGCGACCGTCGTCAAACGTTTCTTCATAAGTCGTTATCCTTTCTTGCAATACGTTTCTCCGTTCGTATGCGCGACGGTTGGAAACGCTCGATTATAACTAATGAATTGGAATTGACGCGGCGTCGCGCATGAGTTTCGCCGCGTAAAATTTACACAACGTCATATATTTCGCCGTTCGCTTGTCGGCTACAAGGCGCCACACGTTTAATTTTTGTCGAGCAGGTCGGAGCGTTTCGACGCAACCAACGTTTTTTCAACGCTTGTCGGGTCGATTTTGCGGCAACAGTCGACAAGTTTGTCGGCGAAATCTTGCAACTCGGCGCGCCATTGAAGCGGATCGCCTTCGATCGGTTCCAGCTCGACGAACTCTTCGATAAGCAAAATCAAACGCAAGAGGTGTCGGAAAACAATCCCCTCTTGTTTTTGCAAGTGTTTGGCGATAATAAACTTATTGAAGTCGCCTCGGAAGTCGAGAATCAACTCGCCCGCCGCCCAAACCGGGGTCGTTCGCAACGCGACGCCCGGGTACTCGAAGTCGAAGAGACGCCGCAACTTCGACGCGAAATTCAGGACGCGGACGCGCTCTTCGAAGCGTCCTGCGAAGCGGCGTCGCCGTTCCCAATCTTCGCGCTCTTCTTCCTCCGTCCGCGGAACGAGTTCTTCAACCGACGCTAACCCGCGTTGCAACAATTCTTTATCCAAACGCGACGTTGCGAGACGTCCCGGCGGCAACTCGTCTTGGTCGGGAACGCGAAGCGCCCGCGCGACCGGCGCCGGCGTTTCAAGGACGGACTCGAACGCTTGAATGCGCTCCGCAAGGTCGGCGGTTCCGAGTTGTTCGAGCAGAAACGCCCCAAAGACGGGGTTTACGCCCCGCAACTTCGTCAGCGTCTTCATTTTTTTCGTCGGGTAAGCGCGCGCCGCTTGGTACGACGCCGCCAACGCCAACGCTTCCGCCGACTGTTCGAACGACGCTAAACGTTGCGTCTCGTCGACTTGCGTTTCGGCGACGTTTTCGTCGTTCGCGTTCGGTTCCGCCTCCGGTTCGTTTTCGTTCGTCGGCTCGTCTTCTTTCGGCGTTTCGCTCGACGCTAACGCCTTGCCGTCCAACGCGTTAAGCGTCGACGCGTCGGCGATTTGCGAACCGTCCCCGGAGTCGAAAAGGTCGGCGCCGCCGAAAAAGTCGAAACCGTTCGCTTCGGCGTTCGGCGCCGGTTCCGGCGCTTCGAGCCGCGCTTTTTCCTTCGCGAACGCTTCCGGATCGAACGAGTCGTCGAGCGTCGGGTCGACCAACGCGCTTTCGTCAAAAATCCCGAAACCAAAGGGTTTAGACTTGCGCTTTTGCTCCTTGTATTCGCGTTCCAACGCTTCTAATTCGCGACGCAGTTCCCGCTCCGCTTCGAGCGCGGCGGTCGTTTGCGGAACGCCAAACGCGACCGGATCCGGCTCCAAGCGCGCAAAACCGCCCCGCCAAAGGGTTAAGAGCATTTGATCGAGCGATTTCTTCATCGCTTCCAAGCGTTTCGCGCCGGTTAAGCGTCGAGCGACAAGCGTTCTAATCGGCTTGACGTCGGGACTTGCGTCGATCATATGCGCCAACAACCGCCAAGGCAACGGGCCGCGACTCGACAACTTGCCCGGCGCCGCGTTGCGCAGCTGTTCAAATTGCTTTTCCGACCAATATTGCTCGCGCGGATTGCGGGTCGGCGCCTTTTTCTTCATCTTTTTCTTGGCTTCGCGCAGTTTCGGGTCTTTGACGTCGTCCGGAATCTGATCGTATTTTTCGCGCCACCGCTCGATGCGAACGTCGTCCTCGTGCGCCAACGCAAAGACGTAACCGCAGTCGTCGTATTGCGGTCGCCCGGCCCGCCCGAAAATCTGATGCGCCGACGACGCGTCGACCAACTTTTTATCGCCGGGAGGGCCGTTCAGGAGCGTCGGCAAGACAACCGAACGCGCCGGGAGGTTGATTCCGGCCGCCAACGTCTCGGTGCAAACGCAGAAAGAAAGGAGTTTACGTTGGAAAAGCGTCTCGACGAGGCGACGATATTTCGGCAAAACGCCCGCGTGGTGGACGCCGACGCCGCGTAACAGCAGTTGACGCAACTTCGGCCCGGCCCCGGCGCTTAGGTCGTGATTGTCGAGTTCCTCGGCGATCGCCTTTTGTCGGGCGGCGTCGATAACGTTGCGTCCTTTAACGACTTCGGCGACGTCCCAACACGCGTCGCGGTTGAAACAGAAAACGAGCGCGGGCGTAAAGCGTTCGTCCTCCGAACCGGCGCACATCGCTTCGAGATGCTCCGGCAGCAGCTTGTCGCCGACCCATTCGTACACGAGCGGCGTTTTTCGCTCGGTCGACTGAACCAAATCGAGCTTGCGGTTCGCGGTCGTTCGAAGCCAAGAGACGAACTCGTAAGCGTTGCCAACCGTCGCGGAAATCAGCAGCGTTCGGATGTGCGCCGGCAAGAGGCCGAGCGTAAACTCCCAAACGACCCCGCGTTCCGGATCGGCAAACTGGTGAAATTCGTCCATTACGACGACCGAAACGTCGTCGAAGGAAAAGGTCGGCGCGTCCGGCTCCGGCGCGACGAGCGCGGCGCCGGTCGAAAGCGCGCCGGGCGGTAAAATCGGCGCCGGAACGTTCGTCGCGACCGTTTCGCCGTTCTCCAATTCGCCCAAAGCGCCCGTTTTATCGTTTTTCTTCGTCGGCGCGTCGTCTTCCCAGCTCGTCGCCAACGACTTTTTCGCGTTCAACGAAGCGGCGGTGATTTTCGGGCGCGACTCTCCGCTTTCGTCGACTTTTTCGTCGCTCGCCCCGAACCCGCGCCAAGCGCCCGGCGTCGAACGTTGCGCGAACTCGGCGAACACGTCGGACGCTAAGAGCCGATTAAAAAGGATTTCCGCGACGACGACAAGGATTTTCGCGTCGACATTTTCGCGCCGATTGCCGGTAACGAGGCCGACGTCGGAGCGGTCGAACCCCCAACGCTCGGCGGCTTCTTGGAGTTCGACGTATTTTTGTTCGGTGAGCGCGATAAGCGGCGTCGTGTAGTACGCTCGTTTGCCGGTTTTTAGCGCTTCGAAAAGCCCGGCTTCGGCGACGGCGGTCTTCCCCATCCCGGTCGGCGCGCAGACGAGAACGCCCTGTTGCGACTCGAACCAAGTATAAATCGCCTCCTCTTGGAAAGGATAGGGAGTATAGGGAAGCTGGTCAAGATACTGGAGCGCCAATTCGTCGCGCGAAATTTCGTTTTCCGGCGTCATCGTCGTCTTTCGTTACGAAACTTGGATAAATACGTAAGCTAAGCGGGCAAAACTTTATTCGTCGAAACGCGCAAAATTTTAACCGCGAGATTACGGCGCGCAAAAAATTGACGTCGCCGCCGTATTAATTATACGCGCCGCAGCCGTTTTGGGAAGGGCCCGCGTCGCCGGCTTTCGCCTGTTTGGCAACAACCGCGATCAAGAGCAAACGCGCCCCTTTTTAACGTTAAGAAAAAAGAAAAAACGACGGCCCCGACGAGCCGCCGTCTCAACGTTAGAAAATATCCCCGACTGGATTCGAACCAGCGACCTACGGTTTAGGAAACCGTCGCTCTATCCTACTGAGCTACGGGGACGCGTTCGCGTAAGACGTTGCAAACGAACGTCTTACGTCGCAAAGAAAAGCGATCGACGCCAAAACGGTAAACGACGTTCCGCGTCGACGCTTCACTTTCCTCTATTGTACGCGACCAAGCGGCGACGTCAAGGGGGCCGCCGCGCCTTGCGGTTAGTCGCGGTAACCGTTCGGGTACTTCTTTTGCCAGTTGTACGCGTCGCGGCACATCTCTTCTAAACCGAGCTTCGCCGACCAACCGAGCGCTTCGTTCGCCAACGTCGGGTCGGCGTAACAGGTCGCGACGTCGCCCGGGCGGCGCGCGGTCAGCTCGTATGGAATCTTCACGCCGTTCACTTTTTCAAACGTCGTAACCAAATCCAAGACGCTGTAACCGGTTCCCGTCCCGAGGTTGTAAACGCTAACGCCCGGTTGCGCCTTGCGATACGCGGCGACGTGTCCGAGCGCCAAGTCGACGACGTGAATGTAGTCGCGGACGCCGGTGCCGTCCGGAGTCGGATAGTCCGAACCGAAGACGCTCAACTTTTCGCGGCGTCCGACCGCCACTTGGCAAACGAACGGCGCCAAGTTGTTCGGAATCCCCAACGGGTCTTCGCCGATTTCGCCGCTCGCGTGCGCGCCGACCGGATTGAAATAGCGCAACAACGTAACGGAAACCTTTTCGTTCGCTCGCGCGAAGTCGCGCAAAATTTGCTCGATCATCAACTTCGTCCAACCGTAAGGGTTCGTGCAACCGGTCGGCTCCGTTTCTTTGAGCGGAACGTTTTGCGACGTACCGTAAACGGTCGCCGAGGAACTGAAAACGATTTTATTGACGCCGAATTCCTCCATCAGCTCGCAGAGAACCAACGCGGAATCGATGTTGTTGCGGTAATACTTCAACGGTTGCGCGACCGACTCGCCGACCGCTTTGTATCCGGCGAAGTGAACGATCGCGTCGAACTTGAACTCTTCGAAGAGCTTGCGCGTCGCGGCTTTATCGCAAACGTCGACTTCGCGGAGCGCGATCTTTTTGCCGGTCAACTTTTCGACGCGTTCGATCGACTTCGGCGAACTATTACTAAAGTTGTCCGCGACGACGACTTCCGAACCGTCGTTCAAAAATTCCAGCGCGGCGTGCGAACCAATGTAACCGGCGCCTCCGGTAAGAAGAACAGTCGCCATTTCGATATTCCTTTCTGCAAAACGCGTCGCGCTTAAACGCCTTGACGCAAAAGTTCTATAAGCGGCGCGCCGTTCGTCGACCGCCTTCCCTATTTTACGTTCGCTAACGAAATCGTCAAGGGGCGGCGGCGATAAACGCCCTTTACGTCAATAAAAAAGACGCGCCAACCGAAGTTCGCGCGCCTTTTTTCAACCGAGTTTACTTTAACGCCGTTCAAACGAACGCGTCAAAAAAACGATTACCAGTTGTTATTATTATTGTTACCGTAACCGCCGTTGCGATTATTATTGTTGTTGCCGTAGCCGCCGTTGTTATTGCCGTAGCCGCCGTTGTTGTTGCCGTAACCGCCGCCGTTATTGTTACCGTAACCGCCGCCGTAACCGCCGCCCGAACTACTGCTACTCCCGGAGCTGGAGTTGTAGGTGAACATACGGAGGAGTTGGCTAAACATCGGTTGCGGCGCGACCAAGACGTAACGACGATCGCCGCTAACGCCCGCGCTGGTCGAGAAACCGGCGCCAAGCGAGATATAGCTGATGATCGGCATATGACCCGGATCGGGTTCGACGTAGCTGATTTGCGGCGCGTCGAGGTTTTCGTTTTCGACGGCGTTTTCCGCTTTGTAACCGCTAACGTATTTGGCCGCTTGGTCTTGCGCGACGTTCGAACCGATCGCGTCGGCGCGAGCCTTGCGATCTTGGAAGGCCGCGACGCGTTGCGAAAGTTCGCGAGCCGAACGCGCTTGGAGTTGGTTCAAGGCGGCCGCGGCGGTCAGGATTTCTTCCTTGACCTCTTCTTGACGACGACCTTGGTCGAGTTGAACCGTGAAGCCGACGTCTTGGTCGTCTTTCAGTTCGATAATCTCGACGGCGGAATGTTCGTTATCGGTTCCGACGTTCGTGCGGATTTTGACCGTAACCTTGTTTTGCGCGACCGTCCCCCAACTACGGGAAATCAGGAAGTTGTAGTCGCCCGAAAAACCGGCCGGGCAGGTGTAAACGCGACTGCGGAGGCCTTCGCGGTTCGCTTCGAACGATTTCGACAAGTCGGTCGAAACTTCGGAGAGAACGCCGCCGGCCGCGGTGCGTTTTTGAGCGAACCAGCAAACGGCGCCGGTCGGCTCTTGAACGGCCAAGTCGAGTTCGGCGTCGCCGGCCCATTGGAGTTCGACGATCACGTCGCGGAGACTCGCGGCTTGAAGTTGCGCTTCAAACGCGGCGGCTTCGGCTTCGCGACCTTCGCCCTTCATTTTTTCGATTAAGTCGAGCGCGATTTCTTCGCCGGCTTGTTCGACCGATTCGACGAGCTTGCCGTCCCAAACGATCGAGGCGATCCCAAGGGCGACCCATTTCAGGGCTTCTTCGTCGTTCAATTCTTTCGCGAGAGCCAAACCGCGAACATACGGTTCCGGACGAGTCGGCGCGACGCGAGCGACGTCGCGATAAATTTTCAGGGCGCGTTCTTGCGAACCGACCTTTTCAAGGTACGCGGCCAAACCCATCAGGACGATCGGATCGCCGGAGAAGTCGGCGACGGAAAGGATCGCCGTTTCGATTTCTTCTTGCGGGGCGTTCGCGCGAATCAGCGCGGCGGCCAACGCTTCGTACATCCACGGGGACGCGTAATCGTTGCGCAAGGCGCTCTTGATCAACGCGACGGCGGAGGCCGGTTGCGATTTCGTCAACGCGACGACTTGTTCCATCGTTTCGAATTCGAACGCTTCGCGCGCTTTGTCGTAGTCGGCGGAACCGGCTTTCGGAGCTTTCGTCGCAAAATAGGCGTCCCATTTCGCGTTCAGGTCGACCGACGCTTGCGCGAGCGTGCCGCGAGCTTCCGATTTTTTCGCGGTTTTCGCGGGAACGGCGAAGAGGCCGGCTTCCGGAGCTTGTTGCGCGTCGCCTTCGAGGAAGTTGCGGAGGATGGCGTCGTTCGGGCCGTCGGCGTTTTCGGCTTTTTCGGCTTTCGGAGCGCCGAGGGCCGGGACGTTCATCATACCGCCCATCATACCGCCCATACCGCCCATCATGCCGCCGCCCATGCCGCCCATCATGCCGCCGCCCATGCCGCCCATCATGCCGCCCATGCCGCCCATCATGCCGCCGCCCATGCCGCCCATCATACCCATACCGCCCATCATCGAGCCGCCTTGGTTCGGTTGCATAATGAGGTCGGCGACGGAGTAGAGGCGCAGACTGGTCGAAATTTCCGGGTTGGTCTTGATTTCGTCTTGGGTGGTGATGAACAGCGCGTCGTTCAGGATGCAGAAGTCGAGGTCGTAAGGACGCAAAACGATCTTCAGCGCGTTGCGGAGCGAAACGCCGGTCAGGTTTTCTTGAATCATAATCGACGAGGGGGGCCCGCCGGCTTCCGATTCTTCAATATTAATATTGTCGAAAACAACGTTAATATCTTTGCCTTCTTCGCGGAGTTGACGTTTGACGTCTTCGATCCACGCGGAAAGGGTAAGGTCGGAATCTTCGCCGCCTTCGACGTCGACTTTAACGTTAAGCGCTTGCGCGATACGTTGTTCCGCTTCGGAACCTTGAAGGTTCGTCGCGCTATATTTTTCCTTACGCACTTTGGAGAGGGCGATCCACACTTCCGGTTCCGGGTAGGTGATCGGCGGCTCGTCCGAGACCGGAATATGCGCGCGTTCGACGGACATCAACGCGTTGAGAAGGTTCGTGCGGCGCTTCATCCGGAGTTGTTGATTTTGTTCCCAAGCGTCGGTCAAGCGGGCGACGTTCGCGGCTTGCGTCGGGAGCGCGGCGTTTTCGCCGGCGATCGCGGCGGCTTCGTCGGCGGCTTCCGCGGCGAGGACGAACTTGCTTTCTTTGATCAGCGAGTCGAAGCGCTTCATAATTTCTTCGACTTTAAGCTGATTCTTTTGGCGCGTTTGTTGCGCTTTGATCGCGGCGTCGACGATCGCTTGGTTTTGCATCGCGGCGTAATCGCGAACCGCTTTTTGTTCTTTTTCGAACGCGATTTGTTCGGCGCAAGCGCTCAGGTCGTGCAGAATCAGCGCGCGGTCGGCGGCCGAAAGAACTTCGGCGCGCTTAACGTAAGCGATTTGCATTTTGACGTTTTGGAGCGCGGCGTCCGGATTGTTGCGGGCGAGCTTGCGCGCTTCCGACATAGCGACTTGCGCTTCCGTCTTCATTTGTTGCGTCATCACGCGAACGTTCGCGTCGGACGCTTTGAGCAGATCCGCTTGTTTTTCGTTTTCAATAACTTTTTTAGCGCGAGCGAAAAGTTCGTCGACGTCGGAGTTCATCGCTTCGGCGTCTTCGGTCGGCAGGCTGACTTCGACGAAGTCGGCCAAGCGTTTCGCGTCTTCGACGTTCCCGTCTTCGACGGCTTGCTCGACGAGTTCGAGCGCTTCGTCGGTCGCGGCGTTCAGAGCGACTTGACGCGCGGCGAGCATTTGCGAACCGGCGATAGAAAGGGTCGCGCCGGAATCGGCGGCGGCGTCTTCGACGAGGCGATAAAGATACTGATTGCTCGTTTCCGAAGCGCTCGGGGCGACGCTCCAAGCGATTTCGGCTTCGCGGCCGTCGGCGACCGTCGCGGGAATCGAAATTTCGACGTTTTCGTCGAGCGCTTCGGTCGTTTTACCGACGACGTAGGTTTCGCGGTCGCTGCGAATCGGCGGAAGCGGGCTCGGATAGACTTCGGCGCCGGCGATCGTCAGCGCGTTTTCTTCCGGCCAGTAGACGGTCGCGGTCGCGGCCCCGGCGAGACGGGAACCGGCGTCTTCGGCGGTCGCTTCTTTTTCGACGACGTAACCGCCGGTGCGGTTCGCGAGCGCGCCGAGGACGTCTTCGTTGACGGTCGTCCCGACGCCGAAAGCGTTGACCGGGACGCGAGCGTCGACGAGTTTTTCGACCGTTTCGCCGAAAACTTCTTCGTTGAACGCCGCGCCGGCGCTAACGCCGCGCCCGACGAAAACGATCGAGCGATCGGCGTTTTCGTTGAAGTCGAACGAATCGGCGGCGACGGTAAAGGCTTTTTCAAGGTCGGTCGCGCCGAGCGGAGCGCGGGTCTTCAACGAAGCGATCGCGTCGCCGAGTTCTTTCGAATCGACCGCGACGTACCCGTCGGTCAACGCTTCGACTTCGTTCGAAACGGCGAACAGTTGAACGCGAGCGTTCGCGGGGAGGTTCGCGACCATCGCCGCGACCGCCGCTTGCGCTTTCGCGCGCACGTCGGAATCTAATTGAGACGCGGAGAAGTCGACCAGAGCCGCGACGTCGACGAATTCCGACGTCGATTCGACGGCGTCCGCCCGAAGCGGAACCAAAAAGCAGTTCGCGCCGTCGCTTAACCGATAGGTCTCCATGGAAACTTCAGATTCCGCCCCTTGCGCCGCGCCGCCGACAAACGTCAGCGCGATCGCCGCGGCGGGCAATATTCTGAATAGGCTCTTTTTCATACGCACAGTCCTTCTTCTCCGAAAATCATTTTGAACCGATTGGAATGGAAGCCGAAAAAACGCGATCACGAAACCGTATGCGCTCAGTTTCGCGCTTCCGTTTTCGCTCGTCCAAACATTTTTTTGCGCCCGTCGCCGTCCGCCGACGGGAACCGCGTCGCGACGTCGAACGTTCGACCGAACGTCCGCGAGCGTCGACGCGGAGCGAGCGGCGTCGATCAAACGACGCGCTCTTATCCGTTATACCTCGAACGCTCCGCAATTTCAACCGCTTTTATCGACCGCGTCGCCAAACAAACGTTAAAACGACGCCTCTTCGTCGGAAAGATCGAAAAAATCGCTATTTTTGTTCGATAAAACCGTTCCAACCGGCGCGTTTTACCTTATCGTTAAAAAGGCCGCGACCGTCAAAAACAGTCGTCGAGCGCGTCGGCGGCGGAGCGTTCGAACGAGAGCGTTCCTCTTTTTAATTTTAATCTTCTTCGTTAGATTCGCAAGAAAAATTTTCTCTTTTTAAAGATTTTTCGGGAAAATTCCCCTTCCCGCAAAGATTTTTACAATTATAACGATCGCTCCGAAGTCTCCTTCCGCTCGACTCGCGCTCGTCGCCGCCCTTTTGCTTCTCGACGGCGAGAAAATCGCGCCCCTCGCTTGAAGAAACGACGCGCTCCCGTTATAATTAATAACGTCAAAGCCAGAAGCCGCGAGGTTCGCGCCGGCGCCCGGTTCGACGCGATTCGTCGATCGCCCGCGACGCGCCGTTTCACGCCCTTCTCAACCCGCCCGTTTTATCAACCGACCGGAGTTCCGTATGAGCGACGTCCCGCAAGTTCCGCCCGTCGACGCCGAATCCCCTCGCACGCCTTGGGAGCCGACCGAGTCCGGCGCGATTCCGTTCGTTCACCTGCACACGCATTCGCACTATTCGCTCCTCGACGGCGTCGGGAAACTCGACGCGTTGCTCGCACGAGCGAAAGAGCTGGAAATGCCGGCGCTCGCGCTGACCGACCACGGCAACCTCTACGGCGCGCTCGAATTTTATCAAAAAGCGCTCGACGTCGGCGTCAAACCGATTCTCGGCTACGAGGCTTACGTCGCGCCGATTTCGCGCTTCGACAAAACGGAAAAACGCTCCTACCACCTCACGCTTTTGGCGACGAACCGCAAAGGCTACGAAAACCTCCTCGTCCTTTCGTCGTTGGCCTACACGGAAGGTTTCTACTATAAACCGCGCGTCGACTGGGAGTTGCTAAAAAAACACCACGAAGGCTTGATTTGCCTTAGCGGTTGCTTGGCCGGGGAGGTCGCGCGCACGCTCGCCAACGGGAACGGCTCTCCGGAATCCTACGCCAAAGCCCGCGACGTCGCCAAGCGGTACCGCGAACTTTTCGGCGACCGCTACTACCTCGAGCTGCAAGACCACGGCATCGCGGAGCAAAAGATCGCGCTCCAAGGAACGCTGCGCATCTCGCAAGAGCTTGGAATCCCGACGGTTATCTCGAACGACGTTCACTACGTTCGCCGCGAGGACGCCGACGCGCAAGACCTCGTTCTTTGCGTCAACACCGGGAAGTTCCGCACCGACCCGAACCGAATGCGGATGGACTCCGACGAGTTTTACCTCAAGAGCGGCGCCGAAATGATGGAGCGCGCCGTCGGCTTCGAAGACGCGGTTTGGCGTTCGCTCGAAATCGCCGACCGTTGCAACCTCGAGCTGGAACTCGGCAAACGCTTCTTCCCGATTTTCATTCCGCCG
>JAFSDX010000032.1 GCA_017436025.1 Thermoguttaceae bacterium
CCGCTCTTCGAACCGGACGGCTGGACTTGGCGCGTCTCGAACCCGGAAGCGCGCGCCCTCTTAACCGAATGCGTTCTCGAACTTTACGAAACGTTCGACAAGCCGCGTTACTTCCACCTCGGCTGCGACGAAGCGTATTCGGCGGCGACCGGTTTCGAAGCGCGGCGCGGCGGCCCTTACGTCGACGCGTTGGCTTCTTGGCTCGTTCACTTCCGCGACGTCTTGGCGGAGCGAAATTGCCGCGTCATGATGTGGCACGATATGCTGATCGAACCGAAGCCGGAGTTCAAGGGCTACGTCGTTAGCGGCGGCCCGAAAACGCGCGGCCTCCTCGAACGCCTCCCGAAAGACGTCGTCGTCTGCGACTGGGAATATTACATCAAACCGCCGAAAGACGGCAAATGGCCGACGACGGCGTTCTTCCAAGGTCAAGGTTTCGACGTCCTCGTCTGCCCTTGGCGCGACACGACCGGAATTCGCAGTTTGGCGACCTACGCCGCCGAAACGAACGGAATGGGCGTTCTTTGCACGACTTGGCACCATTTTTACGGCGGCGATATGCGCAACATCCTTATTTACGGCGCTCAAGCCGCTTGGGGAACGCGCTATCGCGGCGGGAATCTGAACGTCGAGTTCAATCGCCACCTCAAACAAGCGAGCGAACCGATTCCCAACAAGAAATACGTCGTTCACGGCGTCAACGATTGGCAAGTGATTCCGGAAACGAACGGCCCGCAAGGTTGACGCGCGCCTTCCGTTCTCCCGCGTTTTCACCAAACCGCCTAAATTAACGCAAAAACGCGCCCCGACGCTCCCTTTGAAAGCCGTCGAGGCGCGTTTTTCTCGTTTCAACCGTTAAAACCGAACCGTTTTAACGCCGACTTAACGCCGTTGCTCGCGTTCCGGCGCCGTCGATTCGCTAAAGAACTTCGCCGCCGTCGCGACTGGCCGCCGCCTTCAAGACGTCGAGGTCGATCGAATCGGAGAAAAAGCGAACCGAACCGTCCGCGAATCCGAATTGAACGCCTCCCGCGTGTTCGCTCGAAAACGACCCGACGCTGTAAAACCGCCGATAGAGCCCGGCCCGCGGGTCGTCGTCGTTCTTCAAAACGTTCGGCGCCCATTCGAGCCCCTTCGAACTGACGTAAATCGTCATTCCGTATTGGACGTAAGCGCCGCGAATCCAAGCGAAATACCCGTCGTACTTTTGCGACGCGATTTCGCCGAGCATCGCGGTGTTCGACAGTCCGTCGGCAATCGCCGCCCAAGTCGTTCGACTTTCTTCGTAAAAAACGCCGTTGTTCGCGCAGGGCCCGCCGCCGTACTCCTCGCCGCCGTTTTCGTCGGCGGTTCGCACCGTCGAGTAGAGCCGCTCCGAGTTCGGCTTCTTCCCGACCGCGCCCGCGACGCCGTAATAATGCGTCGTGTAACAGCCGATTTCGTCGCCGTACATTTTCATACTCGACTCGACGTTCGCGCAACTCGGGCAAAGGAACGTCGTCATTTTCAGCTTCGCGAGCGTCTCCATTCCGACGTAATTCTCGACGCCGTCCGCCTCTTGGTAGTTCGACGAAAAGTCGACTTCCGAGTAAAGCGCGCTTTGCTCCAAGTAAGGGAGGACGCGCGGCCAAATCCCAAGTCCTTGACTTTCCCCGTTTTGGAAGCGGAGCCAAGCCTCCGGCGGGAGCGCGCCGTTCGCGTCGGCGTAAGTTTGAAAACCGAGCAAAAGTTGTTTAACGTTGTTCGAACATTGCATTCGCCTCGCCGCTTCCCGCGCCGCCTGAACCGCCGGGAGGAGCAAGCCGATCAGAATCCCGATAATCGCGATCGCGACGAGCAACTCGACGAGCGTAAAACCGCTCGAACCGACAAAACCGGAACGGCGAGCGCCGCGTTTCCGCTCCGACGCGCCAAAACCGGCGTCAAACGGGGCGCTTTGTCTCCTTTGGGCGGTTTGCGAGATTCGCGAAATTTGCAAAATCGGCAAAATTCGGGCAAGCCGAACGCGCGAACCGAACGCCGTCGACGACGCGCCGTTAAAATCGTTCGAAACCCCAAAACCGGAACGGCGAGCGCCGCGTTTCCGCTCCGACGCGCCGAAACCGACGTCAAACCAGGCGCTTTGTCTCCTTTGGGCGGTTTGCGAGATTCGCGAAATTTGCAAAATTCGGGCAAGCCGAACGCGCGAACCGAACGCCGACGACGCGCCGTTAAAATCGTTCGAAACCGGAAAAACGGACGCGTTTTGCGCTCCGACGACGAAAATTTTATCAAACATTATCTTATTCTTTTGTTAAAATTCAAAATGTCGACAAGAAATAGACGAACGCGCCCCCGTTCCGCTCCTTAACGAGCGGTTTCAAGTCGGCGAACGTCAAACTAAGGAAGAAACGCGCTCCGAGGCGCTCAAAAATCAATTAAGAAGACGAACGACGGCGAGGTCGGCGAGCGTTCGCGTCGCGCTCCAACGTTCGAAAGCGGGAAGAAACCGCGTCGACGGCGCCGCGTTGGCGACGCTTCCCCGGCGGCAAGCGTTCCAAATCGAGAAAAACCGCGCCCAATCGACGCAAAAAAACCGAGCGCCGAACGTCGCAAAGAGCGCGAACGCCGTTTGAAAGCCCCCGACGACGGCGAACGTTCGCGGCGCGGCGTCCGAAACGACCGCCTCGACGGAAACCGGAACCGACGTTAGCGCGGTCGCGTCGAGAAAAACGGCGGCGTCGCGGAAGTCGCCCGCGTCGTCCAACGCGGTCAGCGGCGCCAACGGAACGCTCGACGCGGACGGTTCGTCGCTCAACTCGGCCAAAAACGCGGTCGCGGCGGCGAGGTCGGGGTCGAAAGCGTTGAAAACGCCGTCAAAATCGTTAGAACCGTTTAAAGCGCGCCCATTTCTTCCGGAATCGGCGCAAGAAAAAGAAAAATCGACGCTCGAAACGTCGTCAAAAACAAAAATACCGGCAAAATCGTCGCCGTCCGGAGCGTCCGCCCAAACGCGCAACGTTTCGACGGCTTCGGCGGCGGTTCGCGCGTCGTCGATTCGGCGCAAACGGCGTTCCTCGGCGACGTCGGAGGTCGCGAAACGACGGCGCGCGTCGAAAATTTGAGCGCGACGGACGGCGAACGTTTCCGGCGAATCGGTTCGTCGCTCGATCGTTCGCAAAAAATCGGCGACGGCGCGGTCGGCGGCGGTTTGCGCTCGCGGCGAATCGAACGGAACAAAAACGTTTTCGCCGGCGCAAGAAAAGTCGAACGTCGGCGCCGACGGAACGGAACGCGACGCGACGAGGCCCTCGCGCTCCGCCGCTCTCCGCTCTCGCTCGACCGCGACGACGCAAAAAAGAACGAAAAGCGCGCCGACCGCAATTAAAGTCGCCGTCGTTCGCAACGTTCGCCGAAAAGTCGCCAAACCGCCTTCGCTCGCCTTCTTCGCTTCGTTTCCGCTCCGTTTGCCGCCGCTAAATTCAAACCGTTTTCATTAACGACGTCTCAAAAAGGTTATTTCAACAATTATTCGCAAGGGACGACTTCAATCTTCGCGGCGTCGTCCCGGGAAACGACGAACGTTTGGTCGTCGACGCGCGCCGTCAAAGTCGCGGCGTCGCATTGGTCGCGCAAAATCCGCAACGTTTTATTCGGACGCCAATTCGTCGCCGAAAACTCCGGTCGCTCTTGCAACTCTTCCGGAATCCGCGCCAAAATGACGGCGTCGTGTTCGAAACTCGCCTCGTTCAGCGTTTGCGACGCGCGGTGAACGCTCGACAAATCGACGGTGCGCCCGGTATGAACGATTTCGTCGAGGCAACCGTGAATGCACATCGCGCAAAATTGGTCGTTATTCTTTTCGCGACAGTGATAATCGGAACGCCGAAAGAGCGAGGCGCCGACGCGCGGGCAACTGTCGACGAACTCGACAAACTCGACCAACCGAGTCGTAATTTCGTCGTTCATCGCGTGTTCGAGGCGGCAGGCGGACTCCTTCGACGTTTTCGCGTCGACGCCGAGAATCCGTTCAAGGAAAATCTCCATCGCCTCGTGTCGACGGATAATTTTACGCGCCTCCTTCTCGCCCAACTCGGTCAGCGCGATCGGAACGTAAGGCAAGTAAACGACGTAACCCTTGTCCGCCAAGGCTTTCAACGCGCTCGTTACCGACGGACGCTTCACGCCCATACGGTCGGCGACGCAACTGCTGCGAACGACTTTTTCGGTTCGCGTCAGTTCGTAAATCGTTTCGAGGTAGTCTTCGAGGCTTTGCGTCAGGTCGTGGGAATCGTCGGTTGCGTTGATCATAATCAATCCTCGGCGCCAAAACTATTTTTAGTTCCGATAAAAGCGCGGCGACTTTCGACGTCGACGCGTCAAAACGTTAAAATGGGCGGAGTTTTCAAATCTAACGTCCGCATTAACGCCTCGTTTCGCCGTCAGTCTTCGACGACAAAGTTGCGGAGCGTTCCAACCTTCTCGATCTCGACGACGACTTCGTCGCCGGCTTTGAGGTAAAGGGGCGGTTTGCGCGCGTCGCCGACGCCGCAAGGGGTGCCGGTGAAGAGCAAGTCGCCGACGTTCAGCGTCATAACCTGCGAAATATACGAAATTAGGTAATCGATCGGGAAAATGAAGTCGCTCGTGTTCCCCGACTGAACCGTTTCGCCGTTGAGGCGCGTTTCGATTTTCAGCGCGTTCGGATCGCCGACTTCGTCCGCGGTAACGAGCGTCGGCCCGATCGGCGCGAAGGAGTCGAACGACTTGCCCAAAAACCATTGCCCGCCCGGCTTGTCCTTTTGCCAGTCGCGCGCCGACACGTCGTTCCCGCAACAGTACCCGGCGACGTAATCCATCGCTTCGGAACGCGGAATATTTTTCCCCTCTTTCCCGATCACGACGACAAGCTCGCCTTCGTAATCGACGCGATTCGAGACTTTAGGAAGCGCGATCGCGGCGTCGCAAGCGTTCAACGCGCTCGGCGCTTTGTTGAAAATGACCGGAACCTCCGGAAGCGCGTTCCCGAACTCGCGAACGTGATCGGCGTAATTAAGTCCGACGCAAAGGATTTTCTCCGGCTCCAAAACCGGCGGGAGGTAAAAATAATCGCCGCTCGAAAAATCGACGGTCGCGACGTCCGCCCCGGCTTCGTCGAGGGCTCTTTGCAAATCGGCGAAGAAATTCGACTCGGCGTTCGCCCAAAGGACGTCCTTCGTCGAAGCAAGATTCCAACTTTCGTCCCCAAGAAGTTCCGCAAGCGCGACCCAGCCGTTCGCCGCTTCGCTCCAAACGGCCAAGAAACCGGCGCAATCTTGAGTTTCGGCAAATTCTTCGTTATAAATATTTACCAAACGCACGTTATTTTCTCCGTCGACGCTTCCGCCGTCGTCCGTCGCGGCCAAAGAGTCCGTTTTCGGTCGTTTCGAGAACGGCGAGCCGTCGTTCCCAAGCGACGCGCATTAATATAACGACAACATCTTAAAAAGAAACGCGTTCCGCGGCGACGTTCAAACCGGGCAAAACGCGACCGTCGACCGCCAACGCGCAACCAAACGCGTCGGCGACCGCCGGACAATCGTTAAACTTCAACGCTCGAAACGTCGTCGAGCGTTAAAAAACTCGCGACGCTGGAACGTTCGCAAGCGCAAACGTTCCAGCGAAAACGAACTTAACTAAGCGCAATCAAGCGAAAATCACGCTTCGTCGAGGAGTTCGACCGCCGCGAATTTTGGGCCTTCGGGCGTCGCCAAGGACGCGACGCCGCCCGGCGCTACGTTCGAAACTTGTCGACGAAAGCGAACTTAACTAAGCGCAATTAAGCGAAAATCACGCTTCGTCGAGGAGTTCGACCGCCGCGAATTTTTGGCCTTCGAGCATCGCCAAGGAGGCGCCGCCGCCCGTGCTGACGTGCGAAACTTTGTCGGCGAAACCGAGCTTTTGGATCGCCGCCGCGCTGTCGCCGCCGCCGATGCTCGAAATCGAATCGCTGGCCGCGATCGCTTCGGCGACCGCTTTCGTCCCGGCGTCGAACGGAGGCATTTCGCAAACGCCCATCGGGCCGTTCCAAACGACCGTTTTCGCGTCTTTGACGAGGTTCGCGTACATTTCCGCCGTTTTCGGACCGATATCGAGACCTTCGAAACCGTCGGAGATTTCGCCCGCCGCGACGATTTCCTTGTTGCAGTCGGAGCTGAACGCGTCGCCGCAATGGGTGTCGATCGGGAGGACGAGCTTGTCGCCGCCGGTCGCGAGGAGTTCGTTCGCCAATTCGACTTTGTCGGTTTCGACGAGGCTGTTCCCGACTTTGCCGCCTTGCGCGAGCGAGAAGGTGTACGCCATCGCGCCGCCGATCAAGACTTTGTCGCAGACGCCGAGCAAGTTCTTGATGACCATAATCTTGTCGGAGACTTTCGCGCCGCCGAGAATCGCGACGAACGGGCGTTGCGGAGCGCTAATCGCGTCGGTCAGGTACTTGATTTCCTTTTCGACGAGGAAACCGCAGACGCGCGGTTTGCCGGCCATCGCTTCCGGAACGGCGACCATCGAAGCGTCGGTGCGGTGGCAGGTGCCGAACGCGTCGTTGACGTAAACGTCGGCGAAGGAGGCGAGTTTCGCGGCGAATTCGGCGTCGCCCTTCTTTTCGCCCGCTTGGAAGCGGAGGTTTTCGAGAACGACGACGTTCCCGTCGGTCAACGCGGCGACTTTCGCTTCCGCGTCGGCGCCGACCGTGTCGGTCGCGAAATCGACCTTCGCGTTCGGAAGGAGTTCGCCGAGACGAACCGCCGCCGGTTTCAGCGAGTATTTGGCGTCCGGTTCGTTCTTCGGACGACCGAGGTGGCTCATCAAAACGACTTGGCCGCCGCGTTCGAGGACGGATTCGATCGTCGGGAGCGCCATACGGATGCGGCGATCGTCGGTGATGTTCCCGTTTTCGTCGAGCGGGACGTTGAAATCGACGCGAATCAAGACCTTCTTACCGGCGACGTCGACGTTAGCGATCGTTTTTTTCGCCATTGCAAAACCCTTCCTATTTTACTTAAACGATATATTTTACTTAAAGTTCGCAAATCGACGGCGGCTTTCGCGAACGGTCGCCCAAAAACCGTCGAAATTTGCAAAATTTACTTTTTTCTTCGCGTTTTATAAAAAACCGCCTGTTGCGGCGCCCGCGAATCGACTATAATAAAGCATACTTCAACGGCGCGTTTTGGGAAGGGGGGCGGACGCTTTTCCGCCGTTTCTCCCGGAATTTCCGCGACTTTCGAGCGAACGGCGCGGCGATTAGAAACGCCTAACGCTTACCCGTTCCCCCTATTTTACGCAAAGCGCCAACCGTTCCTCGACGCGGCGTTCCGGAGCGTTCCCGGTCCCCGTCGCCGTCGACAATTTTACCGATTTTAACATTTCCGCCGAAAAACTTTCCTGTTTTTTCCCCAAGCGTTCGATAAAACGGAAAGGCAACGCGGCGTTCGGCGGACGGACGCGTTAATTTAACCCCAATTTTCCGGTTATTTCGGCGCGTTCCGTCGAAGATCGCGCGGTCGGTCGCGTTAATTTAGCCCCAATTTTCCGGTTATTCCGGCGCCTTTTTTCCCCGCGCGGCGTCCTTCGAGCGTCGCCGACGCCGATTTTTCCCCTTATATATTAATAACGTCAAGACGCAAAAGAAAGCGAGCGCTTTTCGCCGCTCGAAAACGATATGAAACCGCTCCGAAATTCAATTTTCGTTCAACGCAATCTTTCCCGACGCCGACGCGTCGCGCTTATCGTCGCCGCCGCTTTGTTCGCGTCGCCGTTCGGTTTCGCGCCGAGTTCGGCTTGGTCGCCGACGTCGCCGAGTTCGGTTTTCGCCGCCGTCGCGACGCAATCGGACGAACCGCTCGACCTCTCCGTTCTCGACGCGCCTTCCGCCGCCCCGACCGCCGACGTCGCGAACGCGCCCGCGCCCCCTTCCGACGCGAACGCCGCCGAAGCGTCCGCGTCGACCGCCGAAACCTCCGCCGACGCCGCGGCTTCGTCGAACGGCGGCGAACGCTCGAAACTTCTCGAACTCGTTTTGGCGGGCGGTTGGATCGGCGTCGTTTTGCTCGTCGCGTCGATTATCGCCGTTTCGTTGGCGATTCGACTCGCGCTCGCGCTTCGTCGTTCCGTTTTCTTTTCGCCGGAACTCGAAACCGCCGTCGCCGACGCGCTCGCTCGGAACGATTTCGCCGCCGCGTTAGCCGCCGCCGAAGAGCGGAACGACGCGGTCGCCGGACGCGTTTTCGCCGCCGGGTTGCGCGAAACCGACCGCGGTTGGGCCGCCGTCGAAAAGGGGCTCGAAGACGCCGTCGCGGAGGAAACCGCCGCTTTTTATCGCCGAACGGAGCCGCTCGCGACGATCGGGAACGTCGCGCCGATGCTCGGTCTTCTCGGGACGGTCGTCGGGATGGTCTCGACGTTCGGCGAATTGGCGGTCGCGGACGGCTCCGGACGGAACCTCGCGGGCGGGATTTATTTCGCGTTGGTAACGACGGTCGACGGGCTTCTCGTCGCGATTCCGGTTCTCGTCGCGCACGCGGTTTTGAACGCTCGCGGCGCGGCCCGTTTCGCGGAACTCGTTCAACGTCTCGACCGCCTTTTCGCGACCTCGAAACGCCTTTTAACGTCGGAAAACTCGGCGCAAATCCCGCAACCTTCGTCAAGCGTCCCGACTCGCTCGTCTTCGCCGCTTCCGCAAACGCCGCAAAGCGCCCGAAAACCGCAAAGCGCGCCCTCCGCCCAAACGACGCAAAGCGCCCCAACGTCCCGTTCCCCGCAAAACGCCGCCGTTCCCGCCGCGCCCTCGTCCCCCTCTTCCGGCGAAACGACGCGCCGACCGACGGCGATTCGCGGCTTGGAAGAAGTCGTTCAAACGCCCGCGCGACCGTCGCTTTCGTTAAAATCGAAACCCGACGCGAACGCCGAGTCGCCGCGCTAACCCCGACGCGCCGCCGACGTCGCCGCAAACGTCCCTTCGCTCGCTCCAACGCCCTTCGGAGAAACTCGATTGGCTCCGCATCCGTTCAACGCGTCTTACCCAGCTTCCCCAGGTTTCCGCGTCGGCGTCTCCGTCGAACGCCGCGCGGAACTCGAACGGACGAACCGGCTCAAGCAAGAACAGTACGCAAAACAAAAAACGATTCAATTTTCGAATCTTTTGGAGCGAGCGAGCGACCAAATCGGGGAATACGTCGAATCGCAACGGAACATTTTTCTCGTCGAAACGCCCGCTTCTTCCGACGGCGACGAAACGAACGGCGTCGCGGTCGCGCCCGACGAGTTTAACGATTTTCCGCAAAATTCCGACTTTCCCGAAAGCGGTCGTCGCTCCGACGACGTCGAAGAAGGCGAAGAAATCGAACAAAGCGAGTTTAACGCCCCCGACTCTTCGAACGTCGACGACGAATTCGACGCGGCGCTCTCTCCCGCCCCCCTTCGCGACGACGTCGACGAGTTTTTCGACCCCGCCGACGACGTTTTTTTCCCCTCCAAACCGTTTTATCGTTACGACCAAACCAATTTAACGCAAGACGAGTTGGCGTTCGATCCGACGGCGCGCTCCTCGACGACGCTCCGCGACCATCTTCTCGAACAACTGCGGCTCGACGGACGTTGCGCCGATCTTTCGCCGGTCGTTTGGGGGCTTTGCGAAAAGATTGTCGATCGTCTCGATTCCAACGGTTATTTAACGGTCGACGCGTCGCCCCCCGCGCCCCTTGCGGAAAACGATTATTCGGCGCTTCAACCGAAATTCGAGTCAATTTTCAACGTCGACGCGACCCCGGAAACGCTCGACGCCGCCCGCGCCGCGCTCGCCGAACTCGAAAACGCCGCGACCAAAAGCGCTCGCGACGCCGCCCGCCGCCGTTTCGACGCCGCCGTCGGACGCAAAACGACCGCCGACGAACGCGGACAATTTCAAACGGCGCTCGCTTCCCGCGTCGCGACGCCCGCCGAAAACGGAACCGCAAACGCCGCGCCGCCCGACCCGCTCGACGCGTTGTTTCCGAAAAAACCGTCGAAAAAGGAACGCGACGCCGCCGAAAAAGCGCTCGCCGTCGTTCAATCGCTCGACCCGCCGGGCGTCGGCGCGCGCTCGTTGCAAGAAAGCCTCCTGTTGCGCGTTCGCGACGACGTTTCGAACGCCGACGCGCTCCGTCGAATTATCGCCGAAGCGTTCGACGACTTCCAAAAGAAACGCGTTTCGGCGATCGCCGAAAAAACCGGGCTCCCGTTCGCGACCGTCGCGGCGATTTACGACGCCGGGTTCCCGTTCCATCCGGCGCCGAGTTCCCTCTTCTCGACCGAGCCGACGCGCTTGATTCGCCCGGAAATTTTTCTCGAAAAATCGCCGTCCGGACGTTGGCGCGCTCGACTCGACGACGACCGCCCGGAGTTCCGCGTCGACCCGATTTATCGCAAAATGCTCCTCGCGAAGAACGTCGACAAGGCGACGAAAGAATATTTGCGCCGCCAATACGTCGACGCGACCGCTCTTCTCGACGCGCTCCAAAGTCGCGATTCGACCGTCCTCCGCGTCGCGCAGGCCGCCGTCGACTTCCAAAGCGATTATTTCGACGACGCGACGGCGCCCGCTCGCCCGCTGACGCTCCGGCAAGTCGCCGACAAAATCGGACTCGACCTGTCGACCGTTTCCCGCGCTTGCGTCGACAAATGGCTCGCGACGCCGCGCGGGTTCGTCGCGTTGAAAACCCTCTTTCCGAAAGCGGTCGCCGGCGACGTCGCCTCGGCGAGCGTCGAAAGTCGGATTCGCGAACTGATCGACGGCGAAGAAAAGTCGCGCCCCCTTAGCGACGACGCGCTCGCCGACGAGTTGCGCCGACGCTTCCAAATCGCCGTCAGTCGGAAAACCGTTCAAGAATACCGCGAACGTCTCCAAATTCCGAACAGCCGCGCTCGCAAACGTCTCTTTCGGGAGCAAAATCGGAAGCCGGACAAACGCCGCTCCGGCGACCTTTAGCGCCGCGTTCGCCGCTTCGTTTCCAGCTTTTCATTTCGCCTCGTTTCGCTTCGTTTCGTCTGCAAACCGCGCCGAGTTCGCGCTCGGTTCGGCTTTTTTCGCTCGCCTTCTCGCCGCCTGCCGCCTCGCCGTTTTTCAACAAAAACAAATTTTCGACGCCAAAACGGAACAACGCGACGCCGACGCTTTATCGTTTGAAAGCGTTCTTCGTTTTATTCCAATAAAGCGGGCGCGGAAGATGACATTTTTTCAAAAAATGTCGTCTTCGCTCTTGTCAGAAGCGCGTTTTGACGTTATTATTATAAGTAGAAAATACAGGAAAAGCGCGACGTTAAAATTTCGCGCGCCGTCGTCGTCCCAATCTTCGCCGACGACGCTTCCTCGACGGTCGCCGACCCAACCGATAAAATTCCCAAAGCGGCGACGCTTCCCCGTTAGGCATCAAAAAAATCAAACAACGAAACAAAAATTAGGCGTTCTATGGAAACGGCGCAAATCGACAACAAACCCCTTTGGACCCGCGGGTTCGTCGCGCTCTTGATCACGCAGTTTTTGGTCGCGCTCAACGACAATATTTTCCGTTGGCTGATCATTCCGATCGGCAAATACGCCGCCGGTTGGATCGGTCGCGAAGACGATATTCGAATGATCGGCTCCCTCGCGTTCCTTGTTCCGTTCCTCTTCTTGGCGACCTACGCCGGGTACGTTTGCGACCGTTTCAACCGCCGCAACGTAATGATTTGGGCGAAAGTCGCGGAATTGCTGATTATGCTCCTCGGAACGGCGGCGATTATAACGCAATCGGTTCCGTTTATGCTCGTTACGCTCTTCCTGATGGCGTCGCAGAGCGCGTTTTTTAGCCCGGCGAAATACGGTTCGATTTTGAACCTCGTCCCGGCGGAGCGTCTTTCGCAGGCGAACGCTTACGTTTCGGCGACCTCGATGCTCGCTTGCGTCGGCGGTCAGCTCGTCGGCGGCTATCTCTTCGTTTGGTCGACGCTGAATCCGGAAGCGCCGATTCCCGGAAGCGGCGGAATGGGCGCCCCGGCGGTTTGGGCGAGCGTTATTATCGGCGTCGCGACGGTCGGGCTGATTTCGAGCTTGTTCCTCCCGTCGATTCCGGCGGCGGACCCGAGCGCGAAGTTCCCGATCAATCCGTTTAAGCAAACGTTTATCGATTTGCGCTCGCTTTTCCGTTATCGCTATCTCTTTTGGGTCGCGTTGGCGAGTTCGTTCTTTTGGGGTTTGGGCGCGTTGGCTCAATCGAACATCGACAAGTTCGCGACGGAAACGCTCCTCGTTCGCCAAGATTACGTCGGTTGGCTGATCGGCGCGCTGTCGTTGGGGATCGCCGGGGGCGCGTTGGTCGCCGGGAAACTTTCGCGAGGTCGGGTCGAAACCGGATTGGTTCCTCTCGGCGCGGCGGCGATCGTTTTCTTCTGCGTCGTTTTGTACTTCACGCCGGGCGTCGTTTTGCCGGAAGGCGCTTCGGTCGCGTCGCCGTCGACCGTCGGTTTCATTTTCGGCGCGGTCGCGCTCGCCGGACTCGGCCTCTCCGCCGGTCTTTACGACGTTCCGCTCTTGGCCGCGCTCCAAAAGGAGAGCCCGGAGGCGAGCCGCGGTCGCGTTTTGGCGGCGTACAACTTTTATTCGTTCCTCGGAATGGCGATTTTCGCGACGCTTCAAGGCGTTTTCGCCGGTTCGTTTGGGCTCGACGCTAAAGAAATTTGGCTCGTTTGCGGTTTGCTTTCGCTCCCGGTTTTCTTCGCCGCGCTCCGCGGTTTCGCGATTCCGACGATTCGTTTCTTCGTTTCGCTCGGGTTGCGCCGCTATTACGGCTTGCGCGAATACGGCGTCGACAACATTCCGGAAACCGGCGGCGTTTTGCTCGTCGGGAACCACGTTTCCTACCTCGACGCGCTGATCGTTTACTGCGCTTCGCCGCGTCCGGTTCGCTTTATCGCCGACGCGGGCTTTTTGCCGTCGCAAAACAAACTCGCGAACTTCGTCATTCGCAAAACCGGCGCGATCCAAATCGTCCCGGGCGACCGCCGCTCGATCGTCGCGATGTTGAAGGAAAGCCGCGCCGCGCTCCAAAAGGGCGAAGTCGTCTGCATTTTCGCCGAAGGCGCGCTCACCCGCACCGGCCAAATCCGCGCTTTCCAACCCGGTTTCCTCGCGATGTTGAAGGACGCCGAAGACGTTCCGGTCGTTCCGTTCGCGATCTCCGGTTTCTTCGGCAGCCGTGGGGGTTACGCGAAGTTCGACGGACATAAAACGAAATCCCCGTACCGCCCGGCGATCTCCTTCGGCGCCCCGACGACGTTGGCCGACGAACGCGCCGCCGGTCGCGACGACGCGCATATTTCGCAACGTTTGCTCCATATCGTTCAAGAATTGGAAGTCGACGTTCAAAGTTACCGCCTCCACCCGGAAAACGTTCGCCTCCTCGTTCCGGCGCGCCGAACGATTCGCAACCTCCGAACGGTCGGGAAGCGGCTCCAATTCGGCGACTCGACGAAGCGCGAAGCGACCGGCAAGCAAGCGTTGCTGCAGATTCTCGTTCTGCGCCGCGCCCTCCGTCGCGTCCTTGGTTCGGACGAGAAAGTCGGGATTCTCCTCCCGACCTCGACGATCGGCGTCCTGATCAACGGCGCCGTCGCGTTCGACCGCCGCGTTCCGATCAACCTCAACTACACCTTCACGAACGACATCAACAATTATTGCATTAACAAAGTCGGAATCAAAAAGGTTCTCACGTCGCAAAAGTTGTTGGCGAAACTCCCGCACCTCAACCTCGACGCGGAGCTTCTCGTCTTGGAGGAACTCGCGCCGAACATCGCGAAAATCGACAAAATCCTCGGGCTCCTCGACTCGTTGACGCCGACTTGGCTCCTCGAACGCCGCCTCGGCTTGACGAAAATCAAGTTGACCGACCTCAATACGATCGTCTTCACGAGCGGTTCGACCGGAATGCCGAAGGGCGTTATGCTGACGCACGGCAACGTCGCGGCGAATATGCAGAGCTTCGGTCAATCCGCGTCCCCGACGCCGGACGACTCGCTCCTCGGCACGCTTCCGTTCTTCCACTCGTTCGGTTACACGGTATCGATTTGGTTCCCGCTCGCCTATCCTTACGCTTGCTATTACCACTTCAACCCGCTCGAACCGCGCCAAGTCGCCGAAGTCGCGCGCCGTTACCGACCGAAACTTTTCCCGACGACGCCGACGTTCCTGCGGACGTACCTGCGCCGTTGCGACCCCGCCGACTTCGAATCGGTCGACTTCCCGGTGCCGGGCGCCGAGAAAACGCCGTCCGACCTGCGCGACGCTTGGAAGGAAAAGTTCGGTTACGACCTTTGCGAAGGATACGGCGCGACCGAAATGGCGCCGGTTATGTCGGTCAACAAGCCGCCGTTGCGCGTTCCGGACAATTTTTCGCCCTATTATAAAGCCGGGTCGATCGGTCGCACGAGCCCGAACTTCGTCGCCAAGGTAATCGATATGAACACCGGCGAAGAACTCCCGCCGAACGTTTCCGGGATGCTCCTCGTCAAGAGCAACTCGATCACCCCCGGTTATTACGACGATCCGGAACGCACGGCGAAAATTTTCCGCGACGGTTGGTACGTCTCCGGCGACGTCGCCAAGATCGACGAAGACAACTTCATCTTCATCACCGGGCGCGAAACTCGGATGTCGAAGATCGGCGGCGAAATGGCCCCGCACGGTCTCATCGAAGAGCGGTTGGCGCAAGTCGTTCAAGATTGGGAAAAGGAAAACGCCGACCCGAACGCCGCCGCGTCCGACGACGACGCGAAATCGGCGCTCCGTCTCGTCGTTACCGCCGTCCCGGACGAGAAGAAGGGCGAAAAGTTAGTCGTCCTTTACACCGACCTCCCGCTCGCGATCGACGACCTTTGCAAACGAACCGCCGCGACCGGCCTCCCGCAACTTTGGGTTCCGTCCCCGGCGAACTTCCGCAAGGTCGACGCGATTCCGATTTTGGGAACCGGCAAGCTCGACTTGAAGGGCGTCAAGGATCTCGCGCTCGAAATTTACGGGCTTACCGATTTCCAACATTAATCGTTTTTCGCGACTCGAACCTTCGAACGGCTCGGGTCGCCTTTAACCGCCGCCGAACGCGCCGTTCGTCGTTTTCCTTTTCCTTTTTCGACGATTCCGCGCGGAGCCTTCCGGCGGCGGACGCAGGTCGACGCGTTTCTTGCAAGCGCGTCGACCTTTTTATTTTCGCCGCTCCCCCTATCTTCGCCATTTCCCCCATTCTCCGCGTTTTCGCTTTTCGCCGCGCAAACGATAATTTCGCCCGAAAATCGTTCCGTTCTTCCCCGTTCCGACGACGCGATTCTAAACTTTTCGCGACCCGGCGTTCCGGCCTTTTCCGCCGCGACGTCCTTTTTTCCCCTTTGCCCAAGAAAGCGAAACGTTTATGCGCCGTTCCCCGCTCTTTTGCGCTCCGCCGCTCGCCGCGCTCCTTCCGGCGTTCGTCGGTTGCGTTTCCGATTCGTTAAACTTCGCCCGCAAACCGACCGCGTCCGCAAGCGCCGCCCCGACGCCGATCGTCGAAAAAGTCGAATACTCGGAACTCCCCGCCGCCGAAGCGACCGTCCAACCGACGCCGTCGACGGCGTCGCTCGGCGGTTTTTACGCGACGCCGTCGAGCGCGTCCGCCTGTCCCGCGCCCGGCGTCGACCCGGCCTCCGTTCCTCCGTCCCTCCCCGCGTTCAACCCGTCGACGCCCGCCGCGCCGCCCGGTTCCGCTCCGCTCGGCGATTTCGGCGCCGCCGACCAACGCGAAGAACGTCGACTCCGCGAAGAACTCCTCGAAGCCCGCGCCGACGCCCGCCGTCAAGTCGACGCGAACGAGTCGCTCTTGCGCCAAACCGCGACCTATCGCCGCGACGCGGAGGAAACGGTCGCCGCGCTCCGCCGCCAAAACGCCGAACTCGCCGAGAAAAACCGCGTTCTCTTGGCCGACGCGAACGAACTGCGCGCCGAACGCGAATTTCTCGAACGCCGCCGCCGACTCCAAGACGCCGCGACGCGCCGCCCGTCGACGACCGTCGTCGTCCCGAACAACAGCGTTGCCGCGCTCGACTTGCGCCTCTCCGATCCCAAAATCCTCCCGATTCGCCGCGAGGGCGACGTCGCGACGATCGAACTGCAAGACGACCTTCTTTTCAAACCGAATTCAAACGAATTCAGCGAAGAAGGCAAAGACCGCCTCCGCCTCCTCGCGACCGACGTTTTGCGCCGCTATCCGACGAACGTTCTCGCGATTCAAGGTCATTCCGACCTCGACCCGGCGCGTCCGGAAGACGCTCTTTCGGCGCAGGCGGCGAGCGTTCAAAAGGCTTATCTCGTCGCGGAGTTTCTCGTCGAGGAAACCGGCGTCGCGCGGAACCAAACGATCGTCGGCGGAAGCGGCGCCGTTTCGCCGATCGTCTCGAACGAAAACGAAACGAACCGCCGCCGCAACCGACGCGTCGAAATCGCGATTCGCCCCGAAACGATCGTTCCGCGCTTCGAACTCGCCCGCAGCGACCTCGAACCGACGCCGCTCTCCGCGCGACTCGACGCCGAAACGTCGCAAACCGCCGCGCCAAGCGCCAAAACCGCTAAAACCGGCAAAGCCGACAAAACCGACGCCGATTCCGCCTCCAACGCCCCTCGACGGCTCGTTCGCTAATCCGCTTCCGTTCGCCGCCGCCTTTTCGCATTTCCTCTATTTTAACCGCCGCGACGCGAAAAAATTCTCGTTTTCGCGTCGCGGCTCGCCAAAACGCTCTTCCGTCGCGCCGGAAAATTCGTTATACTCGGCGTCAATTATCGGCTTCCCTTGTTTCCGCCCCTTTCGCGCTCGTTTTTATCGACGGACGCCGCGCCGCGTCCGTCGCTTTTTACCGTTATGCCTCGACTTTTCGCCTCGCGTCCCTTCCTTGCGCCCTCGAACGCCGCCCGTCCGACGCTCGCTCTCCTTCTCGCGACGTCGTCGCTCGTCGGTTGCGGAACGACTAAATTCAGCGACACCGGCCGCACCGCGACCGAACAGCTCCTCATCTCCAGCGCGATGGAGGACGTCGTCGACGAATACGACTATTCCCGCCTCGCCGGCCTCAAAATTCACATCAAAATCGCCAACTCGACGACCGACTCCGCCTATTTGCAGAGCCTCGTTCGCCAACAGCTCGCCGCGAACGGCGCGTTCGTTCGCGACGCGGCGGACGACGCCGACTATATTCTCGAAGTCGCGCCCGGCGCCGTCGGCACCAACCGCTACGACTTAATGTACGGTATTCCGGAAACGTCGATCCCAGCCATCGGGACGCTCGCCGCGACCTCGATTCCGGAGTTCGCGTTGATCAAACGCACCGACCAAAAAGCGCAAGTCAAGCTGAACATGTGGGCGTACAACAAGACGACCGGCGCGATCATTTGGCAATCCGGCCTCCAAACGAAATCTTCGAATATTCGCGACCGCTGGTTCTTCGGCGCGGGCCCCTTCACCAACGCGTCTTACGAGTCCGGAATGCGGCTCGGCGCCGACAAGGCGCTCCCGGCGACGATCGGCGAACGCGTCTCCGAAGACGAAAAACCGACGATTCAAACCGGCGCCGTTTATCAAGAACTCGACGCCGCCGCGATCGAACGCCTTAAAAAAATTCGCGAAGACGGGCTCGCGCAAGCGTTGGTCGAAGAAAAAACCGCCGAAGCGGAACAACTCGGCGAAGTCGAAACCGACGGAGCCGACGCCGAAACGGACGCGACGGTCGAGGAAACGCCCCCCGCCCCGGAAACGGAAACCGTCGCCGCCGCGCCCGCGCCGGAACCGGAACCCCCGAAACCCGCGCCGATCGCCTCCGTCGCCGCGACGCAACCCGCGACTCGCGCGGTTCCCGCTCCCCCGTCGGTCTTTCCGGACGACCCCGACCTGACGCTAGATTTCGGAAACGGCGCCGCGCTCCCGTTGCGCTCCGTTTACGTTCCGAACGACCGAATCCGACGTTGACGACGCCCGCGCCGCCGTCTTTTCAAACAAAAACCAAATTTCGCCCACTAAACCAATAAAGGACGTTCGATATGTTTTTGGCGTTTCTTACCGCGCTCGGCGTCGGCGGCGCGACGCTCGTCGGCTCCGCGTTCGGTTTCGCGTTCAAAAGAATTTCGCACCGTTTTTCCGACGTTGCGTTGGCGTTCGCGGCGGGCGTTATGCTCGCGGCGGCGACGCTCGGTCTGATTCTCCCGGCGGTCGAGGACGGCGGGCGTTTCGGTCTTCCGATCGCGATCGTCGGAATCTTCGTCGGCGCTTACGCGCTGACGCTCGTCGACAAATTCGTTCCTCACCTGCACCGTTTGATCGAACCGGACGGAAGCCCGAGCGGCGCGCCCGGCGACGACGCGTTGAAAAAGACGCTCCTTTTCGTCGTCGCGATCGCGATTCACAACGTTTCGGAGGGTCTCGCGGCGGGCGTCGGTTTCGGCGCGGTCGAGACGGCGCAAGCGCTCGTCGTCGCGGGCGCGATCGCGCTCCAAAACGTTCCGGAAGGGTTGATCGTCGTTTCCGCGCTTTTGGCGGCGGGCGTTTCGGCTCGCAAAACGCTCGTCTGCGCGCTCGCGTCGGGTCTCGTCGAAGCGGTCGGCGTTCCGCTCGGATACGGCGTCGTTTCGTTCGCCGCGCCGGTCGCGCCGTTTGTTCTTCCGCTCGCGCTCGCGTTCGCCGGCGGCACGATGCTTTACGTCGTTAGCGACGAAATGATTCCGGAAACGCACGCGCACGGCGCCGAACGCGGCGCGACTTACGCGCTCCTCGCCGGTTTTTGCGTTATGCTCGCCGCCGACGTTTTGCTCGGCTGACTCTCTCGCTTCGCTCGCTCGACGGCGATAAAAAAAGCGCGCCTCGTTCGTTCGAGACGCGCTCTTTTTGTTTTCGACGTTTGTTTCCCGCTCCGCGAATCATTGCGGCGTCGGTTTCGGAAAACGCTTCAAATACTCTCGTTCGACGCGCTTCGCTTCGTCCCAGCGGTTGTCGCGCGCCAAATAATCGACCCAATAATGGAAAAATATCGGCAAATTCATCTTATATTCCGGAAAATTCGGGTCGAGGAGCAAACCTTGTTCGGCGACGAGAATCGCGCGTTCGAAATCCTTGTCTTTCGTCGCGATCTGAATCGCCCAGTTGTTAAGGGTCGCCTTAAGATTTCCTAAAATCGTTCGATTGTTCGGCGCGAGCCGCGCGGCCTTGACGTAAGCGACGATCGCTTCCTCGAACCGTTCCCTTTGATAAAAGTCGACGCCGACGTTATAATAAATCGTCGCGACCAACTCGACGTCGCCGATTTCGCGCATCGGTTTGCGAGTTCGGGTATACGAGTACCCGAGCGGCGCGTCCGGCGTCGACGTTTCCGCGTCGAAAGTCGTCGAGCCCGCGTCGGCGTCGGCGTTTGTTTCGCGACGTTCGAACGAAACGTTCCGCAGAACCGCGCCTCCTTCTTCGTCGGTCGGAGTCGAACGCGGACGCGAGTAAGCGCGAATCTTGTCCGGCAACCGCTCCCAACTCGAACAGGTCGTTTCGAGGTCGAGGAACGAGTCGGCGAACTTAACGCGGCTCTTCGCGTGTCCGGTCGTTTCGAGCGCGGCGACCTCCAGCCCGGCTCGAGCGGCGAAGCAGTTGAACAACGCCGTCGCGCTGACGCAGTTGAAGACGCCGTTTTCGAGCGACGCGACGAGGCTCGAACAATTCAAGTTGTATTTTTCCGTCAAAACGACGTCGTGCAAATACTCGTAAACGATTTTCGTCTTTTCGAGCGGATCGGTTTCGCGTTCGGTCAACGTCGCCAGTTCGGCGGCGAAGCGTTCGAATTTTTCGCGTTGCGGCGCCCGACGTTCGCGCGTCGTCAATCCTTCGGCGATCAACGCGGCTTCGAAGAGATCGATTTCGTCCCAACGTCCGTCCTCGGCGTCGCGCAAAAGGGTCGCCTCGTCCGCCGGAAGGTTGGACAACGTAAAAACGACGTACTCGTCCGCGCCGACGTCCGCCGCGTTCGCGTTAACGTTCGTCGTTCGAATCGCCGACGCGACGCTTTCCGTCGCCGACGCTTCGACCGCGTCGCGAACCGGAACGGCGCCGGTCGTCGCGCCGGTCGTCGCGTCGATTCCGCTCGGCGCGGCGGCGTCCGGCTGCTTTTCGTTCCCGCTCTTTAAAAAATTAACGCGCGGAATCGCGACCAACGTTCCTTTTTCGGACGCTCGCCAACGCTCGAGTTCTTCGCGAGTCGCCCGACGCGCAAAAGGCAGCGAAACGGCGACGCTCGGCGCGGCGCTCTCGCGACGAAGCGACGGAGCGTTCGCGACGTTCCGCCCGTCTTGCCCGTCTCGCCCGTCTCGCCCAATTTGACCGTTCGCGACGTTCCGCCCGTCTCGCCCAATTTGACCGTTCGCGACGTTTTGCCCGTCTTGCCCAATTTGACCGTTCGCGACGTTCCGCCCGTCTTGCCCAATTTGACCGTTCGCGACGTTCCGCCGATTCGACGCGTCGGAACCGCCGTCTTGCGCGGGCGCGCCGGAAACGGCCCAACCGGAATCGCGACTCGGCTCTTCGCTCGCGCTTTGCGGTCTTTGCGGACGGGGGCGATTTTGAGCGTTTTGCAGATGTTGCGCTTGTTGCGTCGACGACGCGTCGACCGCTTCGAGTCGGGACGGAATCCCGGTCGCCGGACGGGTCGCCGTCGTCGCGGCGTTGGCGACGTCGTCGGACGCGCCCGAACGAGCCGAATTTTCGTTCGCCGGCGCCGCTTCGTCCGGTTCGACGCGAGACGGTATCCCGGTCGGAACGCCGTTCCAAGGATCGCGAGCCCCGACGACGTTCCAAACGCGCCGCGCCCCGTTTGCACGATAATGATAATTTTGCGCGAAAACCGTTTCGTTCGCCGCTAAAATCGATAAAAGAACGAAAACCGCGACGGCGTTCCCCAAACCGAGCGTCAATTTGCCCGGTCGAACCGTCGCGGTCGATAAAAAACGTTGAAAAAACATAAACGCGCGCCGAATCGTGCCCATATTAATTAATAACGCAAAGCGCGAACGAAAAACTCCGCTTTTTTCGTTCGTCGCGACCGTCCGCCCGCCGCGTCCGTCGTCGGCTTCGCGACTCGCTCGCTTCGTCGCCGCCCTTCGTCGGGTCGTTCGATCTTTTTCGAGTCGTCGCGGTAAAAACAGTCGCGAAAAGACGCCGAATTCCGCCTAAGCGGCCTCTTCTCGGTTGAGTATACGTTCCGAAGACAACCCAAGCCTATTTTAATTTAAAAAACTTAAAAAAATAGTCGATTTTTCTCAATGTTTTTACATTTGCGCGAAAAAACTAAGTTTATTCGTTACGACCGCTGCAACCGATCCATCTTAACAAAGCGGCGTAAAAAAGACGCGCCCTCGGTCGTCGTTTTCTCGCGCCGCCGACTCCCCCTTTCCCCCGCTTCCCCATTTTACCCATTTTCAGCAAAATTGCGAATCGTTCGCCGCGTCGCCCCGACGATTCGACAAATTTTACCGATTGTTCCAATTTTTCTCAAAGAAAGGGACGCGAACGGTCGATAACGCCATTAAGCGGCGTCGCGTCGAAAAAAGTCGACCGAATGCGACTTGCGCGACGCCGACGCGGTTCGCTCCGCTCGTTCGAACGTTTCGCCTCCGCACGTTATTCGCGAACGCTCGACGTCGGTCGCGTCCGCGCGTTTTTCGCCGAACCCTCGCTAAACTTTCGCCAAACTTCGTAAATTTCGCGTTTAGTTCCCGCGTTTTTCGGTTTTCGTTTAAAGGAGAATCCAATGGCGGCGCCTAATTTCCGCGCTCTTTGCCGTCGAGCGCTCGTTTCGCCGAACGCTTCGTCGCCAAACGCCGACGAGTCCTTCGCGCGCTCCGTTCGACGTTCTCGCGTTTTCGCCGCGCAAACTTTCGTTTTCACGACGTTAATGTTTTTATTGTCTTCTTCGTCGATTTTCGCGCAGCAAAGCCAATGGGCGGCGAAGATGTTTAGCGAACTCGGCACCGTTCGAACGCACGACTTCGGCAGCGTCGCGTTGCACGCCGACGTCGAACATCGTTTCGCGTTCAAAAATATTTACAAAGAAGACGTCGTCATTTCGTCCGTTTCGTCGAACTGCGGCTGCACAAAAGCCAGCGCGTCGAAAACGCGAATCCGTTCGGGCGAAACCGCCGAGATTATCGCTCGCGTCGACACGTCGGGCCGCCAGCACACCAAAGGACGCAAGGCGACGATCACCGTCGTCTTCAGCAAACCCGCGCTCGCCGAAGTGCAGATGCAGGTGAAGACGTACATCCGCGCCGACGTCGGTTTCGACCCCGGCTCGATCGAGTTCGGAACGTCGACGCAGGGCAAAAGCGTCGTCAAACGCGCTTACCTCCAATACGAAGGCCGTCCGGACTGGGCGCTGATCGGCGTTCAAAAGACGAACCCGGGGATTCGCGCCGAAGCTCGAGAAGCGCGTCGCACGTCGACCGGCGTCGTTTACGAGATTCTCGTCGAATTGAAAGCGACCGCGGAGCCGGGCTACATTCACGACCTGCTCAAATTCAAAACGAACGACCCCGACCCGGCGACCGCGTCGATTTTCCTTCCGATACGCGGCGTCGTTACCGCGCCGCTGACGGCGAAACCGTCCTACTTGCAGCTCGGCGTCGTTCCGAAAAATAAGACGGTAACGAAGAACCTCGTCGTTTGCGGCTCCACTCCGTTCCAAATCCTTCGCGTCGACTCGCAAGACAAGCGGCTGAGCTTTTTGAAAACCGATCTCAAGCGAACGGTTCACGTCGTCCCGGTTACGTTCCGCGCGGGCGACCAAACCGGCGCGATCAGCGAAACGATCGTCGTCGCGACGTCCCAAAAGAACGAAGCTCCCCTCCGCGTCGCCGCGATCGGTTACGTCGTCGACGCCGACGCGCCCGCCGACGCTCCGGAATCGGAAGAAGCGGACGACGTTTCGCTCGCCGCGACCGCCGACGCCGACCTTGCCCCGACCTTAACTCCGGCGGAAAGCGCGCCGAAAGTCGCCGCGCTCCTCTCGACCGAAGACGACGAAGACCTCGCGCCCCTCCGTCTCGAAGCCGACGACGAAGCCCTCGCGCCCCTTCGACTCGAAACCGCCGACGAAACCGACGTAAAGTCGCTCCGTCCCCCAAACCGACTCGTCGCGGCGTCAATCTCTTCCAAGAGTTTCCGCGCCGCGCCCCGCCGATCAAAAAACGCTTCGGCGCCGTCGAACGCCCCAACCTCGACGCGAAACTCGACGGCGTCGTTTCGGCGCAACCGGTTCGAGCGGCCTCGTCCGCCGTCGCGTCCGACGCTCCGAACGCCGTCCGTCCCGCCGTTTTGACCGCGCCCGCTTCCCCGGCGCTCGCGCCCGTTCGCGAACTCCCGCCGACTCCGGAACCCGCTCCGCTCCCGACGCCGGTTCGACGGCGTCCGATTCCGCGCGAACTCCTTCCCGCGACGATTCCCGGCGCTTAATGCGACTTTTTCGCCGCCGCGCGTCCGTTATAAACGCGCTATAGTAATATTGACAAAATCGGCGATCGACGACCGCGTTCTTTTCGTTCGCGGTCTTTTTTTCGCTCCGAGCGCCGCCGTCCCGCCGCCCTTTGCGCCTCCCTATTTCCTCTTATCCCCCTATTTCGCCCCGACCGCCTATCTCGCCCCTTTTCTCTCTTTTAGCTCGTCCGTTTTTCTTTCCTATTCCGCCTCGACGGAGCGGAAAATCTCGCCAAACTGCTCTTTCCGAACCGTTAAAAATTTGTTATTAATCTTGCCGCGCGCTCCGGTCGAGCGGGCCTCGAAGACGTTCGCGCTCGCCGTTTACGAGCCGAACCGACGTTAGCGACCTTAACCGAACCGAGTCGCCGTTTTGCGCGAACGCGTTTTCCGCGTTTCGCTCGTTTTTTCCGCCGATATAATCGCCGAAAAACAAAACGCCGACGCTAAATCAAAAATTGGTTTAAAAATGAAACGATCAGCGATTCAATGCGCCGCCGGCTTTGTCGGCGCGACTCTCGTCGTCGGCGGCGTCTTTTGGACCTGCCGTCAACTCGCCTCGCCGACGCAAGTCAACGCCGCCTCCGACGTCGCGGTTTCGGAAGCCGTTCCGCTCGCCGCCGCGCCGCCGACGCCCGCTTCCGACGCCCGCCCGGCGAGTTCGTTAACGCTGTCGCCGCCCCGTTCGACGACGCGTCCGGTCGCCTCCGCTTCCGGAACCGGTCTTCGTTCCCGCGCCGACGAACGCGCCGCGATTCGTCCGACGTCCGGCTCGGAACTGCGTCTCGAAGTCGTCGACGAAAACGCGCAAACGTTCGTCGAAGAACCGCAAGCGCTGGAAACGTTCGGCGCGACGGAGCCCTTCGTCGCCCCGACGCTCGACGAAGCCCCGTTGGCCGACCCCGCTCCGCTCGCCGCTCCGGCTCTCGACGAAGCCCCGCTCGCCCCGGCGCTCGACGAAGCCCCGCTCGCCCCGGCTCTCGACGAAGCCCCGCTCGTCGCTCCGGCTCTCGACGAAGCCCCGCTCGCCCCGGCGCTCGACGAAGCCCCGCTCGCCCCGGCTCTCGACGAAGCCCCGCTCGCCCCGGCTCTCGACGAAGCCCCGCTCGCCCCGG
>JAFSDX010000002.1 GCA_017436025.1 Thermoguttaceae bacterium
ATTCGACGTTGACGAAACGGAACCGCGCCGCGTATTCGTCGAGCCGCTCCGCCTTCGCGCGGTACGCTCCGACGTTCCCTTTCGAACCGTCGTTTTTTTGGATTCCGAACGCGTCGAACGGCTTGCCGCCGAACGAAAACGCTTGAACGTAAAACGTCGCGAAACCGCGCTTTGCGAGTTCCGGCGACTTTACCCAATCGCGCTTCATTTCGTCATATATTTCGCGCGATTTCGGGAACGCGGCGGCGAACCGCTTCATTTTTTTAAGCGCTTCGTCGTCGGCGAGCGCGCGAAAAAAGTCGGCGAGTCGACCGTCGGCGTCGTTGTAAACTTCGCGTTTTGCCGGTTCGAGCGCAAGCGACGTCGCCGCCGAACCGCCGAATGGCTCGACGTAAACGGGCCGACCGCGCCGCGCTTCCTCCAAAATCGGCGCGATCTTCGAACGAATTCGGTTCTTCGCGCCGACCCAACAAAACGGGCCGGGCAAGTTTTTCGTCGTCATTTTATTTCTTCCTCCGCTTCGACTTCAAATTCCGCGCAATCCTCCCAGCGAACAAAAAATCGGTATTTCATTTCGTTTTCTCCCTTGTTTCGGCGTTAAGCCGTTTGGCGGCGTCCCAAACATTCTCATATTGGCTGGGCGGCATATTTGCATACATTCGCACATCGTCGAGGTTGACGTGGGATAAGTCGGCTTGGATAATACGACGGATACTTTCCGAACGCGAAACCTTCGCCGCTTCCGCGTACTCGTCGAGGTCGTCCAGCAGATGACGCGGCAACGTAAACGAGATTTTGACAGGCGTTTCGTCTCGGTCGTAAATACTCATTTTTTCACCTCCTCACAGCGCGGGAACGTCCGCCGGGTTAAAATCCCAATTCTGCTTCTTCAACGCCGTTCGGGGCGTTGGGGTCGTATTCCGGGCCGACGTATTTCGCCGCGTCAACGGCGATTAGCTTGTTTTCCAGCAAATACTCCACGACGGCGCGCGCGTCTGGATATTCATTACCAAAAACGCCGCGATTATCGCGGAAGCGCACGATTTTAGAGCGGTTGGCGTTTTCCGCCTCTTCAAGTTCTCGGCAAAGCGCAAGAGTTGGCGCGTCGTCTTTGATTCCAAGGTAACAGGCGTCCCCATACGTTCCGAACGCGTAAACGTCCACTTGCGAGGAACCGCGCGTTATTTCCCAATATTTTATAAACTCTCTTTCCATTCTCGTAACACCCTTAAAATTTCTTTGTGGTATTGTGGATAGTCGCGCGTGAATTTTCGAGGGTTTTCGTAAATTTTTTGAAGCCACATCGACAAAAGCTCCGTCGCCGGGTCGGATTGTGTTTCTTCATACGTCCGCAGGGCGTACTCGGGAATATTCATATCTGAATATTTTGCCGCCAACGGGCGGTATTTGTACAAAATTTTTCCAGTTTCGGGGAGTTTGCGGGGCGTTATTGGGGTGCGTTCGCCGTTTGCTTCCGTCGTTAAGTCGACGTAAAGGGCTTGAAGGCGCGACAGCAAGCCGGGGGCGTTGCGTTCGAGCGCGTGTGCGAACTCGTGCGCGACGTTTTCGCCAATTGTCTTCTGGTGGGTATCGCGCAATATAATTGAGCCGTCGAAACAATAACGCCCCGTCCCTTCGCAGTAAGCGCGAAAACGAGTTTTCCAAAAACCTCGATTTCTAAAATCTTCCCCAACGATATTATCCAGCGCGCGACCGACAAAGTCAAGCCCCGCGTTTAAACTTTTTTCCGCGTCGGACGACAAAAACGGCGCGTTTGCTTCTTTCGAAGCGCGTATTTTCCCCGCTTTTGTCGGGTACTTTTGACGCATTTTAACGCGGTTTTCACTGTTGGAGTCATTAAGCGGGAAAATTTTATCGAAACCGTCGCGTCGGTCTTTAAACCCCGCTTCTATAAGGAGTTCTAGTCTTTCGCGGGTTAAAGGGCCTTCAACGGTTTTCGCGTCGTCGGCGTAGCGTCGCAGAATCGCGGCGGCTTCTTTCGGCGTTCCGGCGATCTTTTGCGCGGCGTAGGCGTTTAAGTCGACTTTTTGTTCGGTTTTAAGGTCGATCCAGTCGCGGGAATCGTCCCACGTTTCGACGTATTCGCGCGCCTTCAAAAGCGCTTCGCGTCCCAAAATTTGCGCCGCCGCGTCGTCGCCGCCGACTTCCGCAATCGCCGCTTCGAGTTCCGGCAACGTTTCGCGGATTTTTTTCGCGTCGCGACGGTTCGACCATTCGCGCCAATGTCGCACGTTGTCGCGGGCCGTTTCGTTCGCGCGCTCTTCCGTCAAGTCGCGAACGGCGCGACGTCGCAAGTCTTCCGCCCAACTTATTTGACGCGGCGAACCGGAAAGGCGCGGCAACGAAAGGGGCGGCAAGTCGAGCGGCGGCAAGTCGAACGCCGGTTTCGGTTTCGCGGCGCTACCCGTCGTCGCGACGCGGCGGATTGCGGCGGTCGTCGCTCGACAAAGAACGCTTGCGTCGTACCGCGAATCAATCCAGTCGCGAGCCGACGGGTTGGCGAACATCTCGGCGGCAATTTCGCGCGTCGCCGCTTCGACGTCGGCCAACACCGCCGCTTCGCCGCGCTTGTCGATCTCGGCGCGAATCAACGCGTTTAAGTTGCGCCGTTCCGTTTGTTCCGGCGCGTCGTTCGACGACGGTTTGGAGCGAATCGGCGTGACGCTCGACGCGACGTAACCCGAAACGTCGTCGGCCTCGAAGTCGTCGAGCGCTTTCGTTCGCAGGCCTTCCGCCCAACGGTTCTGTTTCGGCGAACCGTCGAAGTCGGGAAGCGTCGCGCGGTCGATTTTCGACGGTTGGGCGGGCGTTTGGGCGGGCGTTGGCGAAAGTTCGGCGGTCGTCGCGCGGTACGTCGCCGCGGGCTTCACGACGTCGCCGAACGTCGCGCCGTTGCGGTACGCTTCGTAACGTTTCGCGCCAAGCCAAGAGCGCTTGAACGCGTCGTCTTGTCGCTCGAAGTACTCCGCGAACGTCGTCGACGGCGAAACTTGCCGATACGCCGGTTTCCCGGTGCGCGTTTCGAAGTCCTTTTGCGCTTGGTAGTAGTACTTCAAACGCGTCGACGGCGACAGGTCGTCCCAACGCCGCGCGCTCTTCCGTTGGCGCGCCGCCTTGTCGTACGCTTCTTTTGCGAGCGCGTCGAAGTCGGCGTTCGCGACCGGTTGCGTTCAGATTTCGTAAAACTTGCTGTTGTATAGTTTTTGAATTGTATGCGGCTCGGCGTAACAAAAAGAACGGAACGTCTAAAGGCGGGCGGATTTTATCGAGTTCGCCCCCTTCAAACGTTTCCGGCGGGCGAACTTCGACGAGAGCGGAAGGGCGCGACGATTGCGTCGGCGTTTTTTTTAAGCGCCTTGGCTTGCGAGCGTTAGCGTTGAGGGAAGCGAATGAAAACGGGAGAAGTTTTGACGTCGACGCGGCGTCGCTAACGCGGGATTTTTGGTAAGTGGGAGGTAAGGGGCAACGCGTCGACGCGGCGTCGCTAACGCGGGATTTTGGGTAAGATGGAGGTAAGGGGCAACGCGTTGACGCGACATCGCTAACGTTGGGGTTTGGGAATGAAAACGGGAGAAATTTTGGCGTTGACGCGGCGTCGCTAACGCGGGATTTTTGGTAAGCGGAAGGTAAGGGGTAACGCGTCGACGCGACGTCGCTAACGTTGGGGTTTGGGGTAAGATGGAGGTAAGGGGCAACGCGTCGACGCGGCGTAAAAAAACGCGTCGAGCGGTTGCGGCTCGGCGCGTTTAGGGCGTTCGACGCTTCTTAACGCGTCGCGTCGTCGCAAGTCAGCGAATTGACGTCGACGCGGGAAGCGTTGTAAACGGCGTTATTTCGAGAGTTCGACGTTGAAAACGAACGTGTGCGCGCCGTCGCGTTCGGCGTCGGTCATCTCGTAAACGCTCGTCAGCGTCTCTTCCGGCAGGACGATTTGACCGTCGGCGCTAACCTTAACGGCGAGCGGTTCGATCGCGGAACCGTCGTTCTTTTTCGAAACCAAGACGTTCGGGCCCCAGCGGAGAACCGTTTCCGCAAGCGTCGCGGTTTTGCCGGCTTCCAACGTCGGAACGGCGACGCGGTTGAAGCGGCGGTCTTCCAAAATCGGCTTCGCGACGAAACGAATTTCAAACTCCGCGCCCGCTTCGACGTCGGCCAAAACGCAACGCCCGTTCGCGACGGCGACCGAAACCGACGTCGAAACGGAAACCGCGCCGCCGTTCGCTTGCGTCGTTTGCGAACGGGACGTCGAAACGTTCGCCGCCCAATCCGGAATCCGAATCGAAACCGCGACTTTTTTTCCTTCCGGCCCGACGACCTTAACTTTCGCGCCGAAAACGGTTTGCGCGCCGTCTTTTTTCGGCTCGAACGGGCGCGACGAAACGCTCCACTTCTCGCCGTCGAGGTTCAGCGGAACGTCGAACTCGAGCGGGAAGTTGTAATAAATCGTTTTCGCGCCGTCCTTTCCGACCGCGCCGACCGCCAAAAATTCCTTCAACTCGTAATAGCCGAGCGGGCCGTGGTAGCTGCAGCACCAATACGACTCGGCGTAACGCGGCTGCCAAGAGAAGGGGCCCTTGGCGTCGACGCCGAGATGACGGTGCCCGAAGCCGCCGGTCGCCCATTGGTTCGCTTGGTACGCGTTGTAGAGCATTCGTTCGGCGAAGTCTAAGTACTTGGCTTCTTTAGTGTTGCGCCAAAGCATCAGGTTGAGGCGCATCCAGTCGGCTTCGCTGCAGCCTTCGTCGCTCGGGTACGACACTTCGTACTTTTCGGAAACGCCGCCGCAGGGGTTGACGTAACCGCCGGAAACCGCCTCCGTCCAACGGTTTGCGACGCGGTCGAGGTACTTCTTGTCGCCGGTTTCCTCGTAAAGCATAATCAACGCTTCGTGGGCGCTGATCGAACCGTGGCTGTGCCCGACCGGGAGCGTGTCGAACTGTTCGTGGAAATCGGCCATAACCTTCGCCGTTTCAAGGTATTGCGCCTTGCCGGTAACTCGGTAAGCGCGGACGAGCCCCTCGATTCCGTGGTAGACGCAGGTAACGTAAGCGGCGGCGTACCCGGCGGCCTGCTGCTTGTATTCGTCCATTCGCGCCGGGTCGCAGAAGCGCTTCGCAACGATATTAACGTAAAAATCGGCCATCTTGACCGCCGCGTCGAGCGCTTTTTCATTCCCGAAGCGTTCGTAAGCCGCGAAAAGACCGAGGATTAAGCGACCGTTCCCCCAAAGAATCGGCATTTCGAGCGATTGATCCGTCGCGGCGGCGATATCGATCGGCTTGTCCCAATCGACGTCGCGCCCGAAGTGCCCGTCCGGCTTTTGGTATTGGACGATTTCGTCGATCACTTGCGGCAAAATCGGCGTAACCGGGCGATCCGGGCGCGACGCGAGCGAGGCGATTTCGATGTAACGGCCCGAAATGTCGCCGCTGTAGTTCGTGAAACGCCGCTCTTGATTGAAGTTAACGTCGGCCAACACGAAGTCGACCTTGTCGATCGGCTCTTGCGACAGGCGGTCGAGCGATTTTTGGTAGCGAGCGCCGAGGAAGCCGCCCCAACCGACGTCGTTCGACGCGGCGAAGACGAGCTTTTCGCCGCCGAACGCGCCGGTTTTCGGAACGAACGGAACGGACGACGCGCCGTCGGCGAA